>CAZIQP010000016.1:0-43178 GCA_964541315.1 uncultured Opitutaceae bacterium
TCGGCACGGGGAATGCCCTTCTCCTTCTCCATGTATTCGAGGACTGACAGAATTTCGCTGCTCATGGTGTATGTTTGATGTGTGTAGGAAAAAAAAGGCGGACCCGAGGGCCCACCTTTAATAGAAAGTGAACTAATTTATAGGGGGCTCAACGTAGAGTGTCACGCGAAGTCTTGTCAAGCCCGCTGCCAGCTCGCGTAAAATCAGGCACTTGCGCCCTCTTGCTGTTCCAAAATCCAACCGAGCAATCCCTGCCCATAACCGTGACAAAACGGCCGGTCCCGACTCCCTGCGATCCCCAGCGGGGGCATGGCCTGTCGCACCGCCAAGGGCACATCGCCCAAAAGCCAATTGAACCAAATCGCCGAAAGATCCCGCCCCGTCTTGGCCACCGCCAGAGGCAGCAATCCGTCGCACACCAACGTATCGAATCGGCTCCCACCCAAGGCCCCGCCCGTGATCGTACCCAGCAATTTCTTTCGCCATTTGGGCAATTCGAGAATTTGCCGGGTCTCGCCCACAGTCGCAGCCACCGCTGCTTCACCCGCCGGCATTTCCTCCGCACATTTGACCAACCGGTCCGGCCAGTCGGGACACACGTTGACCCAGGCCGCATACTGCCGCAGGCGAGTCTGTGGATGATTCGCCGGCCGCACGCCGTGCAATTGCCACCATGCCCTGCCCTCTACAAACCACGGCTCCGCATCCGCCCCGGCCGCCCACTCGGCCAGAGGATGGCGTGCGGCCAGGGCCAGCATGGCGGCCCGATTCCGCCGATAACCCATGATCTCGAGCGCTGTCTGATGCGCCGCTTCAGCCCAGCCAAGCTTGTCGATCCGCAATTGCGCGTAATGAACTTTCTGTCGCCAGCGTTCAGCCGCCTTCAGCCGCAATATACTTTGAATTTCTTGGGTGGATTTTTTTCCCAACTCCGCAAAGCGGCGCCACTCATCACGCGCCGTAATTGTTTCCAACGCATCGTCCGCCGCGTATTCCTCAAGGTCCCGATACAGCAAGGGGAGCAACACCAGCGTGGGCATCTCGACCCCGTCGCTGTCATGCACGGGCAATTCGGACTTTCCCGGAGGAAACAGCAGAACGTGCAAAACCACGTTTCGATAAGCGGGATTGGCCGGGTGTCCGTGCGCACGCCAGTCCGAAGCATGGAAGTGCACCTCCACCTCACCGCTCACTTCCCGGCCATCGATCCGCAATCGCGCACCACGAAAATCCGGCCCCTCCAACAGATTCCATTCACCCGGCGAAAGAATGTCGAGCCGGCGTCCATCGGTGAGACTCATCCGCCTGCCATCGAAATCGCGCTGCAGCCAGATCTTCTGCAACACCCGTTCCGCCACGGTAAAGGGACCATAGAGTCCCTGAAACTCCGCCACCGCATTTGTTAAATTGGCCATATTAGGAAAATCACCCGCCTGGCCCGGCGGCTAACTTGCAGACTCGACAAATGGCGAAAGAATCGAACGCTGCGAGGAGAAATTGCACGAATAGTTTTTCTTTCGGAAGGGTGGTCGAGTGGTTTATGGCTCCAGTCTTGAAAACTGGCGTGGGTGAAAACTCACCGTGGGTTCGAATCCCACCCCTTCCGCCATTCTTCTTTTGAAATCGAAAGAAAATTGCCCTCCCTGGCCTACGGCGAAGGAGGGGTTTGAATTTTCATCGGTAATGAAACAGCCTATGCCGCGATCATTCCTCCACCACATCCCAGCTTTCGATCATTCCATCGTTGATCCGCACGGTCACCAGCATGGGCCGGCAACACACCTCGCAATCGACGGTGAATTCGGCACTCCCTTCGCTCACATCCAGAGCCAGACCAAACGACTCTCCGCAATGTGGACAGACTAATGACAGAGATTCTTGCATGTTTGTAATCAAACCCTTTGCCGGCCTTGGGCAACACCGGCCATTATGCTCACGGGGAAATCCACCGTGAGCCTTGTCCCGCTGACAACACCGACCGACAGTGAAACGACCGGCGTTGGGGAATTTCTTAAGCGCAACCCAGATAAATATTGCGCGCCTTGAGCCGCGAATTATCCGGGCTAGATTTTAACCGGCTTCAGGGACCAGATGTCGTTGGCGTATTCGCGGATGGTGCGGTCGCTGGAGAATTTGCCGACGCGGGCGGTGTTCATGATGGCCATCCGCGCCCAGCGGCGCCGGTCGCGGTAGGCGGCGTCGACGCGGGCCTGTGCGTCGCTGTAGGCGCGGAAGTCGGCGAGCACGAGGTACGGATCGCCGCCCTCCAGCAGGCTGTGCCGGACCATGGCCGGCAGGTTGTTCGGCTCGCCTTTCACAAAGTAATCCGAACCGAGCCAGTCGAGCACGGCATGGATTTCCTCGTCGTGCTCGTAATAACCCCACGGGTTGTAGCCCTGGGACTGGAGGGCGACCACCTCCTCCACGGTCTTGCCAAAGATGAAGATATTGTCGTCGCCGACCTCCTCCTTGATCTCGACGTTGGCGCCGTCGAGCGTACCGATGGTGAGCGCGCCGTTGAGGGCGAGCTTCATGTTGCCGGTGCCGGAGGCCTCCTTGCCGGCGGTGGAGATCTGCTGCGAAAGATCGGCAGCGGGGATGATCTTTTCCGCGAGGGACACGCGGTAGTTCGGGAGGAAGACGACCTTCAGCCGGCCGTTGACGCGCGGATCGGCGTTGATGTGGGTGCCGACGGCGTTGATGGCCTTGATGATGGCCTTGGCGAGATCGTAACCCGGGGCGGCCTTGGCGGCGAACAGGAAGACGCGCGGCACGATGTCGAGCGACGGATTCTGGAGCAGGCGGCGGTAGAGCGCGAGAATGTAGAGCAGGTTCAGGTGCTGGCGCTTGTACTCGTGCAGGCGCTTGATCTGCACGTCGAAGATGGCGTCGGCCGAAACTTCGACCCCGCATTCCCGTTTGATGACGGCGGCGAGATCGAGCTTGTTCATCCGTTTGATCGCCATGAACTCATCCTGAAACTTGGGATCGTCCGCCCATTTCTCCAACCGGCGCAACTGGTCAAGATCGCGCACCCAGTCCAGGCCGATCTTCCCGGTGATCAGCGCCGAGAGCCGCGGATTGCATTTCAGCAGCCAGCGTCGGGGCGTGATGCCGTTGGTCTTGTTCTGGAATTTGCCCGGATAGAGCTCGTTGAACTCCGGGAAAAGATCCTTCTTCAGCAAGGCGGTGTGCAGCGCGGCCACGCCGTTGACGGCATGGCTGCCCACCACGGCGAGATTGGCCATGCGGACGAGCTTCTGCCCGTTTTCCTCGAAGAGGGAACAAACGCGCTTCTTGCCGTCGTCGCCCGGCCATTTTTCCTCGACCGATCGCAGCAGCCGCGAATTGATCTCGTAGATGATCTGGAGATGGCGCGGGAGCACGCGGTTGAAGAGCGGCACGCTCCATTTTTCCAACGCCTCGGGCAGCAGCGTGTGGTTCGTGTAGGCGAATACCCGCGTGGTGATGGACCAGGCCTGGTCGAACGTCTTGCCCTGCTCGTCGAGCAGGATCCGCATCAGTTCGGTGATGGCCACCGTCGGATGGGTGTCGTTGAGCTGCACCGTGGCCTTGTCCGAGAAATTATCCCAGGAATTCTGCGGATGCCGGAAATGCCGGCGCAGGATGTCGCGGATCGAACAGCTCACGAAGAAATATTGCTGCACGAGGCGCAGCTCCTTGCCGTTCTCGGTCTTGTCGTTCGGATAAAGAACCTTCGAGATGCTCTCGCCGAGGGATTTTTCCCGCACGGCCTCAATGTAGCCGCCCTCGTTGAATACCTTCAGATCGATGTCGGAGGTCGCGCGCGAGGCCCAGAGCCTGAGCAGGTTGACGGTCTTGGTGCCGTAGCCGGCCACAGGGATGTCATGCGGCACGCCGAGGACCTTGCGCGTGCCCGTCCAGAGCGGGCGGCTGTTGCCAAAATCGTCGAAGACATTGTCCACATGCCCGTAGATCTGCACCTCCTGGATGAATTCCGGATGCACGACGGCCCACGGATCGCCGAGAATGTTCCAATGGTCGGGGTTTTCGATCTGATGACCATGCACGATCTGCTGTTTGAACAGACCGAACTGGTAATAGATGCCGTAGCCGAGCGCCGGATAATCGAGCGTCGCCAGCGAATCCATGAAGCATGCGGCGAGCCGGCCCAGACCGCCGTTGCCGAGCCCCATGTCCTCCTCCGCCTCGCGGATGACCTCGATGTCCTGACCGAGCGACTTGAGGGCGGCGCGGGCGGTGTCCATCAGGTCGGTCGCCAGCAGATTGTTGCCGAAGAGCCTCCCGATGAGATACTCCATTGAAAAATAATAGACGCGCCGGACATTTTGGACGTTGTGCACCGACTGGGTGTCGATCATGCGCTCGTGAATGGTATCGCGCACCGACAGAGCGGTGGCGGTCCACCAATCCCGGGGCGTAGCCCCGGCGGCGTGTCGCGCCAGCGTCGAGATGAGGTGATGCAACACTTGGGCGCGGAATTTGGCCACCTGCCCGTCGCCTTGCGGTCCGGAAACGGCAGCCAAAATTTCAACGGGCGGCAGGGCCGGCCTCTTCGCCACGGGCGGCTTTGCCTTCATCGCCGGCTGAGGAGCCTTGCTGGGCTTCTTGGCTGGGGTTGGCTGGGAGCGTCCGGAGGATTTGGCGGTCATGACAATTGACTATCAAGATTCATGCCAACCGAACCGGCAAGCCGTGAATAGCCGCAAATAAGTGAAATTTCCTGCGCAATTTTTGCGTTAAAGATAACTTCACTTGCACGGCGATTGAAAATATTTTCCCGGCAAATCACGAGGATCGCGCCCGTTAGTCCGGCAGAACTCCGGCCGCCATTACGCGTGGACTACCGCTGAAACCTTTTCGCCAGTTCGCCCCGGCTCAGTTCAAAATGCGTGGGGCGGCCCGCCGGACTTGCATGGGGCTGGCTGCAGGCAAAGAGCCGGGCGAGGAGCGCGAGCGCGTCAGCCTCATTCGCCGAGTCGGGCAGACGGACGGCTTTTTGCGCCGCGAGCCGGGCGAGTTCCTCCTCGGCGAGCCGCGGATTTTTCTCGTCCAGCCGGCCTTCGCGGATCAGCCCCAGCACATCGCGCAGAAAATCCTCCGCCACCTCGGGCTCCAGCCACGCCGGCACCGCCTCGATCCGGAAAAAATTCCGACCGAACTCGCCCACCTCGAGGCCATGCTTCGCCAGCCAGTCCAGCCGGTCGAGCAGCAGCGCGCTGCCGATGGCATCAAGTTCCACGGGAATGGCAAAAAGCAGCCGCTGGCTGGCCAGCTCGCCCCGGACAAACTGTGATTGCAACCGCTCGAACCACACCCGTTCGTGCGCGGCGCGCCGGTCGACCACCACGACACCCGCCGGCGACTCGAACAGCGCGTAGTCACCATGCGCCGTGCCGAGAAACCGCCAGCCCGTCAGACCCGGTGTCCGGGGCGGGGCAAAAGGAGCAGCCGTGGACGAAAGCACCACCGGCGGCGGGGCGCGAAAAACCGAGAACGGAGGCGCAGACGCCGACAACGGTGAACCCGCCGGCCCGGCTGGCGGCAAAATGATCGGCGGCACAGGCGAATGAGGCGTGACCGAAACGGAGGAGCCAGCCGGTGCCGATGTTGACGCCGCTGGCGCAGGAAATGAAGAGGCCCGCCGCCATTCCGCCTTCCGCATTTCCGCATCCGCATTGGCCGGCGCCACCGGCGCCACATGGCCCGTCTCCCGCAGTTTTTGCAGCACGGCGCGGATGACGAATCCCCTCACCTGCCCTTCGCTGCGGAATCGCACTTCGCGCTTCGCCGGATGCATGTTCACATCCACCGCCGCCGGATCGAGGTCGAGAAACAACACCGCCACCGGATAACGCCCTTTGGCGAGAGTCGTCGCGTAGGATTCGATCAACGCGTAGTTCAACGTGCGGCTGTCGACCGGCCGGCGGTTGACAAAAGTGATCATCTCGTGCCGCGAAGTGCGCGACACTCCCGGCCGGCCGATCAGGCCCGTGAGCTTGATTCCCTCTTCCATCATCTCGACCGCGAGCAGATCGCCGGCCAACTGACGGCCGAAAATTTCCGCGACGCGTTCCACCAGAGTCAGGCAAACGGGCGATTGAAACAGTATCCGTCCATCCTCGATCAGGGTGAAGGCCGTCTGCGGACAGGCCAGCGCGTAAAGCCGCACGGCCTGGATGATGTGGGCGGATTCGGTCGCATCGCTCTTGAGGAATTTCCGGCGCGCGGGCACCGCGCTGAACAAATGCGTGACGGTGATCCGCGTGCCGGGTGCCAGACCGCACTCGCGCACATGCAGAAGCTTGCCGCCGTTGACCGCCACCTCGGTGCCGGAAGACGCCGCCGCCGGCCGCGTCTGCAGCTCGAAGCGCGCCACGCTGGCGATGGATGGCAGCGCTTCGCCACGAAAACCAAAAGTGCCGAGCCGGTCCAGATCGACGGTCTCGACAATCTTGCTCGTGGCGTGGCGCTCCAGGCAAAGCAGCGCATCGTCCTTGTTCATGCCCTTGCCGTTGTCCTCGACACGCATGTAGCTGCGTCCGCCGTGGCGGAACTCAACCTCGATCCTGGTGGCGCCGGCATCGAGGGAATTTTCCACCAGCTCCTTGATCACCGCCGCCGGACGTTCAATCACCTCGCCCGCGGCGATTTGATTGGCGACCCGGTCGGAGAGAATGCGGATGGTGGACATGAGGGTGGACGGAGCAGTGTGCAATAAACTCAGCGCAGGGGCGAGCCCCGGCTCGGCCCGTCCGGTTTCTTTTCTGCGGGCGGTCCGGCCGGCTCCGCAAGTTTGATGAGACCCGACACGGCGCGAAACGGCCGGAACATCCAATCCCCGTCGAGCAGCGGATCGACGTATCCGGCTTTTTCCTCGAGCTGGTTGACGAGCACCACCAGCGCCACCGTGCCGGCCAGCGTGAAAACAAGAAACCATTGAAACGCCGCCAGATTCACCGAAGGAACCGGCCCACCGGTCTTCAGCACCAGGCCCCAGGCCACCGGAGCGAGACCGCCGGTGAAATACGTCAGCGCACCATGCAATGAAACCGGGAGGGCGCGTTCCTCCACCGGCAGGATCTTGGCGAGGTAGCTGACATTGGCGGCGGTGAAAATCCCCGTGCCGGCTCCGAGCAGGACATACAGCACCGGCATCAGCCAGAGCATGCCCGGTTTCCATTCCAGGCACACGAGCCAGCCGGCGGTGACCAGGGCAAACAAACCGAAGGCCAGACGGAAAAACGGTTTTGTTCCGGTCCGGTCGATCCGGGAGCGCATGAACCAATTGCTCCCGATCACGCCGAGATAATGCAGGATCGTGAAACCCATGATGCTCGCCGAGGAAAAGCCCGCCACCGCCTTGAGGTAGTATGCCGAGAAAGGGACCAGCGGAGTGGTGACCATGAAGTAGAAAACGGCCAGCCAAAGATACGGCCGGAAAAGGCCGGGGGCAAACAGATGCCGGGGAGTCTCCGCCCGGATCAGGGCGAAACTCATCACCGTGGGCCGCTCGATATCAGGCAGGGTCCGCAGACAACGCAGGGCCAGCCACGCCCCCAGAATACTGCATGCGTACAAAACGAAAAACGCCCATGACAACGGCAACCAGACAAAGCACGCCGCCCCCAGACCCAGCGTGCCGACCGAGGCGATCCCGCTCATGATCTGGTCGGTCGACCAATAGCGGCCGCGGATGGATTCCGGAATCAAACCTTGCAGCCACGTCGTGATCGCGGCGGCACCCATCGAACGGCTGAACGAGTAAAGAAACATCGCCGTGATCATGGCCAAAATCATCCGCGGCGTCGCGCCAGCCCGGGCGAGCAGCGCCAGCCCCAGCGGCACCAGCAGAAACCAACTGCGCGCGCCCCAGCCGGCCAAGGTCAGTTTTTTGAAACCCAGCCACGGCAACAACATCGTCGCGAGCACCTGCACCGGGGTGAGCAAAAGCGGCCAGCCGTAGACCAGGCCGGTCTGGAAGGAATCCGCGCCGAGGTAGGCCATGAAGAGCACCGTCGGCGTCGCCGTGGCGATCTGCCAGTTTATCGCGTTGAAGAATGCGAAAAGCAGTCCCTGCCGGTAGGGATACAACGCGGGGTCGCGTTCTTTCGTCGGGAGAAACATGAAACTGTAGGAGGGGCTTTATGCCCCGATAAAAATTTCCGCCGCACCCTGCCCTTCACTATCGGGGCATAAAGCCCCTCCTACAGCAAGCCACCGGACCATTTTTCCAGCAAGAAGTTGAATTCCCCACCGTGTGATTTGAAAACCGATCATGGGATCAACCCAGCAATTTGTTCCAGCGTTTGAGCTGACGCTTCAACTGCGCGGGGCCGGGCATGCCTGTGCCCGTGCGACGGGCCATGGCTTTGCTCAGATAGAAGGACTCCGCCCAATCGGGCCGGAGGGCCGGATGGATTTTTTTCACCTGATCGTAGGACAGTTGGTTGATGGGCAGTGCGGATTCCTCCGCGAGCTTGACAACCGCCCCCACCGCGTGGTGCGCCTCGCGGAACGGCACGCCGGCGCGCACGAGATAGTCGGCCAGGTCGGTGGCCAGCAGCGCGGGATCGGCCACGGCGGCGGCGCAACGGACGCGATGGATCTCCATTCCGGCCATGGTGCCGGCCAGCACTTCAAGACAAAGCACCGTCTGGTCATGGCTGTCGAACACCGGCGGCTTGTCCTCCTGCAAGTCTCGGTTGTAGGTGAGCGGCAGCCCCTTCGTCAGCACGAGCAACGTGTGCAGATTGCCCTGCAACCGCGCGGATTTGCCGCGGATAAGTTCGAGCGAATCCGGATTTTTTTTCTGCGGCATCAGGCTGGAGCCGGTGCAAAAAGCATCGGGCAGTTCGATAAATCTGAATTCCTGGCTCGCCCAGAGGATCAGATCCTCGGCCATTCGCGAAAGATGCACGCCGACGAGGGCGCAGGCGGAAGCGAACTCGATGAAGAGATCGCGGTCGCTGACCGCATCCATGCTGTTTTGCGTCACCTGCGGATTTCCCCCCGCATCGACAAAGCCGAGCCGGTTCGCGGTGAATTCGCGATCGATGGGCAGCGTGGTGCCGGCGATGGCCCCGGAGCCGAGCGGACACCAGTTGGCATGCTCCGCCACGAGGACGATGCGCTCGGCGTCGCGTTGCAGCATTTCGAGATAGGCCAGCAAATGATGCGCAAGATAAACCGGCTGGGCCCGTTGCAGGTGGGTGTAGCCCGGGATCAACACATCGGCATGGGCCTCGGCCACTTTTAGAATGGCGCGCTGGGCGGCATCAAGCTTGACGAAGATTTCCGCACAGGCGGCTTTAAAGTAGAGCCGCATATCGGTCGCCACCTGGTCGTTCCGGCTGCGCGCCGTGTGCAGCTTGGCGGCGGCGGGCACACGCTTCGCCAGCGCGTGCTCAATGTTCATGTGCACATCCTCGAGCTTGGTCTGCCAGACGAACTTGCCGGCTTCGATCTCCGCCATAATCGCATCGAGTCCGGCATGGATCGCGTCGCGCTCCTTCGCGGTGATCAGGCCGACGTGGGCGAGCATGGCCGAATGGGCCTTGCTGCCTTGGATATCGTACGGGGCAAGGCGGGAGTCAAACGAGACGGACTCGCTGAACCGGAGCATGAGATCGGCGGGCGCTTGGGAAAAACGACCGCCCCAGGTGACTTGAGGCTTCTTTGCCATAGGGGCGAAGGAACGGCCCGGCGCAGCCCATGGCAACGCGGAAATAAGTGCGCCACTTCCGATTTGCCTGCAATCCGCGCCCACTCATGGTGAGGCCCGATGTTATCGCGATTAATTCTGTGCTTTCTTCTGCTCTCGGGCTCCGGGGCGATCCTGCGGGCCGATACCACCCAAAACATCGGTGATTGGGACTCCGTGACGATCGCCCCGATGAAGACGTCGATTTATATCGGCAGCGTCAGCCTGACGACCGGTGTGTTCAAAAGGGCGGAGAATCAATTTTCCACCACTTACGAAGCCAAGGTCTGGCCGTGGTTTTTTTGGAGCGAGACGGGTCGCATCAGCATTACGGTGCCGGCGGCTGATCTGGAGAAACTCAGCCGGGGCGAACGCATCGAGTTCACCGGCGAAGCCTTCAACCACAAAAACAAGCCCCGCAAGGTCACCGGCCGGGCCGAGCGGATCAACGGTGCCAGCGGCAAAATCAAGGTCCGCATCAGCGTGGACGACACCGAGCTGGTTTTCAACGGCAGCTACCGTTTCAACAACGCCGTGAAGTAAGCCCGCTCAGTCCGCCCAATGAAATACCACGGGGTGATCGATGTACGGATTCAGGCTGTGGTGCACCGGGCAGTTGAGCGCCGCTTTTTCCAAGACACCCGCCGGATCGATCGAACGCGAAAAAGGCAGCCAGATTTCCGTCGCGATGCGCACAATGCGGCGCGGCAGGTCGGTGGACATTTCTTTCGAGACTTCCCAGCGCACCCCGGGAATATCCATGCCCAGTTTCGTCCGGGCGGCGATCGCCATGGTCGTGACCATGCAGGAGGCAAACGAAGCGGTGGTAAGATCCGTGGGCGAAAAGGCCTGTCCGCGACCATGATTGTCCACCGGGGCGTCGGTCTCGATGACCTTGCCTGAGGGGCCATGGGTGAGCTGGCAGTTGAGTTCGCCTGTGTAGGTGCCGGTGCTTTTTACCATCCGCAAATTAGGCCAGAAACCGTCGCGCCTGTAAAGCGCACCGTACATGGCGATACTCTATTGCGATTCAGCCAGTCCGATAAAATCAGGAATCCTGGAAGAAGTCTTCATCGCAGCCGTTCGTCGTGCCGGCAGGAGCCGGGACTGACCGGGCCTTTTCCAAATGCGCGCGAGGTGCGCTGTTACCCGCGGAAGGTCTTTTCGTCGTGGTCATCTGGTGCATGGCCGCCGGTTGCTTCTTTGCGGCCGGTGCAGAACCATAATGGGGAGAATCGATCACACTGTTCCGTCCGGAGCCTCCGACCAGCCGAAGCAATTCAATGACATTTTCTTTCATGACCTGCGCCTGCGCGTTGAGTTCCTCGGCGGCAGCGGCAGTCTCCTCGGCATTGCCGGCGTTGGATTGGGTTACCTTGTCCATCTGCCCGACGGCGTTGTTCACCTGGCCAATTCCCTCGTTTTGCTCCCGTGAGGCGGTGGCAATCTCCGCAACCAACGAGTCAACCTTGCCAGCTTTGTCGACAATCTCACCCAAGGCTTTCGCCACACCGTCAGAAATCACGACCCCGTGATTGCTCTTCTGAATGGCATCCTCGATCTTGCCGGCCGTTTCTTTGGCGGCCTGGGCGGCGCGCTGCGCCAGGGCCCGCACCTCGTCGGCCACGACGGCGAATCCCGCCCCGGCCTCACCGGCGCGGGCCGCTTCAACCGCGGCATTGAGCGCGAGAATGTTGGTCTGGAACGCAATTTCGTCGATGGTCTTGATGATATTCGCGATGTCGTTCGATGAATTCTTGATCGCGTCCATGGCACGACGCATTTCGTTCATCTGCGCGTTGCCGGTGTCGGCCGATGTCCGCGTCTGGTTGGAAAGTTCCTTGGCCTGCTGGGCGCTCTCGGCGTTGCGCTTGGTCATTGATGCCATCTCTTCGAGCGAGGAACTGGTTTCCTCGAGGCTGGCGGCCTGTTCGCTGGAACCTTCCGCCAGGGACTGGCTGGCACGGGAAACCTGACCTGAAGCGGAGGCAACCTGGGCGGCCCCATCGTTGAGACCACTGGCCACCTGACGAAGACGGGCATTGATTCCCCGCGTGATCAATATCCCGGCCAGAATGGCTGCGACAAAGGAGCCGATACTGAGGGCGATCGTCACCGACATGCTGTGGGACGCATCCGTATCAATGCCCCTCGATTGCTGTTGGGCCGCCTTGTTGTTGAAATCGACACCGGCGGACACGGCCTCGTCAAAGGCCGCATAGGTCTTGGCACCTTCGCCCTTCAGCAGGGCGAGCGCCTCCTGATCCTTTTTCTCGTGACTCAGGACCCGGATGCGTTTGGCGACCTCACGATAGGCATTAAGCGCAGGTTCAATCCTTCCCATGAGCGCCCGCTCCTCGGCGTCACTGACATAGGGTTCGTAGCTCTTGATTTGTTTGAGAATGCCCTGGGCGATTTCGTCGCACTGGCCATCGATCTGGCGCTTTTCGGATTCGTCCTCGGTGAGGACGTGGCGATTGGTCAGAATGCGGTAGGTCAGCGTGTCTTTTTGCATCTGATTGATGAGCTGAATGGCTGGCAGGGCATTCTGACTGATGTCCGTGATCTCCGTTTTTATACCGCGAAGTGTGACGAAGAAGATCACCGCGGAGGCAGCGTTCAGGACGACAAGCAAGGCAAAGCCGAGGCCAAACCGGTGGGCGATGGTAAGATTCTTGAACATAGGTTTATATCACCCGCAGCGTGGTTGGGTAACATCTTTGCTATCGGTCAACGGACGGCTATCTATAGTACATAATGGCGGACGAAGGGAAATCCCCGGGCACTGCGACTTCGAAGCTGGCCATGCGGAACGGGCGGCATTCACGGCGAAGCCGTGCACTGGAATGACAAGCCGCTGCGCATGCCAAGATAGGCGCGGCATTTGGCAAGAGAAGCGGAGGTCAATCCCACCCGCGGCCGATAGGTATGCTTACTGCCACGATAGCGGAAGCTCTGGCTCAATCACAGGCAGGGACCATGTGCCTGCCAACGACATCAAGCCGATTCATCGCTCCACGGGATACCGGGATCTCCGGATCTACGCATGGGCGCATGCAAACAAAGCGGCCCAATCCACAGGCCATTGACTCCCGGACTAGAAAAGATGCCCCCTTGAAAAAACGTACCGGACAACGGGCTTACAGAATGCACCTCAACTGGAATCCCGTCGTGCCGATACACGGCTAGCCCCCAAGGCAATCCTTTGCCTATTAACAACCGGGGCGGCACTTGGACCATGAAAGCTTTAATCATTGATGACTCCCGCACAATGCGGCGGCTGCTCGCGTCTTATTTGGCGGAATTCACGACGGATATTTATGAAGCCGAGGACGGGGTTCAGGCGCTCGAACAACTCCAACTGCACGCGCCGATCGATCTCGCGCTCGTTGATTGGGACATGCCCCGGATGAACGGCCTGGAGTTCGTCAAGGCCGTGCGGGCCGATCCCGCCTATACCGAAACCAAACTCCTCATGGTCACTTCCCACAACTCCATGGAGGATGTGGGCGAAGCCCTGGCCCAGGGGAGCAACGATTTCCTGATGAAGCCGATGACCGGAGAAATGGTGGTGGATAAACTTCGCCTGCTCGGCCTGGCCAATTAACCGCCACCCTTTCCCACCATGCCCCGTATCCGTGTCCTCGTTGTGGATGATGCCGTCGTCATGCGGCGCATGATCAGCGAAGTGCTCGGTGCCGACTCCGATCTGGAAGTGGTCGGCTCGGCGGCGAACGGCAAAATCGCGCTCCAAAAAATTCCGCAGGTGAATCCCGATGTGATCACCCTCGACGTGGAAATGCCGGAGATGGACGGGCTCCAGACCGTCCGCGAACTCCGCAAAACCTACCCGAAGCTCCCCGTGCTGATGTTCAGCACGCTCACCCTGAAAGGCGCCGGGGCAACCCTCGACGCCCTCGCCGCCGGGGCGACCGACTACATCACGAAACCGGCCAACGTGGGCAACGTGACCGAGGGTCTGGCCCGCCTCCAGGCGGAGCTGATTCCCAAAATAAAACTGCACTGCCGGCATGTGCTCCCCCCTTCCGGTGCGATCCAGCCGCTGCCGCCGCGTGCGGCCGGAGCCACGGCGATAAAACTGGCGCCGGCCAAAAGCGCGGCGGCCGCACCCGATATCTGGTGCATAGGCTGCTCCACCGGCGGGCCCAACGCCCTGGCCACACTTTTCAGCGGCATCACCACCCCTCTCCCGGTACCGGGGCTGATCGTGCAGCACATGCCCCCACTCTTCACCAAGATGCTGGCGGAACGGCTCGGCAAAGATTCTCCCAACAAATTTTACGAGGGTGAGGAAGGCCAGTTGGTCGAGCCCGGCTCGGTCTATATCGCCCCGGGCGGCATGCATATGGAAGTGGTGCGCGAGGGCATGCGGGTCCGGATTCATCTGCAGGACAATCCGCCGGAAAATTCCTGCCGTCCCGCGGTGGACGTGCTTTTCCGAAGCGTCGCCGCCGTGTACGGCCCGGCCACGCTCGCCCTGATCATGACCGGGATGGGCCAGGACGGATTGCGCGGCTGCGAATTCATCCGCGAACGCGGCGGTCGCATTCTCACGCAGGACGAGGCCACCAGCGTCGTGTGGGGCATGCCCGGCTACATCGCGCAGGCCGGACTCGCCGACAAAGTCCTGCCCCTTGCGCAGATCGCCGCGGAAATCCTGCGCCGTCTCCCTGTCCGTCCGCTGCACCCGGTCGCCTGATCACACCCATGGCCATCACCGCGACAGAATTTGATTACATCACCGGGCTCGCCAAGCGAAACGCGGCCATCGTGATCGATCCCGGCAAGGAATACTTCATCGAATCCCGGCTCGCCAATCTCGTGCACAGCCAGGGCTGCAAGTCCTTGGGTGAGCTGATTGCGCTGATGAAGAAGGATCCCGTCTACGGCGCGCTGCATGCCAAGGCGATCGACGCGCTCACCACCAACGAAACTTTTTTCTTCCGGGATTTCCAGCCATTTGAAGCCCTGCGCCACACCATCATCCCGCAATTGATGGAGCAGCGCGCGGCCCAGAGAAAAATCTCCATCTGGTCGGCCGCGTGTTCGACCGGCCAGGAGCCGTACAGTCTCGCCATGCTCCTGCGGGAAAACTTCCCCCAGCTCGCCAACTGGAATGTCTCAATTCTGGCCACCGATCTTTCGCCCACCGTACTGACGCAGGCCCGCACCGGCAGCTACAACCAGTTCGAGGTCAACCGCGGCCTGCCCGCCCCCCTGCTCTTCAAATATTTCGTCAAGAACATGGACCGCTGGATCGTGAAGGAGGATATCCGCAAAATGATCGAATTCCGGCCGATGAACCTGATCGAGCCCTGGCCGATTTTTCCGCCCTTCGACATCGTGCTGATCCGGAATGTCATGATCTATTTTGATGTACCGACCAAGCAGACCATCCTCAAAAAGATCCGCACCTGTCTTCAGCCGCAGGGCGCCCTCTTTCTCGGCACTGCGGAAACCACGATCAATCTCGATCCCGCCTGGTCACCCGTGACCCACGGCAAAGCGACGGTCTACAAGCTGATCCAGCCCCCGTCATGAATTCCGTCGCATTCCGCCAGCAAGTTGTCGCGCAGTGGTCGCGCCTGACTCCGTTCAACAAACGGATCCGGCGGGATCTGCCGCCATGCTTTGCGCAGGTCCAGGCCCAGGCGTCGGCGGTGGACTGCGCCATGAAGGAGATCGAGGAACGTTTTCTTCAGATCGGCACGTCGCTCGAGAACATCACCACCACCGGACGGGATCTCGTCGCGCATTGCGAATCGCTCATCTCGCTCGCCCTCGGCCAGGGCGGCGGCGAAATCATGATCGAAGACGCCGCCCAGCACATCTGGCGCGCGGTCGAATTTGTCGAGAACAACGATCGGAACATGGAGCAGTTGATCCGCCAGTTGAACAACTCGAGCGAACGGATCAGCCAGACCCTTGCCACCGAGCAGACCTTGGTGCGAACCCTGGCGCCGTTGAATTTCGTGAAGACTCTTTTTCGCGTCGAGTCGGCCTGCCTGCCACCCGATGTGCAGGACATGTTCTATGCCCTGGCCCGCGAGATCGACCGCATCCGCATGCGGGTGGAGGGTGGGTTTCGGGAGAAATTCCAACTGATCCGCGAGATCCAGGCCATCCTGACCAACGCCATTTCCCACCTCCTCAACGAGCAAAGCCACGCCAAAAAATCTGTCGCCGGCCTGCGCCAGCACATGACCGACTCGCTGGCCGCGATGAAGGTCAGCTATGAAAAAAACCGCGACCGCGACACCCGGTTAAGCGGAGTCAGCCATGCGCTCGACGACGAGACCGGCCGCGTGGTCATGTCGCTCCAGTCGCAGGACATTCTCAACCAGAAACTCCAGCACATCCGCACGGTGCTGGAGGAGATGGAAACCCGTTTCGCCTCTTTGCCCCTTGATCGCTCCAGCGCCTGCACCTCCCTGCATTTCATTGAACAGTCGGGGCGGATCGCCGTCGCCCAACTCAGCGGCATGGCGGAAGAAATGACCAAGGCCGGTCAGACCATTGGCGACGGCCTCAACCAAATCATCCGGCAGATGGAGGCGCTGGATGGCAATTGCCTGGCTTTGCGTGATCTCGATACGGTGACCACCGGGGTCGACGGTGCCGTGCAGATCCTGCTCGATTCAGTCGCGGACGTGCAGCAGCTCATGAAAACCGCCGATCACCAGGCGAAAGCCGCCCACGAAACAATCGCGCCAATCGGAGGCATGACGACCAATTTCACGGGCTTCATGCGCGAACTCTCGCTGGAGATCCAGCTCATCGGGCTCAACGCCGAGGTCCAGGCCGCTCACGTCGGCCAAGGCACCGGACTGGAAGTTCTTTCCGCCCACACGAGCTCGATTTCCCGTGAAACCAGCGAGCTCAGCGAAGCACTGGCCAAGGATCTCGATACACTCACCAGCGGACTTGACCAGGTCGTGGCCGGTTTCCGCGAGATCCGGGAGGAAAACGCCAATTTCAGCAAGGAGCTGGTCTGTGAATTCAACAAGGATACGGAAAGTCTGCATGATTACCGCGACAGCTCCCTGAAGGTGCTGCTGCACATCAGCGAACTTCTGCCCCAACTGGCGGTCAACACCCGTTCCGCCCTGGACCAGGTGGATTTTGCCTCCGTCGCATGCTCCCCCCTGCTTGCCCTGCAAAACGCAGTCGCAGAACTTGCCGACGCGGCCCACACCGCCGCCCGTCAGTCGGGAGTCAAGGTCGAGACCAAGGGTCTGACAGACCATCACATCGACCGCTATACCATGCGCTCCGAGGTGGATATTCATCACAACGCTATCAACGGGGAAAACCAAGGCTCCGGCCCCGACTTTGCCGCCGCCCACAACCACGCGGACATCGAGCTATTTGACCCGCCAGGCACTCCACCTCCCAAACCCGCCGCCGGGCCAACTCCACCGACCACTCAGGCCCCCGCCGCCGCCAACCCAATGTCGGCCGAAGGCAGTGTCGAGCTGTGGTAGCAGACGCCGCCTTCTAAAAACCATCCCATGAAATTCCATGCTAAAGAAAGCCCGCCTCACGCCGATACTTACGGGACAAATCAGATTTACCTGTCCGGCCGCCAGCGACAGGGGTGCCTGATTTTGTCCCGCATGATTCGCACTTCCAACAGAGCAGCTCAACCATCCGGTGCCCCGCCGGCTGCTAGGCATTGATCCAAACCGCCCGCAACCTGTCATGAGCAAAAGAATTATCACCGTCGATGATGCGGCCACGATGAGGAAAATGGTCTCCTTCACCCTGAAAGGCGCCGGTCATGAAGTCTTGGAAGCGTGCGATGGACGCGAGGCACTCAACACCCTGCAACAGCGGAGCGTCGATCTCGTCATCACCGACGTCAACATGCCTGTCATGGACGGACTCGAGCTGACCCGTCAACTGCGGGCTTTGCCGGCCTTTGCCCGCACCCCCATCATTCTTCTCACCACCGAATCTGATCCGGCCAAGAAAACCCTCGGTCGTGCCGCCGGGGCGACCGGTTGGATCGTAAAACCCTTCAGTCAGGAACAGCTTCTCGCCGTCGTCGCGAAAGTATTGCCCACCTGACCATTTCCCATGGGAATGAATGAAACGCTCCAGCAGGATCTCATCAAAGACCTGCTGGTGGAAAGTCACGAAGGGTTGGATCGCTTCGATCGCGAACTGCTCACCCTCGAACAGGGTCGGGGCGGCGGCGATACGATGAACACTATTTTCCGGGTGATTCACACCCTGAAAGGCACAGCCGGCTGTCTCGGCCTCGCCAACATCGAGAAAACGGCCCATTGCGGGGAAAATCTGCTCAGCCTGCTGCGCGAGGCCAAGATTCACACCACGCCGGAAATGATCACCACGCTGCTCGCGCTCTCGGATGCGCTGCGCGGCATGCTGCGCACTCTCGAAGCCACCGGAACAGACGGCAAAGCCGACCACTCTGTCTTGCTTGCCCGGCTGGAGGAGCTTCAGAAAATTCCGGCCGCTCCGGAAAAATCCGCCGCCTCGGCCAACGCCGCCTTCGGGCTATTTGCGGACGAAGACGCTTCGACTTCGGTTGCTCCCGCCGCGGTCGCAGATCCCGCACCAGCCAGTGCCGCTTTCGGAATCTATGCCGAGGAAACCACGTCCACCCCGACGACCCCGCCCATCCCGCTTCCCGCCACCACCACCAACCCGGCCACGCCCGAACCTGTCGCCACCGCCGAGGTCAGCACGAAACCCAGCGTCGCTGACAATGCGATCCGCGTCGATGTCGGTCAGCTCGACAAGGTGATGAATCTCGTCGGTGAACTCGTGCTCGCCCGCAACCAGATCGTCGCCAACACCACCAATTTTGACCAGGCCGCGCTGCTGACCGCCGCCCAGCGCCTGAACATCATCACCACCGAGCTGCAGGAAAGCGTCATGAAAACGCGCATGCAGCCCATCGGCAACGTCTGGGCCAAGTTTCCCCGCGTCGTCCGCGATGTCTCCCATGAACTGGGCAAGAAAGTCCGGCTCATCATGGCCGGCCAGAGCACCGAGCTCGACCGCACCATCATCGAGGCCATCAAGGATCCGCTCACCCACATCGTCCGCAATTCCATCGACCACGGCATCGAGTCTCCCGAAAAGCGCCGCGGCGCCGGCAAGTCCGAGGAAGGCCTGCTCTCGCTCCGCGCCTATCACGAAGGCGGCCAGGTCAACATCGAGATCATGGATGACGGTGGCGGCATCAATCTCGAACGCGTCAAGGCCAAGGCTGTCTCGCAAAACCTCATCACCGCCGAGCAGTCCGCCCGTCTCTCCGAGCGTGAGGCGATGAATCTCATTTTTCTCCCGGGACTCTCCACGGCGGAAAAAATTTCGAATGTCTCCGGCCGCGGCGTCGGCATGGATGTCGTCAAAACCAACATCGAAAAGATCGGCGGCTCCATCGATCTCCAGACCCAGGCCGGCCAGGGCACCACGCTGAAGATCAAGATTCCGCTCACCCTCGCCATCATTCCCGCCCTCATCGTCACCAGCGGTGGTGACCGCTACGCCATTCCGCAGGTCAGTCTTCTTGAGCTTGTCCGCCTCGAAGGCGAGCAGGCCCGCAAGGGAATCGAGCAGCTCTATGGCTCGCCCGTCTACCGCCTGCGCGGCCGGCTGCTGCCCCTCGCCTATCTCAACCAGCAGTTCAACGTCTCCTCGCCCAAGGGAAAAACCGATGCCGACGCCCAGGACGAAGTCGTCAACATCATCGTGCTCCAGGCTGACGGACGCCCGTTCGGGCTCGTCGTGGATGAGATCAACGACACCGAGGAAATTGTCGTCAAACCGCTCGGTAAACAGCTCAAGGGCATTTCCAGTTTCGCCGGCGCCACCATCATGGGTGACGGAAAAGTCGCCCTGATTCTTGACGTGGTCGGATTCGCCCAGCACGCCAATGTCGTCTCCGAGACCCGCGATCGTGCGATGCTCGAAGACAAGACGCGCAATCAGGACAACGCCGACCTGCGCCAGACTCTGCTGCTTTTCAGCGTGGGCTCCGACCACCGCATGGCCATACCTCTCGATATGGCGGCCCGGTTGGAAGAATTTGCCCCATCCTTGATTGAGCACACCGGTGCCCAGGAGGTCGTCCAGTATCGTGGCCAGATCCTGCCGCTCATCCGGGTGGCCGACTACGTCGCCGGCCAAGCGTCCTTGGGTTCAACGGAATCCGAAACCCTGCAAGTGGTGGTTTATTCCGAGAAAGGCCGCAGTGTTGGCCTGATCGTCGGTCGCATCAACGACATCGTCAACGAAGCGGTGACGGTCCGGCGCCGCACCAACGCCAAGGGTCTGCTGGGCTCCATTGTCGTCCAAAACAAAGTCACCGATCTGCTCGACGTGCCGGGGCTCATCCGCACCGCCGACCCAAGTTTCTACGAGCCGGCTGCGTAAAAAATCAACGTCAGCCACGTCCCCCCCCGCTTATTCCTTCCCATGAGCACCTCCAAGCAATTCTGCACTTTCTATGTGGATGGTCTTTTTTTCGGGGTGGAAGTGCTCCGCGTGCAGGAGGTCATCCGCTTTCAGGATATGACCCGCGTGCCCCTCGCCTCGAATGTTGTGACCGGCCTGATCAATCTCCGTGGCCAGATCGTCACCGCCATCGACCTCCGGCGCCGCCTCGCATTGCGTGAGCGCGCCCCTGACAAGCTGCCGATGAATGTTGTCGTCCGCACCGACGACGGAGCCGTCAGCCTGCTCGTGGACGAGATTGGCGACGTCCTAGAAGTGGACGAGAGAACCTACGAACGTCCGCCGGAGACCCTGACCGGCGTCGCCCGCCAGCTCGTCCGCGGCGTCTACAAACTGAAGGGTCAACTGCTCCTGATCATCGATACCGAGCAAACCGTGGATCTGCACGAGAAGAACGGCGCAGCCCATTCGAAAGTGGCGTAAGGCAAAGAAAGGCCGACAGCCCTCCCATGAGCCCCATGAATCCCAACACCGCCGCCGACATTTCCCTCTACGATCGTTTGGGCGGCGAGGCCGCCATTGATGCGACCGTAGAGCAGTTTTATGAACGCGTGCTCGCGGATCCATTGCTCCAGCCCTTTTTCGCCAAGGTCAAACTTTCCTGGCTGAAGCAGCGGCAGAAGGCGTTTTTCACCACCGCGCTCGGCGGCCCGGAGATTTACCGGGGCCGTGACATGAAGACCGCGCACGCCCGGATGCCGATTCAAGAAAAGCATTTCGGCCAGGTGGCCCGGCATCTTTCGGCCACGCTCAAGGCCCTCAATGTCCCGCCCACCCTTATCGCCGAAGTCATGGGAGCCGTCGGTCCGCTCGCCACCGATATCGTCAACACTCCCTCGACCAACCTCCCCACCCGTCATCCGATGAAATCAATCCAAGAAACAGATGCAACCGCCGCGTTCGACCAGACAACTTTCAAGGCGATGCTCGAGAACGCCCCGGTGAATGTCATGTTCGCTGACCAGGATCTCACCATCACCTACCTGAATCCCGCCTCGATCAAGACTCTCGGTCGTCTCGCGCAGCATCTGCCTGTGCCCGTTGACCAGATCCTCGGCCAGAAAATAGACATCTTCCACAAGAACCCCGGTTACCAGCGCCGGTTGCTGTCCGATCCCAAAAATCTCCCGCGCCAGGCCAACATCGCGGTTGGTCCCGAGACCCTCGATCTGCTCGTCAGCCCCATCTATAATGCGCAAAATGAATTTCAAGGCTCGATGGTCACCTGGAACATCATCACCGAAAGAATCGCGATCGAAAAGCGCGAGAAGGAAATAACCGCCAGTTTAAAAGTCACCCTGGATGCCGTCAGCGCAAACGCCCAGTCCATGGCCTCCGCCTCGGAGGAGCTCTCCACCGTCGCGCAGCAGATGAGTTCCAATTCCGAGGAGACGTCCGCCCAGTCCAACGTCGTCGCTTCCGCCTCCGAGCAGGTCAGCAAGAATGTCGCCACCGTCGCCACCTCCGCCGAGGAGATGAGCGCCTCCGTGAAGGAAATCGCCAAGAACGCCAACGACGCCGCCCGCGTCGCCACCTCCGCCGTCAAAGTCGCCGAGGAAACCAACCGGACCATCGGCAAACTCGGCGATAGCTCGCTCGAGATCGGCAAGGTCATCAAGGTCATCACCTCCATCGCCGAACAGACGAATCTGCTCGCCCTCAACGCCACGATCGAGGCCGCCCGCGCCGGCGAGGCCGGCAAGGGGTTCGCCGTCGTCGCCAACGAGGTCAAGGAACTCGCCAAGCAGACCGCCGCCGCCACCGAGGACATCAGCGGCAAGATCGAGGCGATCCAGGCCGACACCAAAGGTGCCGTCACCGCCATCGCCGAGATCGCGAAGGTCATCGGCCAGATCAACGACATTTCCAACACCATCGCCAGCGCCGTGGAGGAGCAGTCCGCCACCACCAACGAGATCGCCCGCAACGCCAACGAGGCCGCCAAGGGCAGCACCGAGATCTCCAGGAACATCACCAACGTCTCCCTCGCCGCCAAGAACACCACCGAAGGCGCCAACAACACCCTCGCCGCCGCCCAGGAACTCGCCCGCCTCTCCGCCGCCCTCAAGGCCGTCGTCGACTCCGCCAATCTTAAAAAGTGACGCCCCTGATCTTATTCGCCACCTCGATTTCCCCATGACTTCCGACACCCTGCCGCTCGACGCCGAATCCCTCGCCATTGGTGAACTCTCACTGCCGGCGCTCATGCGGGAGCTCAATCTCCAGCAACGGCCCAACTGGTTTTTGCGAAAACTCATGAACGCGCTGGAGCAAAAACGCCAGGCCAAGGGCCTCGGCTGGTCCCGGGCCTGGAACAAGCATGGGCTGAATGTTTTCCGGACCCATCTGCAAAACATCAGGCGCGACCCGGAATATTTCGCGCCGGTTGCGCCACTGCTCGCCCAACTTCTCCCGCTGGTCCCGCCGGCCTATCAAGGTTTCGCCACCGAATTGCTCGCCGACCACCGGGCGC
This sequence comes from uncultured Opitutaceae bacterium, assembly GCA_964541315.1. Lineage (GTDB taxonomy): Bacteria > Verrucomicrobiota > Verrucomicrobiia > Opitutales > Opitutaceae > Didemnitutus. The sequence goes on from CAZIQP010000016.1 coordinate 22,692, forward strand.
TCATGGTCTTCACCTTTTATCACAATCACGATTCCGCCGACGGCCAGCATGAGGGGCTCACTCTTTCCTTCGGCCGCAAAGTGGCCACGGATCTGAGCAAGCGGGACCGCCTTGACCTCATCCTTGAAGATCGTCGGGTCGACGGTCGGGTCGATGGCCGGATCGACCGGGTTCGTCTCTACGTTTGCCCGTGGGCCGAATACCGGCGCGCAAAGGCCCATTTCTCGATGGTGCAAAATGAACCCTCACCCGGAGTCCACGCTCCCGCCCAGGAGCTCTACGAAAGCTGCGTGCGCCATTACCACAGTTGGAAAAGCGACGAGACCCGGCAATGGAGCCACTGGTCCGCGCGCTACATCGACTACTTCGGCCCCCGCTCCTTCATTCCGGTGGGCTCCTCGTTTTCGTGAACAGTCTCAGCATCGAACCATCACCGTAAACCGCGCCCGTCCCCGCCCAGCATGAAACTCAAATCAAAGATACTCCTTCCCGCCATCATTGGAATCGCCCTGAGCCTCGCGGCCGTGTTCGCCGCCGTGGTTTTTCAATCGAGGGTGATGAGTGAGGAACACCTGCGCGGGATCGAATACTCCGCAGCCTCCCTGCAGGACAAGATTGATCGCTGTCTCTTTGAGCGCTACGGCGACGTGCAGGCCTTCTGCCTCAATCCCGCCGTCCATCGCGACCTGTCGCAGCTTTCCATGGAAGACCGCATGAGCATGGTCACTCTGCTCAACAGTTACGCCGCCAGTTACGGTTGCTACAGCCTCAGCCTGATCCTGGATGCCACGGGACATGTGGTGGCGGCGAATTCCCGCGATGCCAAGGGCGAGCCCCTGCCCAAGGCTTTGTCGCTGATCGGCCGCGAACTCGCCGCCAATGAGGAATTCCGCAGGGCGGTCGCGGGCAAATTCACCACGGACGACTCTCCCGGAGCCCTGACCGGCACCGTGGTTGGTCCCCCCGAAAAAAACGAACTGGTCGCATCCGTCTACGGGGACAAGGCCCCGGCCTGGAACATGACCTTCACCGCGCCCATCAAGGACGGCGTCACGGGGGAAATCCGCGGTTACTGGCAGAACTATTTCGATTCCTCATCGATGATCGAGCCGATGGTGAGCGCGGAATATGCCGGCTACAAAAGCTCCGGCCTGCCGAGCACCGAAATCACCGTGATGGATGCCAAAGGCGAACTCTTGGTGGATGTCGATCCGGCCACCCACGGCAAGGCCGACGCCTATCTGGCTGACGTCCTGCATTTCAATCTCGCGGAGAAAGGCGTTTCGTTTGTCCGCGACGCCATCGATCTGAAAAAGCCCGCCACCGGGCATGGTCTCGCCCGCCACGCCATAAAAAGCGAAAAGGCCGGACATGATGTCATCCAGGCGGGCGCTTATGCCCGCAGCCGGCCGGTCATGGGTTACGCCGGCGGCGGCTTCGTCACTCTCGTCCGGGCGGATCAGGATGAATTCTCCGCCAATCAAAGCAGCCTGTTGCGCAAAACCGCCGTGGTCTCGATGGCCGGGATCGTGCTTGTCGGCAGCATGCTTTGGTGGTTGTCCGGCTCGATTGTCGGTGGCGTGGGCCGCGTGCAGCAGGCGATCATGGGGCTCGCCAAAGGTGATATTTCGGCGGATGTGCCGGTACATGGCAACGACGAGGTGGCCGACATGGCCAAGGCCTTCAATACGGCCCGCAGCGGGCTGCATCTGGTCTTCAATCAGGACAGCGTGGACTGGAGTCAGGTCGCCGCGCAGCGGACCGAAGTGGCCCGGATCAATTCCATGATGGACCAGTCGCCCATGAACGTGATGTTCGCCGACAAGGATCTCGTCATCCGCTACCTCAATCCCGCTTCCACGAAAACCCTGCGCACCCTCCAGCAGCACCTGCCGGTCTCCGCCGACAAGATGATCGGCCAGAACATCGACATTTTTCACAAGAACCCCAGCTATCAGCGCAGCGTGCTCAGCGATCCCCGGAACCTCCCGCGCCAGGCGAACATCGCCCTCGGCTCCGAGACCCTCGATCTCCGCGTCAGCCCCATCTACGACCAGAACAAAAATCAACTCGGCTCGATGGTCACTTGGGAAGTCATCACCGCAAAACTTGCCGCCGAGAAACGCGAGAAGGAGATGACCGCCAGCCTCAAGGTCACCCTGGATTCCGTCAGCTCGAACGCCCAGTCCCTGGCCTCCGCCTCGGAGGAGCTCTCCACCGTCGCGCAGCAGATGAGTTCCAATTCCGAGGAGACGTCCGCCCAGTCCAACGTCGTCGCTTCCGCCTCCGAGCAGGTCAGCAAGAATGTCGCCACCGTCGCCACCTCCGCCGAGGAGATGAGCGCCTCCGTGAAGGAAATCGCCAAGAACGCCAACGACGCCGCCCGCGTCGCCACCTCCGCCGTCAAAGTCGCCGAGGAAACCAACCGGACCATCGGCAAACTCGGCGATAGCTCGCTCGAGATCGGCAAGGTCATCAAGGTCATCACCTCCATCGCCGAACAGACGAATCTGCTCGCCCTCAACGCCACGATCGAGGCCGCCCGCGCCGGCGAGGCCGGCAAGGGGTTCGCCGTCGTCGCCAACGAGGTCAAGGAACTCGCCAAGCAGACCGCCGCCGCCACCGAGGACATCAGCGGCAAGATCGAGGCGATCCAGGCCGACACCAAAGGTGCCGTCACCGCCATCGCCGAGATCGCGAAGGTCATCGGCCAGATCAACGACATTTCCAACACCATCGCCAGCGCCGTGGAGGAGCAGTCCGCCACCACCAACGAGATCGCCCGCAACGCCAACGAGGCCGCCAAGGGCAGCACCGAGATCTCCAGGAACATCACCAACGTCTCCCTCGCCGCCAAGAACACCACCGAAGGCGCCAACAACACCCTCGCCGCCGCCCAGGAACTCGCCCGCCTCTCCGCCGCCCTCAAGGCCGTCGTCGACTCCGCCAATCTTAAAAACACAGACGAACCGCGAACCAATAGTTCAACAACCCCAAGGTCCGAAGCCCGCGAACTTGTAGGGAGCGAGCGGGCATAGCCCCTGTTCCAAACCTATTTTCCAATCCGCCCGGACCATGAAGATCGCCATGAAAGACCAGCACGCGCGGCGGCGGCATTGGTCGGCGACGCTGTTGGCGATCACATTTCTCTGGCTCTCCGGATTCGCCGAAAGCCAGCCTCTTTCCCCGGCTCCGCTGCGTCTGGGCATGTCAACCGCTCTGTCCGGCCCCGCCGCCGACCTCGGTCTGGACATGCGGACCGGCGTGCAGGCCGCGTTCGAGGAAGTGAATCGCAGCGGCGGCATCAACGGCCGCAAGCTGGAATTGATCGCCCTGGACGATGGCTACGAGCCGACGCGCACCGCGCCAAACATGCGTCAGTTGATTGACCAACGCCAGGTCTTGGCCGTGATCGGCAACGTCGGCACCCCGACGGCCATTGTCGCCATACCGATCGCCAATGAAACCCAGACGCCGTTTTTTGGCGCGTTCACCGGTGCCGGTGTTTTGCGCCGTACCCCGCCTGACCGCTACGTCATCAATTTCCGCGCCAGTTATGCGGAGGAGACCGCCGCGATGGTGGATGGGCTGATTGATTCCGCCGGTCTCAAGCCGGAGGAGGTCGCCTTTTTCACCCAGCGCGATGCCTACGGCGACTCGGGTTTCGCCGGCGGGATCGCCGCGCTGAAAAGGCATGGTCTGGCGAATGAGAACTCCGTGGCGCACGTCCGGTATGAACGCAACACCGTCGCCGTCGAAAAGGCCCTGGCGGAACTTCTGGCCCGCGAAACCCTGCCCAAGGCGATCATCATGGTCGGCGCCTATGCGCCCTGCGCGGCGTTTATCCGCCTGGCCAGGGAAAACGATCTGCGCGCCATTTTTCTCAATGTTTCATTTGTCGGCCCCGCTTCGCTGGCCAATGCCCTCGGTGCGTCTGGCGACGGCGTGATCATCACCCAGGTGGTGCCGCATTTCGATTCGGATCTCCCCATCGTCCGCGCATACCGGGCCGCGCAACAGACGTTCGATCCGAAGCCCGGGCTTTCCTTTGGCTCGCTGGAAGGTTATGTCGCCGCGCGGATTCTTTGCCTGGCCTTGCAGCATATTTCGGGCGAGCCCGACCGGGACAAGCTGGTGGATGCCCTCCTCGGCCTGGGCCGGTTTGACCCGGGCCTCGGGCAGGAGCTGATGCTCTCCCCGGAAGAGCATCAGGCCAGCCATCGGGTATGGCCGACCGTATTGCACGGAGGCCAGATCGTGCCGTTTGAGTGGAAGGAATGGGAACGGTCCGCCGACCGCAAACCGTGAAAAGATGACCGCGCACGCGCCACTCGCGAAGGAACGAGGCAGAGCCAGACATCAGGTCTGGCTGCTGGGTTGGCTGGGGTTGGGCACGAGTCTGTCCATGCTGTTGCTGGTCAGTCTGGCGTTGCACCAGATGCATAACGCGGAGGATACCCTGACCCGCGCCCAAGCCTCCAACAAGGTTTTGTCCGATGCGGTGGATGCCGCCCTGACCAGCGCGCAGATTGAACAGCTCGCCCTGCTGGGCAACGAAGATGCCTCCGACCAAAAACAAGTCTGGCAGGGTCAACTGACCAGCGTGCTGCACCAAACCCAGGCCGGAAAGCCCAAGGCTGAGATCGCCACGGCGATCCGCAGTTTGGAATCCGCCCTGCCCGAACTGGCGCAAGTCAGCCAGTATTCCCTGCAGTGGAACAAATCATACCGGCGGAACCATGCGGAATTGGAGGCGGCCCGCCTGCGTATAGAATCAAACCTGCAGGAAATGCGCGCCTTGCTGACCAGCACCGAAGGCCGCCAGCAGCTCAAAGTCTCGGCCCTGTTCCGCCGCTTCCGCAGCGCCACACCCGGGCCGGACGCCCACGCCCTGGCGCGTGATGCTTTTTCCCAGATTAACAGCGGCGATGACATTTCGGAATTCCGGGTCGAACTCGGGAACCTCGCCTATGTGTGCCAGCGGCTGCTCAATGAAGAACGGCTGGATCAACTCACCGACTACAAGGACAACCTGCTCTCCACGCCACTGTTTCACCTGACCCGGAACTGTGCGAATCTGTCGGCCGGCAATGCCGAATTCGCCGCCAAAGCCGAGCCCCAGTTGAGCGCGCTCAAGGAAAATCTCCTCGGCCATGACCACCGGATGGATATCGACCACCAGAGCATTGTTCTCGGCACAGGCAGTTTGCTGGCCCTTTGCCAGGAGCGGTTGCTGTTGGAACGGGAACGGACGGCCCTGCGCCAGGCTTTCGCCCAAAATCTTGAAACCGTCCACCGCAAGACCGATCGCCTGCAGCAGGCCTTCAACGCGCTTTCCCACGAACTGGCCGCCGATGCCGAGCAGGCGCTGTTCGGCGCCTGGCGGAGCACGCTGCTGCTCGGTCTGCTCTGCACCGTGGCCTTTGTGATTCTGGCCCGGCGCGTGGCCGGCACCATTGACCGCCAGATGAACACGATCGAACAGACCAACCTGGCCCTGGAGACCACCGCCCACGATGCCCGCCAAAAGGCCGACTCCCTGCGCGAAAGCGAACAGCGCACCCGGCTCATCGTCGACACCGCCCACGACGCCGTCGTCCTGATGGATTCGGCCGGCCTGATCCTCGATTGGAACACCCAGGCGGAACAAATCTTCGGGTGGTCCCGCAGCGAGGCGCTCGGCCGCCGTCTGAGTGAAACCATCATCCCGCCGCAATTTCGCGCCCTCCATGAGGCGGGATTGAAAAAATTTCTGGGCACCGGTGAATGTCCCATTCTGGGCACGAGGTTCGAGCTGCCTCTTCTGCGCCGTGACGAAAGTGAATTTCCGGCCGAACTCGCGGTAAATCCGCTCAAATTGGGCGAGACATGGGAATTCAGCGCCTTCATTCGCGATATCAGCGAGCGCAGGCAGGCCGAGGCCGATTTGATCCAGGCCCGGGATGCCGCCGAGCATGCCCGGATCGAAGCCGAGCAACTGGCCGAGGAAGCCAGGGCCGCCAATCTGGCCAAGAGCGAATTCCTCGCGGTCATGAGCCACGAGATCCGCACACCTTTGAACGGCGTCATCGGCATGAACGAACTGCTGCTGAACTCCCGGCTCGATTCCGCCCAGCGCAAGTGGGCGACCATGCTCCGCACCTCGGGCCACGCCCTGCTTGTCATCATCAACGATATTCTGGATTTCTCGAAGATCGAGGCCGGCAAGATCGACCTGGAAAAAGCCCCGTTCGACCCGCGTCAGACCGCCCAGGAGGTGGTGGATATGCTCACGCCGAAGGCCGCCGAGAAACAGATCGGCCTGGTGCTCCGCGTCGCCCCCGAAATTCCCGCCTGTCTGCTTGGCGACGTCACCCGCTTCCGCCAAATCATGGTCAACCTCACCGGCAACGCCGTGAAATTCACCGGCCAGGGAAAAGTTGCCGTCTCGCTGTCATGGGCAACGGCTGATTCTGTCAGAGCAAAAGGTCCTGACCAGCCCTCCGCTGCCGCCTCACACCTTGCCGTCCGCGTCACCGACACCGGCATCGGCATCGCTCCCGAAAAGCTCTCGCGCCTTTTCCAGAGTTTTTCCCAGGCCGACAACTCGACCACCCGCAAATACGGCGGCACCGGTCTCGGCCTGGCCATCAGCAAGCGCCTGGTCGAATGCATGGGCGGACAGATCGGAGTGGAGAGCACCGAGGGCCAGGGATCCACCTTCTGGTTCACGCTTCCGCTTTCCGCCGCCGTTGCAACGGCTCCGGTCATTGAAACCGCCGCCCCGGCCAAGCAGCCAGACGCTGGCCCGGCAGTGCTCCTCGTCGATGACAACGAAATCAACATTTTGCTCGGGGAGGAAATGCTTCACCAGCTCGGCTGTACTGTCACAACAGCCACCAACGGACGCGAAGCGCTTGACCGTCTGGAGCAGAAAAAGGTTGCGATGATTTTCATGGACTGCCGCATGCCCGTGATGGACGGCTTCACGGCCACAGGTGAAATCCGCCGCCAGGAAGCCATCCGCGGTGCGACCCGCATTCCGATCGTGGCGCTGACGGCCAATGCGGTCGACGGCGACCGCGGCAAATGCCTCGCCGCCGGGATGGACGATTACCTGAGCAAACCTTTCGCCCTCTCCGATCTGAAGCTGGTGATCGAACGCTGGACCAAGCCGCAGCCCGCGCGCGCAACTCTGGCCCGCTAGCCTTTGCCGCTTCATTTGGAAAGCGCCGATGACCCTCTCCCGTTCGCTCCAGCTCAGTGCCCTTGCCGTGGACGTGACGCGGCTCAAAATGGGACGCACCGCCGAAGCGCGAGACAGGTCCCGCCGCCGTCTGGTTGAGCGGCTCGGGCTCATGCACGGGTTGCCGCAAAAAATCGGCCAGCTCCTCGCCTTCAGTGAAATTGAAAACTCAGATCCGATCTTCACCCGGCTCACGGAAAACGAACCCACACTCACTCCCTTGGAAGCGCGGTCCGAAGTGGAGCGTCAGTTGGGCGGCCCCATCGCGGAATTTTTCGCCACCTTCGAGCCTCTGGGCATCTCCGCCTCCATCGGTCAGGTGCACCGCGCCACGCTGCATGATGGCCGCACCGTCGCCGTCAAAGTCCAGCATCCCGGCATAGCCGGGACGGTGGAGCACGATCTTCGCGCCCTCGGCTGGCTGACCGCGCCGGTCGGTGATCTCCGCCGGGGCTTCGATATGAACGCTTATCGCGCTGAGATCGGGGCAGCCCTGCGGCGTGAACTCGACTATCGGGAAGAAGCCGCCGCAATCGCGCGCTTCGGCATCTTCGCGCGTTCACTCGCCACTCCTGTCATCCTGCCCACCGTCATCGAGGAACTGGGCCGCGGGCAACTGCTCGTCACAACCTGGCTGCATGGCGAGCATCTCGCCGCCGCCCGTACCTGGCCGCTTGCCGCGCGGGCCGCGCTTTCATCCAGCCTGATCGAAATGTTTTTCAAAAGTGTGTGCGACTGGGGCTGGCTCCATGCCGATCCGCATCCCGGCAACTACCGGTTTCTCCACCGGGGCGGACGCCCCGCCGTCGGCCTGCTCGACTTCGGCTGCGTGAAACAGGTGCCACCGGCGATTCAATCCGGCGTCAACGGCCTGATCTCCGATGCACTCCACGGCACGCTCGACACTGCAAGAGCCGGCAATCATTTTGCCCGGATAGGCTTTAATCCGGCTGTTCTCGCCAGACTGAAGGACAAACTGCCGGCCATTGGGATCGCTCTCTGCACCCCGTTCATCACTCCGGGCGCTTTTGACTGTGCCAAATGGCAGCTCCGTGACCGGCTGGGCGAGATACTCGGCCCTGACCACATGACCTTCCGCACCGCAGGGCCGCCGGAAATTATTTTCATCCTGCGGTCTTTCCAAGGACTGCTGCACTACCTGAAAATCCTGGATGCACCGGTGAATTGGCGGGAAAGCATCGGACAAGTGACAAGCAGGGAAATCCAAAATGCCAAAACACAAAGACCAATCAAAACCGAGGCGCCCAAACAGGAAGCCCTTTCAATCCTTCCTCCTGATACCTGCCCCTTGGCACTCGATACTTTCCATCCCCGCCCGCTCTCCTCCACCCTGCACATACTGGTTGAAGAGAACGGTGACACCAAGGTTGCGCTGATTTTCGGCGCTGAGGCGACGGCACAACTCGCCAATCTCGTGCCCGACGATCTGCGCCGCCGGTTGGGCGAACTCTCCATCGATCTCAACGCCATCGCCGCCGATGCCCGGAATCAGCACTACGCTCCGCGTGAATTATTTTCTCTCGTGGACAAAGGGAAGACAGTGCGCGTCTGGTTGGAATAATCGGCCGAGTGAAGGGAGCACACCCGGCCACACCGCCGGGCCGCATAATGGACAGCGAGCGCGCAATATCCGAATCATACCCGTGTTCCGTCTGCCGGTGCTGGCGCGATGCCGGAAACGGAAGAAATCCCGGTCCGCTATGAACCAAGCAGGAGCAGCTCAATACTTCAGTGGGTAGCCCGCTTCGCCGGGCGCATGGCCGTCGATTTTGACCGCCTTGACGGAAGCATCGACCGCACTCGCCGCGATGTAACCGATCATGCCGGGGTTGCCACCGACGATTTTCCTGATCGCCGCGCCGGAAGGAATCATGCGCGGTGCACTGCTGATTTTTCCGGTAAAGACCGCCTGGAGAAAATAGCCCTCATACGCTCCATCCGTCATCTGATAGACATCTTTCAAGGTTTCCGTCCGCTCCGGCGCGCCCTTTTCGCGCATGAGGACGGTAAGTTTGGTGTCGTTGATCGTGGTTTTTTCCATGAGGAAAATAGCGCGGAGTTCGCTCAGACTGAGATTGTCGATGGCCACGCCGGGGGCGACGATGATGGCGAGATCCTCCGCGCGGGCGGAGGAGAGACTCGCAAGAGCAAAGAGGGTGATGAATAGGAAGCGCGTCATGATGGTGTATTCGTTCGTGGAGGTTGACGGTAGCTTAGAATGTAAAGGCGAGCTGGAAAATCAGGTCGCTGGAGACAGGCAGGCCGGTGACCGTTTTCTGATCGAGTTGCATCTTGTAGGACGCATAGTCGGTAAAATCCCACCGTACACCGTAACTGACCGTGTGCCGTTTTCCGGCAAGATCGACCAGCGCATAGGCCGCGTCGGTGAGCGGAATGTCCGTCGAGGTGTAGCGCACATAGGGACGGAGTTTGCCAAACTGGTGGGCGACCTGCGCGAACCAGGCGGTCGACGTGGTGGTCGGGCCGTTGTCCGGCGCGTGGGATATCTTGTACACTTCGGATATAAACTCCCAGTGGGCATCCTTGAAAACCACATGGCCGTTGAGAATGTTTTCCACCGTGCCAATCTGCGCGTCCGGGTGCAGATTGTCGTGGTACAGGCCGGCGCCGAACTGCAAACCCGGCACGCCGGCCGGGCGTGAAAGAAGGGCGACGTTGACCGCCTTCGAGTTGCTGACATCCGCGACGTTGGCGACCGGATTGACGCCCAGGTTTGGATTGCGGAACTGGTGGCTGTTGCCCACCTCGGCAAAATAAGAAAGACCAAGAGTGCCCGAAGGAATCGCCCCGTGCAGCGAGATGCCGACCGTGTGGACAGGGAGGATGCCGCCCGAATCCTCATAGTTCACGAAATCGGGACGACCGGTGGCGGTCTGGAACCAGGTGCCATGGTGGTAGGTGTTGTTGTAGTATCCAAGCGCCGTATGAAAACGACCGACGTCGAGCTTGAAGGCGTCGCTGATGTTGTACTGAAAAATCAGCCGTTCGATATCGACGCCAAAGTTGTTCGTTCCGTCCGCGGCAACGACCGTTTCGGCGAGGATGCCGGCTTTTTCCGAGATGCGCGAATTAATGAAGAGATCGAACTCGCCCAGTTCAAAATGGCTGGGATCGCCCCGATGGGTGGCGTGGTAGGTGATGTCGGCGAAACCGTTGAACCGGATCTTCGGGTAGGTGTTCTCAGTGGCGTCGGCCGAGCTGCTCGCGGCGCCTTGCACTTCCTTGAGCTCTTTTTCGAGTTGATCGACCCGGGCGGCGAGCTGGCGGATCAGTTCAGCGTCGGTTGGGGTATCGGCGCCGAACGACGGGATGGCCATAACAAGCAGACAGGGCAAAAGAAACAGAGCCGGTCGTAGAATCCGGCCAAGTGGAATGGTTAACATGGTTGGATGGGGCTGAAGATGCACTTGGGAAACATTCGGCCGCGTGTAAGAAAACTTTAATGAAAAGTCGCGGAGTCATGACTGCCAGCGTGATGCCCGGTTAAGTCCGGGCGGAAAGTGCCGATTGATGCGGGAATGTCTGAAGTACGTTCGGCGTTACGCCATGCCTGCCTGGTTGCGATCGGCTTTCTCGGCCTTGCGGCGATGACACGGGTGCAGGCGGCAGCGGCTTCTGACGATGTTCCGCTGGTCTCCACCATCAATGCCATCGATGGCTCGTGGCAGACCGACGCGAACGCCGTGATTCCTCTTTCCGCGTTGCCGGGCCGGGTGCGGGTCATCGCCATGTTTTACTCCGGCTGTCACATGGCCTGCCCGGTGACGGTTGAGGCCATGCAGTGGATCGAGAAAACGATCAATCCCGCCACCGCCGGCGTGACCCAATTCGTGTTGGTGACGCTCGATCCCGGCGGAGATACGGTCGAGGCCCTGCGGGAGTTTCGCACCGAACAACGATTGTCCGCCCGATGGACACTGCTGCGGGGCAACCGCCTGACCACACGTGAACTCGCCGATTCACTGGGAATTTCTTTTCACCACGATGCGGTCCGGCTGACGCACACCGCCGCAATCGTGGTGGTCGGTGCCGACGGCCAGATCCACTCGCGGCACACGACGCTGCGGCCGGATTTGCGTGAAGTGGTGAATGCGGTGGAATCGCTGGCGCTCGCCGAGACAAAAGCGCGCCAGTCAGAAACCACCACCCGGGCAAAGAAAGAATGATGCCCAAAAAACCATCCTGATCAGATCCCGAAAGTCTGGCGGATATGGTCGAACTCCTCGCTCGTCGCCTGTAGCAGCTTCTCCACCCCGGATTGATTCAGACCGTAATGGTGCATGAAATCACTGCCGACCGGCAGGATCGTGATCGTATCGGCCACCGAGGGAATGAACGGGGTGCCGATGCCTTGCGGCAAAAGCGCGGAGGCAAAGAAGAGAGCCTCGGCCAGCCAGTTTTTTTCCGGCAGGGTGGCCGGGGCATCCTGGCCCGCGATCGCGTGGATCATCTCGTCGGAGAAACGCCATTTTCTCAGCAGCATCGCACCGGCCTGGGCCTGGACTATGCCCACATTGTCCTGCTCCCACTGCGTGATGGATTCGTTGCCGATCCAGAAAAGTCCCCCGCGCAAATTGTCGATCGTCTGGTTGATCGCCAGCCGGCCGATGAAGCGCAGCAGCCCGACGGTGTACGCCTCGTCCGGATCGGCCTCGCCGGTTTCCTTCGCCAGGGCCGAAACAAAAAGGCCGTTGAACAGGCTCTCCGCCCAAAAATCCGCGCCATGGATCCCGTACGATCCCAGATCACGCCCGCTGGCAATCCGGGCCACCGCGAGATTGAGCAGACGGATCGTCTCCTTGAAACCGATTTTCTGCACCGCTTCGCCGATGCTGTGGCAACTGCCGCCGGCATAATAGGCGCTGTTGGCGCATTTGATGATATCCGCCGCCAGGGCCGGATCACTGCCGACAAGCGCGGCGATGCTTTCCACATCGGACTGGGGATCGCGCAAAAGTTTCATCGCGTTCGCCAGAATCACCGGCGCGGGGCTGAAGCGTTCGATTTCGCCCAAGGCGACGAGAAACTCTTCCTTGGACGGGTGCAGGGCTGGAGGGGCGAGGAGCATGGGAGTGCGGGGTTGCGGGCTTGGGCAGTTTAATCGGGAAAGTTCATGGCCGATCAGGTCCGGAAACAGATTCCCCGTCGGTCGGCGCGGTTGGTATTCAACATCAATGCAACATAGGTTTGATATTCCCAAACATTTGGATCGGATAAATCGGGAAAAACTTAAGCCAATTTGCCTGCCCCGCATTTCGGGGGGCTCAATTTAACCTCCGCTTCACTTGCCGGTAAAAACCGATGAATCTGCATCCGGCCGAAGACCGGTCAGCTCCGCCCCACACTGCCGATGCGTTGTGAGATCAGGCCGGTGTTCTGCGAGACTTCCGTGATGCTGCGCGAAATATCGGCGGTGGCCTTCACCTGTTCGCCCACCGAATGCGAGATCGCGTCCGCGCCGGCGCTCACCCGGGCAATCGCGTCATTGATCGACTGCATGTGCTGGCCGACCGTCTTCACGGTCGCCTGCATTTTCTCGACCTGTTGCGCGATGTCCTCGGTCGCCTTGGCGGTGTTGCGCGAAAGATCCTTCACCTCAGCGGCGACCACCGCGAAACCCTTGCCGGCCTCGCCGGCGCGGGCGGCCTCGATGGTGGCGTTCAGCGCGAGGAGATTCGTCTGACCCGCGATCGTATTGATCAACTTCACGATATTATCCACTTTCCTGGCCGCCCCCGTCAGCTCGGACACGGCAAGGCTGGCCTGCCGGGTCACCGCCACGGCTTCCTCGCTGAGGCGGGCCGATCCCCCGGCCTGCTGGGATATCTCGTTGCTCGTGCTGGAAAGCTCTTCGCACGCCGCGGCAACGGTGGACACATTGGCGGCGGTCTCCGCCGCCATGCGGGCGACGTAATGGATCTGCTCGCTGCTGTCCTTCATCTTGCGTCCGGCCTGATTGATCACCGCGGAACTCTGCCGATACGCGCCCTTGAGCCCGCGCAGCAGCACCGGGCGGTAATAAAGATCGCGGCTGCAATGGTCCATCGCCGCCGCCGATTCGCGCACAAAGGAATCGGCCAGGTCGAGCATGCGGTTGATCGCCGAGGCCAGCGGCTGCCACTCGGGATCACCGCCCATCCCGGTGATGCGCGCCTCGAGATCGCCCTGGGCCGCCCGGTCGCAGACCTGCGTGATGGCCCGGATACGCCCGGCGGTTTGTTCATCGCGTTCAGTGGAGATGGCTTCGGCTGGGTTCATAGAAGGGGATGCATGGCGGGTCTTGAATCCGAGTTTTGGCTGGCGGGTCTGCCCATTCGCAATTCGCCATTTTCCTCACGCCGTGGCGAGCTGGGTTTGCGACGAGAGACTGAAGACGAACTCGGCGTACTCGATTTTCTTTTCCTGCAGGGTTGAAACCAGCAGCCGGTGGCCGGCCTCGACCGCTTTGGCCGGTTCCTTATGCTTCTGCTCCTCCTGGCGCAAACGCGCATAAAGTTCGCGGACTTTCGGCAGGGCATCGGCATACATGGCGCGGCGGTTGGAGTGAAAGCCGGTCTGCCGGCCCTCCGCATCGTAGCTCGGCGTCACATGGGCAAAGACCCAATAGTGGTCGCCGTTCTTCGCCTGGTTGATCACATAGGCGAAAATCTCGCGGCCCGCTTTCAGTGTTTCCCACATCAGGGCAAACACGCAGCGGGGCATGTCCGGATGGCGGATAAAATTATGCGGCTGGCCCAGCACCTCTTCCTCGGTGTAACCGGCCACGCGCAGAAAAACATCATTGGCGTAAGTGATCACGCCATGCCTGTCCGTCTTGCTGACGATGATTTCGTGCTCGGCGAAGGTGACTTCGCGGCCGGTGGGAACGGTGGTGGGTCTGGCCATGGCGCGGGATTATATTCGGCAGGGGGAACGCGTGGTCTGCCTCAATGCAGCCATTCCCTCGGGATAAAAGCGGTTCCGGTGGAAAAAACTTTAGCGGCATTAAGCATCCCTGGCCGGATTCGCAAAATATGCGCAGCTTTTGGCAAACACCCGGCCACGGCACAAACGCCCCTCGCCACCCCGCCTCAGGCGGCGGCGCTGGTTTGATCGAGATTCAAGGTCTTCGCCAGCACCTCCACCTCGACGGACACTTTTTGCACAATCGGGGCAAGGTCGGCGGTTTTTATCCCCAATAGATTGAGCACCTCCGGGTCGGGTAAGGTACTGTTTTCGCTGCGGACGCAGACCTGACGCCGCACCCAACGCGCGGTCATTAATAGTGAGGCCAGACCAAGGGAGTTGGGCGCGGCTTGGGGACGAAACTGAAATTTCACGGCTTCAACCATCGGGGCGGGAAAACCCCAGGTGCGCATCATGATCGCACTGGGCTCGGCGTGGTCATAGCCGAGCAGGCGGTTCTCACTGGTCTGCCACTCTTCGGGCCAGTCACCACACTCCAAAACCACCCACGGCTGGCGGGCCTGCACCCAGCGGTCGATCGCAACCATGCCGACATTATGCAGCAAACCCAGCGTATAGGACTGACTGACGTCCTCGCCCGTCCGCCGCGCCAGTTCGCGCGCGGCACAGGCGGTGGCGAGAGCCTGGCGCCATTGCACACTGGTTGGGCAACGGTAGATGCGGAGCGCCTTGGAAAAAGTTTCAATAGCCATGATGGTCATGACGGCCTCATGAACGGTCGCATAGCCCAGCCTCTGCACCGCTTCCTCAATGGAGCCGCAGGCCCCGCCGTTATAGATCGGACTGTTGGCCAGATGCACCACGCGGGCCGCCAGACTGCGTTCCAGTTGGATCACCTCAACGAGCGAATCGACCGTTGAATCGGGATCATCCAACAGCAGCAGCATCCGCTGCATCAACTGCGGCGAAGAGGGCAAGGTCTTGATTTGCGCGATCAGTTCCTCGGGCGTGGAGAACAGCATGGTCAATTTCATAGGTTGGCCCTCCTATGCATCGACCGGCCCCGGACCGACTTTAGCCGGATTCCCCGGCCGGGCGCACGGTTCAATCCAAAGAATCCCCGCTTGTACACGCTCGGTGACATAAATATTTCCTGGCTGCGAATTTACTTATTTACCTATCGGTGCAACCGGATTCTCAATGCAGCGTCTTCCCATTTGTCATTCAGCCCCTTTTCGGTGGGAATGACACCCAACGTTTCACTTTCGCATCTATTTTCCAAAACATTATCATGCCCGCCCCATCTCGTTTCCGACCACTCACCATTATCATCAGCTTGGCCCTTGTCGCCGGTGCGGCCTATTTTGCCTACACTTACAGCCTCAAACAGGCCCCGACTGCCCCGGAATACACCACTGCAACCGTGGCCAAGGGGGACGTCGTCCAGGTCGTGACCGCCACCGGACAGTTGGATGCCGTCCTCTCCGTCGATGTGGGCAGCCAGATCTCCGGCCTGATTCTAAAACTCTATGCGGACTTTAATACTCCGGTGAAGGAGGGTCAGAAACTAGTGGAATTAGATCCGTCCACTTATCAGCAGAATGTCCTGCAGGCTGAAGCCGACGTGGCCTCCGCCGACGCCAGCGCCACCCTGGCCGAGCTCAATGCCAAGCGCTCCCAAGAACTTTTCGAAAAGTCACTCGTCACTCAACAGGACAATGACTCCACCCAGGCCCAGCTGAAGCAGGCCAAAGCCGCCCTTCTCATCAAGCAGGCCGGTCTGGAAAACGCCAAAGTCAATCTGGCCCGCTGCACGGTTTTTTCGCCCATCGATGGTGTCGTGATCTCCAAACAGACCGAGGTCGGCAAAACCGTGGCCGCCGGCTTGAATGTGCCTGTGCTATTTACCATCGCCAACGATTTGTCCAAAATGCAAATCACCGCCGCCGTCGCCGAGGCCGACATCGGCTCGGTCGAGGAAAAGCAGAACGTCACCTTCACGGTCGATGCCTTCCCCAACCGCAATTTTCACGGGGAAATTACCCAGGTGCGCAACGCACCCCAAAACACCAACAACGTCGTCACCTACAACACCATCATTCAGGTCGACAACCGCGATCTGAAGCTGCGCCCGGGCATGACCGCCAATGTCTCCATCATCGTCGCCCATCGCGACGGCGTGCTGCGCGTCCCCAATGCCGCTCTGCGGGTGCGCATGCCCGAAGGACTCGCCGCCGCCTCACCAGCCGGTTCGACAGCGAAGGCCGATGCACCCGGCACCGCCGCCGCTCCAAAAGCAACCGCCGCTCCGGCCGAAGGCCGCCAAGGCGGAGGACGGCGATCGATGCTGGGGCCGGACGCGACGCCCGAACAGCAGCAAAAATTGCGCGAGATCATGGCCGAAGTAGGTTTCACTCCCGGCTCCGGGGGACCGCCTTCTCCGGAACAGCGCGAGCAAATAAGAAAACTGATGATTGAACGCGGCCTGACTCCGGCCGAACGCCCATCCGGCCGCAGCGAATCCCCTTATGTCACCCGCACCGTGTATCGTTTGCCTGATGGAAACAAATCCGCGCATCCCGAGCCGGTCAGCGTCAAGGTCGGCATCACCGACGGTCTGGCCTCGGAGATCGCCGGTGGCTTGGCGGAAGGTGATGTGATCATCACCAGCGTCACCGTACCGGGTGCCAAGCCCGGAGCCGTCCCCAGCAATCCGTTTGGCGGCGGCCAGCCTCGTCGCTTCTGATCGCGCCATGTCCGCCGTCGTTCAGATCGAGGAGATCCACAAAATCTACAGCTCCGGCGAAGTGCCGGTGCACGCCGTGCGCGGGGTTTCGCTCACCATCGCAAGCGGCGATTTTGTCGCCGTCATGGGCGCTTCCGGCTCCGGCAAATCCACCCTGATGAATTTGCTCGGCTGCCTCGACCGGCCGACCAAGGGCCGCTACCTGCTGGGGGGCACGGATGTCTCACAACTCAGCCGGGATGAGCTCGCCGACATCCGCAATCGGAAGATTGGATTTGTTTTTCAAGGTTTTAATCTCCTCTCCCGCACCACCGCCAAGGAAAATGTCGAGCTGCCCATGCTCTACGGCCGGAACCGTTTCACGACGCGCGATCTGCACGAGCGGGCCATGCACTGCCTGGAGCTGGTCGGACTGGGCAAGCGTTCGGAACATCTGCCCAGCCAGTTGTCCGGCGGCCAGCAGCAGCGCGTCGCCATCGCCCGGGCCTTGATCAACAATCCCCAGGTCATCCTCGCCGACGAACCCACCGGCAATCTCGACAGCAAGACCGCCGTCGAGGTCATGGGGATTTTTCAGAAGCTCAACGACCAGGGCATTACCATCATCATGGTCACCCACGAGCTCGACATCGCCCACTTCTGCCGGCGCAACCTCATCATGCGCGACGGCCGGCTTGTCAGCGACGTGCTGGTCTCCCCGCGCTCCATCGCCACCGAGGAACTGCGCAAGATTCAGGAGGCCGAGGCCGCCGCCAAACTCACCGCCTGACCATGCGCTTCTTCAACACCATCAAAGTGGCCCTGCGCGCTCTGCGGCGGAATCTGCTGCGCTCCATCCTCACCGCCCTCGGCATCATCATCGGCGTCGCCTCGGTGATCGCGTGCGTCAGCATTGGCAACGGGGCGAAATTGCAGGTCGAGTCTTCCATTGCCAGCCTCGGGCAGAACATTGTCAGCGTTTACCCCGGCAACTTCACCGCCGGCGGGGTCCGGGGCGGTTCCGGCAGCGCCAGCACCCTCACCGTTGATGACGCCCTGGCCATCCGCGGACAGGTTTCGGGCGCTCTCAATGTGAGTCCCGATATGCGCGATCGATCCCAGATTCTCGCCAACGGCCTGAATTGGAATTCCACGATCCAGGGCGAAGACGTCAACTACCTCGACATCCGCATCTGGGCTGTGGCCAGCGGATCGATCTTCTCCGATGCGGATGTCCGCAGCGGGGCGAAAGTCTGCGTCATCGGCAAAACCGTCGCCGATCAACTTTTCCAGGGCATGGATCCCATTGGTCAGACGCTGCGCATTCGCAACATACCCTTCAAGGTTGTAGGGCTGCTCGCGAGCAAGGGTTTCAATTATTTCGGCCAGGATCAGGACGATGTGGTCATCATTCCTTACACCAGCCATCTCAAGCGCATTGCCCGCCGGCCGTATCTCAACTCCATCACTGTCCAGGCCGCCAGCGCCGAGCAAATGGCCCGGGTGCAGCAGGACATCACCGATCTGCTCCAACAGCGGCGGAACGGCAAGGAACCCGATTTCACGGTGCGCAACCAGCAGGATCTGGCCGAGGCCGCCACCGCCACCGCCACTACCATGACATGGCTGCTGGGTGCCACTGCCTGCGTTTCCCTGGTCGTCGGCGGCATCGGGGTGATGAACATCATGCTGGTCTCCGTGACCGAGCGCACGCGGGAAATTGGCATCCGTCTCGCGGTGGGGGCGCGCGGCAACGATGTGTTGCGTCAGTTCCTGCTTGAAGCGGTGGCATTGAGTTCGCTCGGGGGCATCATCGGCATCGTGAGTGGCATCGGCTTCTCCGAATTGATCGCTTATTTGCAGCACTGGCCGGTGCTCATCTCCACATTTTGGGTGATCGTCGGATTTTCCGTCAGCGCCTTCATCGGCATCGTTTTCGGCTTTTTCCCCGCGTACAAAGCCGCCCAGCTCGATCCAATCGAAGCCTTGCGCTACGAATAAAACCACATCGCGGATCGGAAAAAATATCGTTTGCGCCCGCGCCATGTTGGCGGGCTTTCGCCGCTCTGATTGCAAGTGCCAGCGCGTCCCACTTCTGGGAATACCGGCTCCCACCCGCACCTAATCCAGATTTTCAGTGCCTGCCTAAAATACTAATAATTAAGCCGTCGCAGAGTAAAATCGACCGCTAGATAAAGTTGGCACGGCCATTGCATGGATAGCCTCACTTAACCATCACGCATATGAAGACACTAAACACATTACTTATCGTCCTGGCCGCCGGCTTCGCCGCTACGGTTGTCGCGGTACTCAGCAACACAACCTATCTCGCCACTGTTGCGGGAGACAAGTTGATGGCCATCGCGCTAAGCATTGGGTACCTTCTCTTCGCGGTACGCGACTATGCTCGCCGTCCCGACAAGATTCCTCTCCGCAAGCCCGCCGCGCTTTTGCGCCCGGTGCTTCCCGTCACGATTGATGCACGACAAAAAATCCGCCTACCCGGGGATCGCGCGGCACGCGCCCAAAACAGCGCGGCCTGAACCCTTACTGCCCGGGCCTGCGCCCAAACGCAAGGCCCCGGCAGCCGGTTCTTGACACTCCGGCACAGTCAACAGTCACTACCCCTCCATGGCTGCGAACCTCCCAGCGCCCCATCGTATTCTTGTCGCCGATGACCAAGCCGATGTGCTTGAAGCCCTCCGTCTGCTGCTCAAGGCGGAAGGCTATGTCATCGACGCCGTCAAGTCTCCGGGCGCGGCGCTGAAAGCCATCGAGCAACGCGACTACGCCCTCGCCCTCATCGACCTCAACTATTCGCGTGACACCACCTCCGGCCAGGAAGGACTGGATCTGCTCGCCAAACTTCAGTCCGCCGATCCTACCCTGCCGATTGTGGTCATGACCGCCTGGGCCAGTGTCGAAATCGCCGTCGAGGCCATGCGCCGTGGCGCAAAAGATTTCGTGACCAAGCCGTGGGAAAATCCGCGCCTCGTCACCATCATCAAAAACCAGATCGATCTCTGCTGCGCCGTGCGCGCCTACCAGCGGCTCGAGCAGGAGAACCAGATTCTCCGCGGCAAAGGCGGTCCCAACCTCATCGCCCAGTCCGCCGCGATGCGACCCGTGCTGGAAATCATCGCCCGCGTCGGCCCGTCCGACGCCAATATTCTGATCACCGGCGAAAACGGCACCGGCAAAGGACTGGTCGCCCAGGCCCTGCACGCCGTTTCCTCCCGCGCCGCAAAATCTTTCATCTCGGTGAACATGGGCGGCCTGCCCGCGGGGGTTTTTGAAAGCGAACTCTTCGGCCATGTCCGCGGCGCCTTCACCGACGCGAAGTCCGATCGCGCCGGCCGCTTCGAGCTCGCCGACGGCGGATCGCTTTTCATGGACGAGATCGGCACAATCCCGATGAGCCAGCAGTCGAAAATCCTCCGCGTCCTCGAGACCGGCGAACTCGAACGCGTCGGCTCTTCCCGCACCTATCGCGTCAACGTCCGTCTCATTTCCGCCACCAACGCCGATCTCCAGGCCGAAGTCGCCGCCGGAAAATTCCGCCAGGATCTGCTCTTCCGCCTCAACACGA
>CAZIQP010000017.1:0-37806 GCA_964541315.1 uncultured Opitutaceae bacterium
TGCTGGGAATCGTTCACCGTTACGCTGAAAAATCCTGGATTTTTCAATGACATGAATAAATTCAGCGGGAACGAGACGGGCACAGGGGGACTCGTGACCTTCAAAGACTCGGCCTGGCTGATGTCCATCGTGCTGGCGCATCAGCCGCATTTTCCCAACCAACCGGCCGACGTGCAGGTATTCTGGGGCTATGCGCTCTTTCCCGACCGGGTCGGCGATTTCGTGCCGAAGCCGATGGAGGAATGCAACGGCGCTGAAATGTCACAGGAGCTGTGCGGCCACCTGCGCTTCGACCTGGCGAGGGTTGAATCGGCCAACTGCATTCCCTGCCGGATGCCCTATATCACCAGCATGTTCATGCCACGCTTGAAAAGTGATCGCCCGTTGCCCGTCCCGGCAGGCTCAAAGAATTTCGCCTTTATCAGCCAATTCGTCGAGATCCCGGACGATGTCGTCTTTACAGTGGAATATTCGGTGCAGGCGGCCCAGATGGCCGTCCATGAACTGCTGAGAATTCAACGTCCGGTCCCATCGATTACACCACACGACAAATCACTCCGCACCCAGTTTGAAGCGTTGATCAAGGCGTTCAAATGACAGTCGTTGGCACAACTGAAAAACCTCCAGACTTCGCCTCCGCGACCGTCCCCGACGCCCTCGCGAAACTTCAGGTTAAGCCCGAAATCGGTCTCACATCCGCAGAAGGAGATACCGCCGCAAGGTTCATGGTTACAATGAAGCGGCCGTGAAAGGAGCATCCGGTCTGTCATTTTCCGGGGAAATTCTGGGGCATCTCGGCGTGGATGCTTGAACTGAGCATAGTTCTGTTCGCCGTGCTCGGAAACTATTCGGATCTTATCGTGGTGAGCTCGGTGCTCGAGCTGAATGCCGGGCTGGGTTTTCTGCAGGAACAGCGGGCTGCCGGAGTCGTGGCCGCACTTCGGCAGCGATTGCAAGTCACGGCCCGCGTGCTCTGCAATTCTAACTGGCGGGCCCTGCCGGCCCGGGAGCTGGTGCCCGGTGATATTATTAGCATGCGCCCGGGCGATATCGTTGCCGCAGACGTGAAACTGCTCGCTGGAACGATGACCATCGACCAATCGGCGCTCACCGGCGATTCAAAGGACGCCGACAAGGCATCCGGCGAAGTGCTCTCATCGGAGTCTGTGTGCGTAGGGGCGAGGGTAACGGCGTGGCGATTTTGACCGGGGCGAACACATACTTTGGCCGTACTACAGAACTCGTGCAGGAAGCGCGGCCAAAATTTCACATCAAAGCCGTGGCAGCCAAGGTCGTCCGCTGGCTCTTCGTGATCGTCGGCGCATTGCCCGGTGTGGTGTTCGTGCTCTCGCTGATCCGCGGCGTCCCGTTCCTTGAAATGATTCCGATCATGCTCGTGCTGCTGATGAGCGCAATCCCGACCGCCCTGCCCGTCATGTTCACGATCAGCACCGCGACCGACGTCGCCAAGGGCGCAGCGGGCGTCATTTTGACCGAACCGTGACTGACGAACATCGTGGCCTTGGTTGAGCAAGGGCGGACGATCTATCAGCGCATCTTGACGTGGATCATCAACAAGATCAGCCGAACGATCCTGAAAGCGGCATTTGTGGCCATCACCTTCGTGGTGACGGGCAAATTTGTCCTTTCTGCCTTTGCGATGCTGCTGCTGGTTTTCATGACCGATTTCGCCAAAATCGCCTTGGCCAACGACCACGTTCGTCCGTCCAAGCAAACGGAAACATGGAGCATCGGGGGATTCATGATCGTGGCGGAGGCGCTCACCGGCCCCATCCTGACTCGCGTCGGCCTGCCGGGACTCATGCCGTTGCCCTGGTCTCAGACGCTGGCGATTTTCGCCTGTGCCTTGGTCTCGTGTTTACGCGTGAATGAGGCCATCAAGGTCGCGATGATCAAGTGGCGCGCCCGCCGCGGTCGCCTGGGATATTGCCAGCATTTCACGGTGCCGGGCGGGTAACACCCCATGGTTTCGTTTCAAATTGCGGACTATCTTCCATCGAATGAACAACGCCGGCAAACTATCTTTGTCATGCCTCTTCACCGCTTTCATGAAAATCAATTCTCTGCTGATGTTTGCCTTTTGCCTTGTCCTTTCGGTCCGAGCGCAGACTCCGGGTGCAACTTACTCGTCCGAACAGCTCGATCAGTTGCTCGGACCGATCGCGCTTTATCCCGATCCCTTGATCGCCGTGATTTTGCCGGCTTCAGCCGTTCCCTCGGATCTCACGCTCGCCGCGAAATATCTGGCGGCCAATGGGGCTACCGCCGGAATCGACGCCCAGCCGTGGGACCCAAGCGTCAAGGCGTTGGCCCACTATCCTGAGGTGATCAAATGGATGAGTGACAATCTCGATTGGACCCAGTCCTTGGGCGCAGCGTTCACCCAGCAACCGGCCGATGTCATGAAGTCCATTCAGCAGCTCCGGGTCCAGGCCCGGGCGGCCGGAACCTTGGTCGATACGCCGCAGCAACGGATCGATATGGAGGGCGACGATATCCGGATCATACCGGCTCAACAGGATGTAATCTATGTGCCGGAATACGATCCGGCCATTGTTTATGAAACGCCCGTCGGTTATGCCGGGCCATACCTCACTTTCGGGGTGGGTTTCCCGGTGGGGCTCTGGCTCGGCTACCAACTCGATTGGGACGATTACGGAATTTGGGTGGGGCCATGGAATCGGGGTTGGGCCTATCGCCGGGAGTGGCGGCAGCCGGGTGCCGGAGGAAATTCTTGGCGCGCGTGGCGGCCTGACCCGCGCCGTTCCCGCGAGCAAGTACGCAATTTCTATCGGCCGGCGGGTCGCCTGCCCAGTCCTGCGTTCACCCGGGGCAATCGCGGACCGATCAGCCCCTCGGGCGCAGCGTCGCATCCGATCATCTCCCACGCCCCGTCGTTCCGCCCGGATTTTCGCGGTCGGCCAGTTGAAACGCCAAAGCCGGCCAGCCCGGCGCCCACCAGCAATCTTCTCGGCGGATACAATCGGGGAACCCAGGTGCGCGACTTCAGTGGCCGCGGTCAGGCGAGCCGATTCGCTCCCGTGCGGCCGCCAACTCAGCCTCGGGCCGTTGCTCCCGCCCGTGCGGCACAGCCGTCTCGTCCGGCGGCACCGTCGCGCGGCCCTGCTCCGTCAAACGATAAACAGGAGCGGCATTGATCAATATTTCCCCACGAACCAAGCAGCTCCATGATGCCTTACTCACCAATATTTCGCTCCACTTACGCGCTGGCCACGGCCCTTGCCTTCATGGCTGGCGCGGCCTTTGGGCCACTACGGGCAGACGAGGCCGGGCCGGCTGGATCGCCGCAATCATTTCACTCGCCGGACGAAGCCGTGAAGGCACTCGTCGCGGCTGCTCGGGCCAGTGATCATGCGGCAGTCGATGCGATCTTCGGGCCTGAGGTCAAGGAGCTGCTTTCGGGCGACCCCAAGCAGGATGCCCTCGAGTTCGCGGCGTTCGTTAAATTAACCGGTCAATTCTCCCAACTGGTCAAGAAGGCCGACGACCGGTTCGTGCTTAATCTGGGGAATCAAAATTGGCCGTTTCCCATCCCGCTGGTAAAAAAGAACGGAGCTTGGTTTTTCGATACGGCAGCCGGCAGGGAGGAGATCGTCAACCGGCGTATCGGTGAAGATGAGATGACCGCGATTGGAGTCTGCCGGACCTACCTCGAAGCGCAGCGTGAATTTGCCAGCGAGGATCGGGCCGGTGATGGCGTGCTAAAATTCTCGCAAAAATTCCGCAGCTCGCCGGGCCGGAAAGACGGGCTTTATTGGCCGGCGGCAGACGATGAGGATCCGAGCCCGTTTGGTCCGCTGATCGCCGAGGTCCATGCCGAGGGTTATGGCGGCAAGACGGCAGAGGGGGAACCGCAGCCCTACCATGGCTACCGTTTCAAGATCCTGACTGCCCAGGGAGCGTCGGCTCCCGGCGGTGCCTACGATTATGTGATCAACGGCAACCTGATCGCAGGATTCGCCATGGTCGCATATCCCGCCCATTGGGGCGAATCCGGGGTGATGACCTTTATCGTCAACCAGTGGGGCAAGGTGTACGAACGCAATCTGGGTGCACAGAGCGCGGACATCGCTGCCGCCATGACCGAGTTTGATCCCGATCCAGATTGGACCGTCGTGAAATCACCCTGAGCACGAACGCCCCGAGCCTCTCGCCTTGGTTTCTGCCTTTGCAACCCGCTCGGACTTCTCCTGAACCACTGCCGCTACCCAGACAGAGCCGGCAAAGTTCGCGAAAAGGCATGGGCGTGGGGGAAAGTTGAATTTTTCGTCCATCCAATCGGGCCGCTTGCGACGCAAGTAGGGGAACAACCCATATTCTTACGCCCAGTTGTGGCCTATCGTTCCAGCGAACTTAAAGAACAAAACCAGGAACCGATCACCTCGCGCCTCGCCGCTTTACGCCATGCATACGAACTCCATCAACAGACTGGTGACTGTCTTCGCCATCACCATGAGTGGAATCGGACTTTCCGTCTCCGCGCGCGCAGAAGCGTTTCCTCCTCTCAACAATCCACCATCCCCGGAGCACCACGTCGGCAAAGTCGTCTGGGCCGATCTGTTTACCGCCGATCCTGCGGGGGCCACAAAATTTTACTGCGGCCTGCTGGGCTGGACCGCCACGACGCTGGAACAGAAAAACAAGCGCTACACGATACTCAGCAACGGGGGCAGACCGGTCGCCGGCCTGGCCCCCCGTTCCGTCAAAGGCGGCAATCACCCGTCGCGGTGGATCGGGTATTTCGCGGTGGAAGACATCGCCGTCACGCTGCAGGCCGCAATCAAGAATGGCGGCAAAGTACACGCGCCTTCCCGCAGTTTTCCCGACCGCGGCCACCAGGCGATCATCGCGGACCGCGATGGCATTCCCATCGGCCTGCTCCAGTCGAACTCGGGCGACTCCGCCGATACCGAACCAAAGCCGGGTGATTGGAACTGGTTCGAGCTCTACGCAAGGACGCCAAAGGATTCATCCGACTTCTATCACAACGCGATTGGCTTCGAGGTTGTGCCCGAAACAAATTCTGACCGCAAAAGCGATTTTGTCCTCTCAAGCACCGGACACGCACGCGGCGGCATCGCTCCACTGCCCGATGGCGACGACGTCAAGCCCGGTTGGTTGGGTGTGATCCGTGTGGCCAATCTCGACGAAACTCTCGCCAAGGTCACTGGTCTCGGGGGCGAAGTGCTGGTGGCCCCACACTCCTTCGAATTCGGCAGCCGCTTCGCCATCATCCTGGATTCCACCGGCGGCACCGTCGGCTTGGTCCAATACAACGACAACGCGAATCCCGCCAACCGCCCATGAAATCCACCCGTAGATTCATCCTTTCTTCTTTAATCATAATCAGTCTGGCCTCCCTGTGGACGGGATGCGTTGGGGTCGGCGTCCGCGGCGATGTCGGCTACTACGGTGAAGGTCCATGGTTTCGAGACGACCTTTGGCTCGATGGCGGCGGGCGAGGCTGGTATGGCGGCCACGGTGGCGGGGCCTACGTCCATCCAAGCGGTGGCGGTCACGGGGATGGTCACGGTGGTAATCACCACTGATCATTTTCCGTATGAACTTTCCCGCCTTCGGCCAGGTGTCGGGCGGACAAGGTCGCGGATGCCCGACACAAAACCCATGACCTCCGACAGAGCAAAACCAACCGGATCCGAGGCCATCGTCGCCACCGGCCTGACCAAATCGTTTGGCGAGGGCGAGACCAAGATGATTGCCGTGAAAGGTGTCGGGCTGGTCGCCCATTTCGGCGAAATGCTGTTCATCGTCGGCCCGTCGGGCAGTGGCAAGACCACGCTCCTCAGCATGATTTCCGGAATATTGCGGCCCAATTCCGGCACGGTGGAAGTCAAGGGAGCCAATATCTGGACGCTGACCAATGACCAGTTGGCGGATTTCCGTCTCAATACCATCGGTTTTGTTTTTCAGGACTACCATCTGTTTCCCCGGCTGACCACGGCCGAAAACGTCGCAATCCCCTTGATCCTACAGCAGCACAATTGGGAGGAGTCCATCACGGAAGCGACCAAATACCTCGAGATCGTCGGCCTGAAGGGGCGCGCCGAAATTCTGCCGGTTAAACTTTCTGGCGGCGAGCAACAGCGCGTGGCGATCGCGCGCGCCATCATCAGCCGTCCGGAAATCCTGATTCTGGACGAACCGACCGCTTCACTGGACGGCGACACCGGCCGGATGATCATCGCGTTCGTGAAGGAAAAAATCCTCAATGAAAGCCGCTGCATCCTGATCGTCACCCATGACGCGCGGATCAACGAATATGCGGACCGGATCCTTCATATGGAAGATGGACTTCTCACCGCGACGGACCAAGGAGCCTGATGAAAGCAACCGACCCCAAGCCGGAAGAACAGGCATCGACGGCTTCGTCTGATGCCAAATTACTTGAGCCAAAATCCGTCGCCCAACCGGCCGGGCCCAAACCCGAGGGTAAAATTCCTCCATCCAAAGCTGACACCAAACCCGCCTCCAGTCCTGCCGAACCCAAACCGGAAGTCAAAACGGCCCGGGCCAGAACTGACTTCAGAAACAAGATCATCATTGCCCTCGCGATCTGCGGCATCTTGGCCGGATTGGTTGCCGCCTACTATTTCGGTCTGGAACGAAAAGCCCAGCCGCCGGTATTCAAACCGGTCAGCAGCCCTTACGAGTCAGCCATCTATGCGAACGGCATCATCGAGAGCGATCAACCGAGCGGCTCGAACATCACGATTTACCCGGAAATTTCCGGCCCGGTCATTCAGGTGCTCGTGCACGAGGGCCAGGTGGTTTCCGCCGGCACTCCGCTGCTGGCGATTGACGATTCGGTGCAGAAGGCGATCACGGCAGAACTGGGTTTGCAGGCCGAGGCGTCCCTGGCGCTGCTCGACGAGCTCAAGGCTCAACCGAGAAAGGAGACGCTCGCGATTGCCGAAGCGCAGGTGGGACTGGCCGAAGCCAACCTGAAAGTGGCGCGTAACCAGTACGGGAAACGACGTGCTTCGTTCGACATTGATCCGAAATCGATCAGCCAGGACGTGCTCGATACGGCGGATGATGCCGTCACCCAGGCTGCGGCCGGATTGGACGTGGCTCGCAGGCAATTTGAGCTCATCAGGGCCGGGGCCTGGAACTATGATCTCGCCAACCAGCAGAAGCAGTACGATGCGCTCAAACAGGCCTACCAGGCGGCCAGCGCGCTGCTGCAGAAATATTCCGTCAAAGCACAGGTCAACGGGATTATTTTGGCGCTCAACACCACGGTCGGCAGCACCGTTTCGCCGCTAGGCGCCTACAACGCTTACACCCAAGGATTCGATCCCTTGCTCGTCATGAGCGCGCCGCAAGACTATCTGGCCGTGCGGTGCTATATCGACGAAATTCTCGTCTCACGACTGCCGTCCACCTGGCATATTCGCGCGGAGATGACGGTCCGCGGAACGGAAATCAAAGTGCCGCTCGAGTTCGTCCGGGTTCAACCCTATCTTTCACCCAAGATCGAACTGTCTAATCAGCGCCAGGAGAAAGTGGATCTGCGGGTGTTGCCCGTGATCTTCCGCTTCCAAAAGCAAGACGCCCCGGTCTATCCCGGCCAATTGGTGGATGTCTATATCGGACAGAAGTAACCCCACTCGAATAGACCCGAACACATCAAAAAAATATCCATGCGTGACTTTCGATCATTGGTCCGACGGGGCGTGGGTCTTGCACCGATCGTTATGCTGCTCGGCGCTTGCACGGTCGGACCCGATTTCGTTCGTCCTGCGCCACCCAAGGTGGACCGCTACACCCGCAGTCCGCTACCGCCGGCGACAGCGGCCGTGGATGGTCGGGCGCAGCGTTTTTCGTCCGGCACGGCGCTGACTGCCGATTGGTGGCGGCTGTTCAATTCAGCGCCATTGGACGCGATCGTCCGGCAGGCCATCGCCAATAACCCAACCCTGCAGGCGTCCGAAGCCAGCTTGCGCCAGAGCCAGGATAATCTGCGCGCCGGTCAGGGCGTTTTCTTCCCGCAAATCACCGCCGGAGTGGATGCCCGCCGTGAACGCACCGCACCGTCACAGCAGGCGCTGCAGCCATCCGGCACGATCTTCAATCTGATCACGCTCAGCGGAACCATCAGCTATGCGCTCGACGTGTTCGGTGGTGAACGGCGGGCCGTGGAAGGCTTGCAGGCCCAAGTCGACCACCAGTTTTTCGAGAGTAAGGCCGCCGACCTGGCGCTGACCGCTAATGTCGTCAACACCAGCATCGCCCGCGCCGCCTACTCGGCACAAATTCGCCTGACCAAACAGCTCATCGAGCTGGAGACCCAGCAGCTTCATACCACCGAAGCACAGGTTCGCGCCGGCACCGTTCCATATGCAAATGTATTAAGCATGCGCAGCCTGATTGCCACCAACCAGGCCTCGCTGGCCCCGTTGGAACAAAAGGCCAGCCAAGCCGAGCACCTATTGGCGATTCTCGAAGGCGTGCTGCCTGCCGAGGCCATCCTGCCTGATATCAACTTGGACGAACTTGCTTTGCCCACCGATCTGCCGGTGAGCCTGCCGTCTGATTTGGTCCGTCAACGGCCCGACATTTTGGCGGCTGAAGCGCAATTACGGGTCGCCAGCGCCAACATCGGCGTCGCCACCGCCGCCATGTTTCCCAGCTTTAGCGTGAGCGGCACTTACGGGGCGGCGGGGTCCAGCTCCGATAAGCTTTCGGCGAATAGCGCTCGGTTTTGGAGTATCGGCCCATCAGCCACCATTCCGGTGTTTCAGGGCGGCAGCTTGTGGTATGGGAAAAAAGCGGCCATCGACACCTATCAACAAGCGCAGGCCATTTATCGGCAGACCGTGTTGAGCGCCTTTGCCCAGGTTGCCGACGCTTTGAAGGCACTCGAGCACGATGCCGAAGCGTTGCAGGCGCAATCCGAGGCGCAGCGTAGCGCCAGCGAAGCCGTGCGCCTGCTCCAGGCCAACTATCGCGCGGGGCTTGTCGCGTATGTGGAGGTGCTGGTGGCGGACGTGCAATTTCACGAGACGTCTATCGCCTATTTGCAGGCGGTCGCACAACGCCACCAAGACACCGTCGCCCTGTTCGTCGCCCTGGGCGGTGGCTGGTGGAACAAACCGCTCCCGACAAACCCGGGAGGAACGTCATGAAGTACGGCGGCATTCTGCGGATCGGATTCAAGCTGCTGGTAAACGACAAGGCGAAGTTCTCCGCCCTGTTGATCGGGATCACTTTCGCCGTGTTTCTGATGATGCAAATGACCGCCATGTTCGCCGGCATCCTGAACCGGGCCTATTCGACGGTCACCAATATCGGGGCGACGATGTGGATCATTGATCCGGCGGTCAATACGGCCACCAGTTCCATCCCCCTGCCCGACTATTTGCTGGATGCGGTGCGCAGCATGGACGGGGTCAGCTATGCGGTGCCTCTTTTCATCGGTGGCGCGCAGGTCAAGCTCACGAGCGGCACTTATCAATCGGTTAATGTCGTCGGCCTTGATGATGCCAGCCTGTTTGGCCGCCCTGAAATCGAGCTGGGCAACATTCAGGACATCTACGCCGACAACTCATTCTTTGTCGTGAAAGACGCGGAATTCGCGAAGCTGGAGGATCCGAAAATCGGCACCACCTTCGAACTCAACGATCACCGCGGGGTGATCGTGGGCATCGCCACGGTCGTGTCCAACGGCTTGAACGGCGTGCCCACGCTCTACACCACCTACAGCCGCGCGAAGGAATACCTTCCGACCACGCGCTTCACCATTTCCTATGTGCTCGTGCAATCGAAGAGTGACGCGGCCGTCGCCGGCATCAAGCAGCAAGTCGCCAAGCTCGGCTATGTCGCCTTGACGAAGGATGAATTCAACAAACGCATCGCCGACTATTACACCTATAAGACGGGCATCGGCACCAACATCCTGTTGATGACAGTCATCAGCTTCATTGTCGGCCTGTCGATTTCGGGCCAGACGTTTTATACTTTTATTCTCGAAAATCTGGAGAAATTTGGCGCGCTGAAGGCCATTGGGGCCAAGGGGCGTGAACTCGTCTACATGATCCTGTTCATGGCGACCTTTACGGCCCTGATCGGCTATGGCCTGGGCATCGGCCTGGTGACGCTGATGATCACGATCACCCGCTACCGGCTGCCGAATTACGCGGCGATGATCACATTCTGGAACCTCGGGCTGGCCTTCGGCATGGTTGTGTTGATCGCCGGCATCTCCAGCTATATCGGCGTCCGCAAGGTTCTGAAAATCGAGCCTTTTGACATCTTCCGCGGCTAGCGGCTTGCGATGATGAGCATCGTGCTTGTCTCCGTCGTTTGGCCACCGTGCGGTGCGGGCAGCAGCGGTTCCAACCGCGCCCAAAGTTCATCCGGCAACCGATAGCCCGGTTTGTTTTTCGCCATTACCCAGCTTTCACGGTTTTTCTGGATTTTGAACAGCACCCTTTTTCGGACAGACTCTTAACGGAGTAATGCTAATTGGCGCGTTGCAATCAGTATGTTCCGCCTTTGATTTGCCCATAAAAAACCGGCGGCGCGCACGAGGCACGCTGCCGGTGGAAAGTAACAGTTCGCGCCGCTTAGCTGGCGTAGCGGGCGCGAAGCATGCAGGTGAAGGCCATGACCTTCTCCTTGCGGCGACGGCGCTCGCAGGGCTTTTCGGCGTAACGCTTGAAGCGCACGTCCTTGATGATGTTTTCACGGTCGAGCTTCTTCTTCATGCGGCGCAGCGCACGATCGATGGGCTCATTTTTGCGCATCTTGATCTCAATAGGCATGTTTAAATCGATTAAGTTAGTCGGAGGAAAGTTGAGAAAAAGCCAGTCTGAGCCCCCACCGTCAATAGCAATTTTGAGGCCTTCTGCCGATGCAGGCCTCACGCCCCTTGGCCTTTGGGTGAAGGAGGATCTCGCGGATAATCAGATTAGGGCTTGCCCGTGCCTAACCCCCTGACTCCCATGAACGAATCTTGGCCGCTCCCGATTCACATTTCGTCCACCTTCACGTCCATAGCGACTATTCCCTGCTCGATGGGGCCTGTCGCATCGACCGGCTGATGGAGCGGGCCACGGAACTGGGCATGAAGGCGCTCGCCCTCACCGACCACGGAAATCTCTACGGCGCGATTGATTTCTATAACCAGGCCAAGGCGAAAGGCATCAAGCCGCTCGTCGGCTGCGAACTCTATCTCGCGCCCGGTTCGCGGCTTGAACGCGCGGGCCGCACCGACGAGGGCAAAAATATTTTTCACCTCGGCCTGCTCGTCCGTGATCTCACCGGTTACCAGAATTTGTTGAAGCTCGTCTCCGATGCGCACCTGAAAGGTTTCTACTACAAGCCGCGCACCGATCTGGAGCAACTCGCCCTGCACGCCAAGGGCCTGATCGGCTTCACCGGTTGTCTCGCCTCACTCGTACCGCAACATCTGCTCAACGACCGCTACGACGACGCCCGTACCGCCTGCGGGCGCTTCGTCGAGATCTTTGGCCGGGAAAATTATTTCGTCGAAATCCAGGACCACGGAATTCCTGAGCAACGCAAAATCATCCCCGGCCTCCTCAAGCTTGCCGAAGAGTTCAAGTTAAAGGTCATCTGCTCGAACGATGTGCACTACGTTCGGGCGCAGGATGCGGGTCCGCACGACACTCTCCTTTGCATCCAGACGGGTTCGAAGATCGCCGAGGAGAACCGGATGAAGTTCACCGGCACGCAATTTTTCCTGAAGTCGCGCGAGGAGATGGCGCAGGTTTTTGGTGAAGTGCCCGAGTCGCTCACCAACACCCAGCTCGTGGCCGAGATGTGCGATCTCGCCATCCCCTTCCCCAAGGGCTCCGAGCGCTACCCGAAATATCCGCTGCCGCCCGAGGTGAAGACCGACCGCAGCGGCTACCTCAAGGACCTTTGCATCGCCGGCCTGCGCCGCCGCTATGCCGTCGATTACCACACACCCGCGAAAGCCGCCGACCCCGCGCTTGCCCGGATTCTCGTCGAACGGCTCGACTACGAACTCTCGATCATCACCAAGACCGGCTTCATCGATTACTTTCTCGTCGTCTGGGATTTCATCGACTGGGCCCGCCGGCAGGACATTCCCGTCGGGCCGGGCCGTGGCTCAGGCGCAGGCTGCATTGTCGCCTACCTCCTCGGCATCACCAATCTCGATCCGCTGCGTTTCAAGCTGCTGTTCGAACGTTTCCTTAACCCTGAGCGTGTGTCGCCGCCTGACTTCGACATCGATTTCTGCATGCGCCGGCGGGGCGAGGTCATTGATTACGTCCGGCAGAAATACGGCAACGACTGCGTGGCGAACATCATCACCTACGGCACGCTCGGCGCGAAAATGGTCATTCGCGATGTGGCCCGGGTGAACGACCTGCCCTACGCGGAGGCCGATCGTCTGGCGAAAATGATTCCTGACGAGCTGAACATCGAGCTCAAGAGCGCCATCGAAAAGTCCGCTGAACTGCGCAATGAGATTGCCGGCAATCCCGCCGCGAAAAAAATCATCGACCAGGCCCTTGTGCTCGAAGGCATGGTGCGCAACACCGGCAAGCACGCCGCCGGCATCATCATCACCGACCGGCCGCTCTCCGACTTCGTCCCGCTCACGTTGCAGGAAGGCGACGTCACCGTGCAGTTTGACATGAACGCCGTCGGCAAACTCGGTTTGCTGAAGATGGATTTTCTCGGCCTCAAGACCCTGACGGTCATCGCCGACGCGGTGGAAAACATCCGACGCACCGCCGCGCCGAAATTCGACATCGAGACCGTCGGCTTCGAGGACTCCAAGACCTACGAGTTGCTCAACTCCGGCCGCACCACCGGCGTTTTCCAGTTGGAATCCGGCGGCATGCAGAACCTTTGCCGGCAGATCGGCCTCTCCTCGATCGATGAGATTGTCGCTCTCATTGCTCTCTACCGGCCGGGCCCGATGGACTGGATTCCTGATTACGTCCGCGGGAAAAAGGAGCCGGACACCGTCAAGTATCCGCACAAACTGCTCGAGGAAGTCTGCCGCGAGACCTACGGCATCATGGTTTACCAGGAGCAGGTCATGGAAGCCGCCAAGATCATCGCCGGTTACACGCTCGGCGGCGCCGACATGCTGCGCCGCGCCATGGGGAAAAAGGACGCCGATGCCATGGCGAAAGAGCGCACGAAATTCGTCGAAGGCGCCAAGCGCGTGAACAACATCGACGCCAGGACGGCCGATTCGATTTTTGACATCCTCAACAAATTCGCCGGTTACGGATTCAACAAATCTCACTCGGCCGCCTACGCCGTCCTCAGTTACCAGACCGGTTATCTCAAGGCCAACTACCCGGTCCAGTTCATGGCCGCCATGCTCAGTTCCGAACTCGGCAACTCGGAAAAGGTTTCCCACTTCGTCGCCGAGTGCGAGGCGATGGGCCTCACGGTGCTCGGCCCCGACGTGAACGAATCCCGCGAAATGTTTACACCGGTGGGCGCCAAGATTCGTTTCGGTCTCGCCGGCATCAAGGGCGTGGGCGAGCAGGCTGCGGAAAAAATCATCGAGGAACGCGAGGCCAACGGGCCGTTCCGCGACTTCGCCGACTTCATCGCCCGCGTGGACGCCCGTGCGCTCAACAAGCGAGTGCTCGAACATCTCATCAAGACCGGGGCGTTTGATTTTTCGGGCGAAGCCCGCGGCGATCTCTTCACCCGTATCGACGCCGCGCTCGCCGGTGCCGCCGCCCACGCGCGCGACAAGGCCGCCGGCCAGCATAGTTTCATGGACATGCTCGCCGAGGGACCGACGCCGGTCCTCCCATCTAAAATCGAGAATCCGAAATCGAAAGTCGCCTCCGTCACTGATTTCACCTCTGCCGAACGTCTCCAGTTTGAAAAGGAATTGCTCGGCTTCTATGTTTCCGGTCATCCGCTCAACGCCTACCGGGGTCTGGCCGTGGCGTTCCGCACTTACACCGTGGAGCTGGTGGTGGAGCTGGGCGATGGGGTGTTGTTCGGGCTTTGCGGAATCATGAGCGTAATAACCAAACGACTCTCCAAAAAGGACAACCGGCCCTGGGCTTTCTTCAATCTCGCCAGCAAGCGTGCCACTCTCTCGGTGAACATGTACGCCGACGCCTATGAGAACTACGGCAAGCTGCTCGCGGAGAATTTTCCCGTCGTGGTGCTCGGCTCCGTGATGCGCGGCAATGACGGCGCCCGCCTGAACATCAAGGAAGTCTACCCGCTCGACTCCTACGTCCCCGGCGCGGTCAAAAAAATCTGCTGGCTGCTCCATCCCGACCACCCGGAGCTGCCCGGCTTTTTGAACCAGCTCCGCACCGCGATCGATGCCGCCAACGGCGACACCAAGATCGAACTCGCCTTTGTTTTCGAGCACCGCGTTGCGCCGGTTGCCGAGACCTCTTTCGCGCTGAAGTGGCGCGTCACCGGGCCGAAGTTTCAGGAACTCCGCAACCACCCCGCTTGCGCCGGGACGCTTGTCGAGGCCCGTCCGTTCGAGCTCAAGGAACAACGCAAATGGGCCAGACGTGGCTGAACATGTCCGAAAACAAATTCATCAACAACGCCGCCCGCATCCTGAAACTGGTCCAGGCCGGCACGCCTGCCGATCAAGCCCTGCGCGAATCCCTCACGCAAAGCCGTCATTACACCGCGCCCCTGGAACGCCGGGAAATCAGCCGCGCGGTTTTCGCTTACTTCCGCTGGTGGCGCTGGCTTGATCCCAGGGTGTCGCTGCAAAAACAGCTCGAAGCCGCTTTGGTCCTGCGCGACCGCTTCGACAAAAATCCCGCCAGCATCAAAACCGAAGCGCTGGCGGCCCGCGCGGTGCCGGACTGGGTGAAAACGGAAATGGAAAGCATCCCCGCTGACTGGCTCCGCCAGTTGCAGCGCGACCCGGTGCTCTGGATTCGCGCCAAAGCCGGCGCCGGTGCTGAGGTGGCGGCCAAGCTCGGACTTTGCACGCCCGCTGCCCTGCCGCAGTCCTTAATTCTCAATTCCCAACTCTCAGCCTTCCGGTACGCCGGAATCACCGATCTCTATCGTACAGCCGGATTCCAAGACGGATTATTTGAAATTCAGGACTTCGCCTCCCAACTGGTCGGCCACGCCTGCGCGCCCCAGCCCGGTGAAACCTGGTGGGACGCCTGCGCCGGCGAAGGTGGCAAGACGATGCATCTCTCCGACCTGATGCAAAACAAGGGCCTGCTCTGGGCCAGCGACCGCTCGGCACGTCGGCTCACCAAACTCAAGGAACGCGCCGCCCGCGCCAGGGTTTTCAATTTTCGTGTCGCCGCCTGGGAAGGAGGCGCGCAGTTGCCGACAAAAACCAAATTCGACGGCGTGTTGGTCGATGCGCCGTGCAGCGGCATTGGCACCTGGCAGCGCAATCCCCACGCACGCTGGACCACGACGCCCAAGGATGTCAACGAACTCGCCGTGGTGCAGCAAAACCTGCTTAACCACGTCGCTTCTTCACTCAAATCCGGTGGCCGGCTCATCTACGCGGTATGCACACTCAGCCGGGCCGAGACCACCGGCGTGGCCGATGCCTTCACTGCCGCGCATCCCGAGTTCGCTCCCGATCCGGTCCTCGGCCGGACACCCCGGCTCACCCTCTGGCCGCAGGATCTAAACGCCAACGGCATGTTTATCGCCGCATGGAAACGAAAGAACTGAATGCCGGGAACACGCAGGACCTTGCGCTGAAAAAGGTGGACGGCGCCACGGTGCGTGACGACTTCAACTCCATCAACACGGTCCTGCACTATGCCCGGGCGGCTCACTTTATCGGACTCTGGAAATCTGAACTGGCGCTGATCGAACGGTACTTTCCCGACCGAACGATGCATCTGCTCGAGGCCGGCTGCGGTGCCGGGCGCGTGGCGGTCGGCCTCTGGCATCAGGGCTTTCGCGATATCACCGCGTTCGACTTCGCCTCCGAACTGATCGAGCAGGCCGAGAATCTTAAACAGGAACAGGGCATTGCCGGCATCACCTTCCTGCAGGCCGATGCCACACAACTGGGAACATGCAGTCTGATAGACCATAAACGGTTCGATGGTGTTCTCTTCATGTTTAACGGCATGATGCAGATTCCCGGAAGGGAAAACCGGCGCGCCGCCATGCGTGAGTTACTCCGCGTCTGCCGGCCTGGCGCGCATTTCATTTTCACGACCCATGATCGCGACGACCCCAAAGACATCAAGGAATGGGCCAAGGAAGCCGCACTCTGGGCCAGGGGGGAGCAGAATCCGCGGCTGCTGGAATTCGGCGACCGCTATTTCACGGATGAAACCGGCAACACCTTCATGCATCTGCCCGACCGGAGGGAAATTCTCGAGGACATGGCCGCCACCGGCTGGACGCATGTTCACGACACCACCCGCAACGAACTCGCCAGCGAAACACCCAAGGTCAGAAACTTTTCCGACAACTGCCGCTTTTGGGTGGCGCGACGAGCCTGATCAAAGGCCATTTTTCTTTCGCACAAAATATCAAGTAAGCGAGCCGGCCCGTCTGATAGTATGCCGCGCAAAAGCATGAACCATTACCGCCAAGCCGTGCTGCGCAGTCTCGATGCCATCGAACATAATCTGAAGCGCCCCATTGCCCTCGACGCGCTGGCCCGGCGCGCCGGGTTCTCGCTCTGGCACTTTCACCGCATCTTCGCCGAGCATACCGGCGAGTCCCTCGGTTCCTACCTCCGCAAGCGCCGGTTGACAGCCGCCGCCGATGAACTTGTCCGCTCGGATTGCGGCATCCTTGACGTGGCGCTGGATTATCAATTCGAGTCCCACGAGGCCTTCACCCGCGCCTTCAAGGCTGCGTTCGACTCCACTCCAAGCGAATTCCGGCGTACCGGCAAACTCTCATGGTTGCGCACCCGTCCCGAAATCACCTCCACCCGCCTTGACGTCCTTCCAGTCCAAACTTCCATGAAACCTGAAATCATAAAACTGCCCGCCCTTCGTCTGCTCGGCCTTTCCGTCCGGTTCATCGGACCGATGTCGCCCGATGCTGACAATCTCGACGTCGTGCCGAAGCTTTATCATCGTTTTTGTCCGCTGCTTCCCTCATTGCAGCCGCAACAGGACAAATACATCTACGGCGCCGCCCGCTGTCCTGCTGATGCTCAGCGCCGCCATCCGGACGAGCTCGAATATCTTGCGTCGATCAATGTCGCCCCGGAAGTCAAAGCGAAGCCGCCGTTCACAATCTGGTCCATCCCGGCGGGAACCTATGCGTGTTTCACGCACCGCGGTCCCGTGGCCAAACTCGGCGAGACGATCAATTATGCCTTCGGGTCATGGTTGCCCCGTTCTAAGTTCGTTCATGCCGACGGCCCCAATCTCGACCGGCAAGACGAGCGCTTCGGCGACGGAGGCGCGGACTGCGTATTCGACTTTCTCATCCCGGTCAGACCGAAATGACATCTACCCGGCATTCGGACGCAGAATTTCCAACTGGCCGTAATCCGCCAGGCTGATGTCCTCGGAGTGGTTGTCATTCACGATTGAGTTTTCGAGCGTGTTGGGGTTGCAGGAAGCGTCGTTGATCCGGATGCCCTCGGTTTTGTTCCCCGTGACAGTGAGCATCCTGAATGTATTGTAACGGCAGGCGCTGCCGGGAATGGTGCGCGTCTCGGCCATGAAAATGCCCTGCTCGCCGTTGCCCTGCAGTGTCAGCCGCTCAAAGGTATTTCCGATAGAATCCCGCATGAAGATTCCCTGACTCCCATTTTCAGAGGCGGTGGAATCAGTGACAAGGTTGCGGTTGAAACGCCAGTCGATCGAGAATCCCGCGCTCCGATTATGGTGCAGATTCAGGCGGATGAAGCTGCTGTCTTCGGTTTCATAGGCGGCGAGGCCGTCAAACTCGTTGTCGCGGGAATCAAGTCCCATGATCCGGATTTGCCGGCACGTCTTCTCCAGCACGACGCCGCCCGAGCGGGCCCGGCAGGTGACCACATTCTCGAGCACCACGGATTCTGCTCCCCGGATCGTGATTCCGTTGTTGCGGAGACTGCGATCGTCGCAGGTGCCGCGATAGCACTCAAACTGTTGTTCCTCACGATTGCCGTCGATCAGCAGGTCGCGCACCGTCACTTGGCGCACGGTCCGCCGGGTCGGCGTGCTGCTGCTCCCAATGACCAGCACCGGACAATTCGCCCGCGCCCGGAGAAACAAAATCGTATTCGAACCTTTGCCGCGCAGTTCAACGCCGTCGCGATCGATGATGATGGGGTTTTTGATCGAAAAGGTACCGGCTCCCAGTTCCACAATACCGCCAGACTCGGGCAACGAAGCGAGGGCGTCGGTGATTGTCTGATCATCGCCTGCCGCCACCGCCAGAACAGGTCGCTGTTTGGAATCACCCGACTTGTCTGTTTTCACCTGATCAGCCGCAACCAGTCCGCCCGCGATCAGCGCGCCCAAAATGATAAAAAACCGGTGATTGCAGATGGAGTTGGGCATGCGGGTTATTGCGGATCTAATTTATACTATCGTCCTGGGGCATTTAAAGGTAAGTGCGATTATCCCAGTTGGCGCAAAAAACACCCGGAAATCAACCTGCACATCGTCATAGAGACGTGAATTTTCACCGGGCGTTTCAGCGAGCCGGAAATGAAATCAGGCGAGCCTTCACCGTTGGCCACTCTGCCTGGGTGATGCTGTACATCGCCGTGTTTCGGACATAGCCATCATGCGGCCGGGTTTGATAATTTCGCAGCACACCCTCGAAAACGGCTCCCAACCGGCTGATCGCGGTGCGAGATTGTTCGTTGCGTTCATCGGTTTTCAATTGCACACGGACGGCCCCATGCGTCTCGAAGGCATGGGTGAGCAATAGCAATTTCGCTTCGGTGTTGATCGGGGTGCGCTGCGCCTCGCGGGCCAGCCAGGTCCAGCCGATTTCCAGCGCCCGGTGCGGCCGGCGAATGTCGAGGTAACGCGTCGAGCCAACGGCCACTCCGTCACTTCTTCGCACGATGGCGAAAGGCACCTCGGTTCCCGCCTCCTGATTTTTCCAAGCTTGGGCGATCCAACTTTCGACCTCGGCCCGCGAGCCAAACATCGGGATCGGCAGCCAGCGCCAGATTTCCGGCGTCTGACTGGCCGAAAACAATGCAGCCGCATGATTGGGTAAGAGCGGCTCCAGTTGGACATGCCGGCCCGCGAGCCGAACCGATTGAGGATTAAAAGTGGTATCCACTCCCTCAAACATGGGTGGATGGTCCGCGCCGCCAAGGAAGAATCCCCATTTTTCGACACAGTTCCTAGGGTTTTACCATGGTTCACAATGCTTCTCCCGAATAAATCGTAATGCCAATTGCTGGAGGAAACATCGCTCAATCAGTTGGGTCAAATTCGGCTCCACATGTACCATCAATCATCGGTCAGATCTACCCCTCGCAAAATCTGCTTCAGCGCCATCTCCTGGCTTTATTTTTTCGATCTTTGCCTGGTTTTAGCGTTGTCGGCACTTCCCGCACTGGGAATGGCCGCAACGAATTCCTCCACGGCCGCCATTTCTGTCACGACGGGAGCGAACACTAGCTCTTCATCGCCCAGCGCCATGCCGCTCATCAGTCGGGGCAAACCGGCTTACGCCTCCGGCTCAGCATCAGGCATTTTACCTTCCGCCGCCAATGACGCCAACTACCAGTCAATGTGGGTTTCGGATACGCTGCCGGCCTGGATCGCCTACGATCTTTCAACGGTTCCGGCGAATCAGCGTCAACAGGTGCTTGTCGCTTGGTATGGTCCTTGGGCGCTGGGCTACATCAATGTCAATCCCGCGCCATCCTTGCAATTGCCGGTCGACTACACGATCGAAATAAATTCCGCCCCCGGTGGCACTGGTGCCGCGCCGACCACCGGTTGGCAAGTGGTCGTCACGGTCACCGGCAACAACCGCGGCTGCCGCCAGCATCTGGTCAATCTCGCCGGGGCCAACTGGATTCGTCTCCGCGCCACCGCCGGCTCCAACCCGGCCTCCTTCGCGATCGACCTTGATGTTCACTCGGCGCCTGATGGCGCGTCGGACGCGTGGCTCTTTATGGGCGACTCCATCACCGGTTTTGCGGCCTATTTGTTCAGTGATTTGCCGGGGCGGGTAAACAGTCTGGCTCCCGATCGCTGGCCCGTCATCGTGCCGGCCGCCATCGGAGGCTCCAATGTCTGGTCGGCCAACGACGTGATCGACGAAGCTCTTTCGCTGTATCCTGGACGCTTCGTCACGCTGAACTACGGAACGAACGGCGGCGCAGACGGCTTCACCGCCGCAATGGAGGTTCTCCTGCAGAAGGTTTTCGCGGCCGGAAAAATTCCCGTGATTCCCCACATGCCGTGGTCCGACATTCCCGACCAACTGGCCAAGGCTCCCTTGATCAACGGACAGATCGACGCTCTCTATGCCAAATATCCCGCCATCTTGCATGGTCCCGATTTGTATGCCGCGTTTTTCGGCCGCACCGACTTGATTTCCTCGGGCGACGTTCACCCCGGCGATGCCGGAAACGCAGAAATGCGCCGCCAATGGGCACTGGCCATGACGGCGAACAGCAACATTTCCACCCTTGTTCCGCCGAGCGATGCGATTGTGAGTTTCACGGTGGCCGATCCTGCCCGGGAAACAGTGACGGTGAGTCTCTCGCCGAGCTCGCCGAGCGTGACTGCCGGAGCCACGAATCAATTTACCGCGACCGTGACAGGATCGAGCAATCTTGCGGTGGCGTGGACAGTGCAGGAAGGCAGCGCCGGCGGCACCGTCAGTCCCTCTGGCTTGTACACGGCACCAGGCACTGCGGGCACTTATCATGTCGTGGCTACCAGCAACGCTGACAACACCAAGTCAGCGACGGCGACCGTCACCGTGACGGCTATTTCCAGCCCCGCAGCACCGACAATCGCCAGTTTCACCGCAAGTCCGGCATCAATCACGGCGGGCGATAGCACCACTCTGGCTTGGAGTACAACCGGAGCAAACAGCCTCTCAATCGCGCCGAGTGTCGGCACCGTTTCCGGTTCGAACATCTCCGTTTCCCCGGCCACGACGACGACCTACACGCTCACCGCCACGAACGCCAGCGGCAGTGTGACCAAGAGCACCACCGTCACTGTCAACCCCGTTCCCATCACACCCGTCATCGCCAGTTTCACCGCGACCCCCGCCTCGATCATCACGGGCAACAGCACCACGTTGAACTGGAGCGTCACAGGGGCCACCACCCTTTCGGTCTCACCGGATGTGGGCCCGGTTACCGGCACCAGCATCACGATCTCGCCCACGGCCACGACGACCTATACGCTCACCGCTTCCAACGGCACCACCAACGTGACGCAGACCGCCACCGTCACAATCACTCCCGCCTCCACCACGGCGCCGGTGATCAACAGTTTCACCATCGACAGTTCTTCGCTCAACACCAACGGCATGTGTACGCTGCTTTGGAATGTTTCCGGCGCGACCAGCCTGTCGGTTTCGCCCAACGTCGGTGCCGTCACGGGCAATCTCATTGCCGTCTCTCCGCTCGCCAACACCACT
Source organism: uncultured Opitutaceae bacterium (assembly GCA_964541315.1). Lineage (GTDB taxonomy): Bacteria > Verrucomicrobiota > Verrucomicrobiia > Opitutales > Opitutaceae > Didemnitutus. The sequence goes on from CAZIQP010000017.1 coordinate 21,595, forward strand.
TACACGCTCTCCGCCACCAACGCCCAGGGCACAGTCACCGCCATGGCCAGCGTCGTCCTGAACACTCCGGCGCTCACCCTGGAAGCCGCACCCGTCGTGAACATACGGCGCGACGACCATGTGGCCACGATCGAGATGGATTTCGACGACACCGCGTGGGCCCAGCTATGGGATGTCGATACCGCAGGCCGCAAAGGCTGCGGCTACCGGGTGCAATGGTGGGCCGACGGCACCGCGATCTCCACGATTCTCACCACCGACGGCTGCACGTCGGAAAATTCCGGCGGCTCCACTGCCGCGGTCCCCAACATGTCTGCGCCCCGCCAGTTGGTGACGCCCAATCGCGTCATTCAGATCCAGCCGCTCGCCAACAATGTCCTCTATCATGTGAACGTCGTGCGTCTCAATGGTCTCGGGCAGATTTGCAGCCAGCCTACGGAGCAAACTTTCAACGGCGGCGACGGCACCCGCGTCGCGGCCCTCCGCTCCTCGATGACTTTCTTCGACGATTTCAACCTCCCGATGGGCGCGCCTGACGAGCGCAAGTGGAACAATGCGATGACCCCGCAGACCGATCCGCGCTTTAATTTGTTTTTCGTGAACGACCAGTGCCACGTCCACACCCTCAACGGCACGCTCAATGGCGCGGCGGGCGACAAATCCCAGGTTGCCCAGCGCCCCCGCAAGCCCATCGCCATCGAAAACGGGGTCCGCCGCCGCATCGTGTTCGACATGGATGGAATCATGAGCCCGCGCAGTGTCTGGTACCTCGATTTTAATCCGGTGAAGGCCGACCTGACCGGCCATATGAGCTTCTTCGACACGGATGGCGAGAAGGCGCTTCCAGCCGGCGTGCTACGGCTGAAGGCAAGCAATCAGTCATTTTCGGTCCACCTGATCGACGGCACGGGCGCTTCCTACCAAATCGCCGAAGCGGTGCTCTACGAGAAAGGCCGCAAGATGAGTTCCAACGTCCGGCGCAGCTTCGATGTGCGCGTCGGCACCGACGGAATTCAAGTCTTCGTGGATGGCACGAGTGTGATCGACACGGCATTCGCCGCCGGGGCCTTCAAGCCGGGAACCTACGATCTGCTCTGGTCTACGATCGGCTACAACACCTCGAAGGACAACAATCCCTATTTCCTCTCCCATTGGGACAACTTTGGCTTCGACGGTCCCGATCTGGAGCCGCGCGCGGTCCACAACTACGTCACGCGCATCGACGGTACTGATTACCAACATACCTCCCGTTGGAATTCCAGTTATCCCACTTTCACGGTGAATATTCCCGACGATATTCGTCCCACTGCCTCCGGAGCCGGCAGCGAAGCGTGGCTGGTCTTCAACTACATGGTCAATGTATTCAGCTACACGACCATCGACCCGGGCGATCATGTGCTCGTCAACGGCGTCAGCTACGCTCTGCCGCAGCCGGCGAACAACACCTCGCCGCTCGATCCGACACTTTCTGCTGTCTGGAACAACCCCACCACTGTGCGCATCAAACTCGGCGAGGTCCAGCAAGGCGGCGTTTCACCGCTCCTAGTTGGTAACAATACCTTTCAATTCTTCGCCAACAACACGGGCATCATTGACCTGCATGTCGAGGTCATCACTCCGAAAAATGCCGAGCCACCGTACACCCCTCCCTCCGCCCTCCATCATGTCCCGCTCCAAGCCGAACTCCCCAAGCTCGGGCCGCCGGCCAGCATTGTCTTTATCGGCGGCCAGGAATGGACCCAGGTTTCCGAGGGCGTGATCCAGGGGCCGACTGTCTCTGGCAAGTCCAACGTCGAAGTCGTCGTGGGCAATTCCAACTGGGCCAACTGGGCGCCCCAATGGCTGAACATGCCCGCCCTAAGCACCGAAATCTGGAGCAGCGGCGGCACGACCGGCATCAAGACCGTCGAACTCTTTCTCCGCAAGAAGGGCGTCACCACAGGCTACGGCGATCGTATCGCCGTGCTGACAACCTCGCGCGACGCGCCGGCTCCGCAGGTCCGTTACGTCTTCGATTTCGACACCACCCGGTTTCCCAATGGTGACTACGAACTCTACGTCCTCGGTACGACCGCCACCGGAGTGAAGAGCCACCCAACCTTTTTCGGCTCGGCCTTCCGCTGGGACCCGACCGTATGGGGCGGGGCTTATGAACCCGTCAGCATCACCATCGCAAACTGAGTCCAAACGTCTTCACCACGCCACTATGAACATCCTCCGCTCACACCCTCATATTTCTGGGCAAATACGCTTCGCCTGGAGATTCCTTTTTGGCTGCGGTCTGGCGTTTTGCGGATTCGCCCTGCCCAGGCCGGCAGTCGCCGCACCGCCCGGCCCGGTCGACGCATGGACGCAGTTGACCCTGCCCGGCCAGGCTGCCGGAGACTATTTTCAGAGCATCGTGGTCGACCCCGTCAATCCCGGCACGCTCATCACCGCCTGCGGCAATAATGATGCCCGCAAAATCAAATGGTACCGCAGCACCGACTACGGCGACACCTGGACGCTGATCAACAACACGGCCATGAATGGCAACCCTTGGGGTTTCAGCATTGATCCCAACCCCGCGCGCGATCCCGCCACCCTGCCCACGCTTTATTCGCCAGCCGGCTACGGATCATTGGGCATTTGGAAGTCAACCGATGGAGCAGTCAACTGGACCCGACTCACGGCCGCCGACGCCGCTTACGTGCCTTACAACCCCTATGGCGTGACCGATGCTTATCATACGGCCATTTTGCCCGATGATCCGCCCAATCACCTGCTCGTCACCTATCACTATGGATTCAAGAACAACCCCGCCAACGAAGGCGGCTTTGGCGAAAGCTGGGATGGCGGCCAGAATTGGGTCATCCATCCCCCGCCTGACGGTATCGGCAACTCGCATTACGTCCTTCCGATCAGCGCCACCACCTGGTGCGTGATTTCACAGGATCCAAATATGGGCATCTGGCGCACCACCACGGCCGGTCGCATCGGCGGCACACTGGCGAAGAAATATCGCGACGGCGTGATCTCGACCAGCGCCTGGACCAAGGTCGAGGCATCTCACTCCCACGCGCATGGCTCGTACACGCCGGTGAAAATTGGCAACGCCTGGTATTCGCCCGGCTATAGCAACAGCGAAGGCGGCATCTGGAAATCCACCGACGATGGCGCCACCTGGACGGCGCTGGTTCCCGGATACTATTGGGCCTCTCCCCCGAATGCACCTTTCATGAACAAGAATGCCACCGGTCTGGCCGCCACCGATCAGTACATCTATTCCAATACCTTTGTGGGCCCCGAGCTGGCGCGGGCACCCCGGAGCAATGACGCCCAATGGATCCGCAATTACACCGCCACACCGGCTGCGTTGCAGGGCTTCGGCGGCAATCCCATGGGCAACACGAGCACCAAGCATCCCTCGGGATATTGGCTTGTCTTCATGGCCACCAGCAACGGCGTGTGGCGCTACGTCGAGCCGCTGGGCAACAGCACCACAACCATCAGTGTCGCACCCACCCTCGTCACCGTCACTGCCGGAGCGACGCAGCAATTCACCGCCACGGTTTCAGGCTCGGCCAACACCGGTGTGACGTGGACGGTGCAGGAAGGCAGCGCCGGCGGCACGGTCAATTCCACCGGCCTCTACACCGCTGCGGCCACCGCCGGGACTTATCACGTCGTGGCGACGAGCGTGGCCGACGGCGCCCAATCCGCCGTCGCGACCATCACGATCAGCGGAATTATTCCGCCGAATTCGGCCATCATCACAATCACTGTCACCGTGAATGATATCGTGCTTCGGATACCCGCGCTACCGTTATTGCCTTATTTTCTGAACCCAACTTGAACCACGAGCTCCGAGGCTCACCCCGTGTATTTGGGCAAGGACCATGTTGGGGGCATGGCCAACCGCCAGTTCCAACCGTGATTTCCCACCAAGGTCCCACCATTCTGAACTCCGCTTCGACAAAAATTAAAATATTTGCAACCGCGTATCTTTTTCTGCATCGATTCAATTAGAACACGGGCTGCTTCCAAATCATCCCAGATTGCGACGATGTGAAGCGGCGTATCTCCAAAACTGCGGCCTCTTACATTAGGGCCGTCGAGGACAACGCCTTCGAACGTCGGCAACTCAGCGTCTCTCAGGGGGAAGTTAAGACGTCACGTCTTGACTTTTGACAGAAGGCAAAATTCGGCATCGGCTTGTCAAGAGTCAAGACATGACGTCTTTTGATCGTTGTTGACGTCTTTTGATCGTTCTGAGTGAGGCGAACGAATGCCCGCTCGCGAGCAGGACGACGAACAAATCCAATCGTGCATCTATTCGCATTCAAAGGCGGAGAATAACACCTCACGGGTTGGGGGGAAGTTAAGACGTCACATCTTGACTTTTGACAGAAGGCAGGATTCGGCATCGGCTTGTCAAGAGTCAAGACATGACGTCTTTTGATCGTTATGGCGGGAATGACGAGCAGGACGGGTAAGATAAAGCCGATCAATAAAGCCTGCAACATAGCTGTGCCAATGAAAGTCCACGCAGCGAAATCGACGGTTTTCAAGGCCTCGGATTCGTTGGTGATCTTCGAAAGAAATCCGTTGTCAGCGGGCTTGTAATCGATGGGCATGATTTCTGCCTATCCGTCTCTTTTGAATAATTGTGCCATGCAGAGCGGAAGCATCATCGACGATTCAGGTGAGATCAAGGGCGTTGGTCTGTGGATGACTTGATCGGCTCTTCTTTGTATCGGTGATAATTCACCGCACCCACAAGTCCTCCAATGAACGACAACCAGAAGGCAACGGCCACAAATAATCCGAGGAGGCCTGGTGATACTTCCTGCCAGAGAATCCACTTCGCGATAGCCCAATAGACGACGAGGATTGCCGCACAAACCCGGGATTGCCTTTGGATGCCATATGCGAGGCCGGCAATAAATGCCGCGTCTGGCAACAAAAGGAGTGGTGCGGCGTTCTTTTGAGAATAGGCGGCGGCAACAGAAATGACCACCGTGAGAACAGCAGACGCGTAGGCTGCGATCGAAGCATCTTTGGTTCGCTTCTTCGCTCGCTGAAACGGCTCCAGTGGAAGTGCAGACGGGGGAAACATTTTTTCTTCGGCCGACGTTACCAGTCAGCCGACGACCGGCGAGCGCAAACAGGACCCTTCCGAACTGAAACTGAATCTTGAGCGTAGTGCGCCAGTGCGATTTAGTCCGTATGAAGGTCGTTGGCCGTGCTGGTCTTGTTGGGCCTTTTTTCTTCATTTTGAATAGTCAGCTTGGAACGATACACAGCGGTTACATGACCAACACCTGTGCTCATGTTCGTAACGGCTCTGTACGATGTAATCCAATAGAGTCGGTTCTTCCAATCGCGGGGAAATCGTCGAGCAGAAAAATCGAGAGAGAACTCCGTTGTCTGAACTGGCACTTTGCTCGGAACTGCGAACAGATACACATCACCGCTAAGAACCTCGGCATTGAGATTCGAAATCCACTGATCCTGCGGTTCCCCCTGAACAACCGAAATGTAGAGCCGATTTCCGTCTGATCGAACAGAGTGAATCGTCGGTAAGTCCGGCGGCTCTGTATCGTCGATAAACTCGAGTCGCTCGGGTGTTCGGCAACCGGAAATCGCTGCCGCGATCAAGAAGGCTATGATGGCTCGTAACATTCTGTCTGCATTGCCCAGATCAACGCCTCATATCAGCCACGCCCGGCGAGCGGGCAGACCGAACTTTTGAAATACAGGGCCATGGTGAGCGGAAACATCGTCGACGATTCAGGTGAGATCAAGGGCGTTCACCGTGGCTGATTGGTTCAGCTCTGGTCTTTCTTGGAAAGCCCCAACAGCAGCCAGATAGGCCAAAGCAATGCGATAAAGATGAAGATCGACATATCAAAACCGTCGCCGGTCCCAAATCCCGCAAATCCTTTCGTTCTCTTTTCTTTGCCGGGTCCGGCCACGGCAATAATCATCAGAATGACTCCGATGCCGAGGTAGATCGTGGACAGTATTCCTTGGGTGCTCATCTTGCCGGATCAGTGTCAGTGGGACTCGAAAACGAGTCTTTGCGCTCCGGGGGTCATTTAACAAATCAATCGCGCAGGTCCTTCGACGGCAATTCCTGTTTTTTATTTCGAGTCATTCCCCGTTGATTTTACGTGCGGAAAAGACTCGTGGGTCGATGACACCGGGCGGGGCAATCGAATCTCGGCATACAGTCGCTCCTACAGCAAACCAAGCCAGGGCCGTTCGACAGGCTCATGGTCCAAGACAAGTTTCGGAGCATTGGATGCAAAGTAACAAAAAAAACACCGCAGCGGGTGCTGCGGTGCGGTTCAAACGAAATATCAGGTCCCGTTCAGGGGGTGGCGTTGGCCATCGCGGGTGCTGGTGCCGGCACCTTGGTCAGGCTGGCCTTGGCCTCCTCGATCGTGTCGAAGAAGGCCCAGGTCCGGGTGTCTTCGAATCCTTTGCACTCGGCGATGATGTGCGCATTGCCGACGAGCGTGAAATGCACGCCGAGATCGCGGCTGGTCTGCATCGCCTGCATCAGCAGCTTGATGACGCCCATGTGGAGCGAGCGGAGCTGATGCACGTCGATCACGGCCTTGTTGTGCCCGGCATCGACCGCCTCGGACAGCTTGGGCTTCAGGTAGGTGCTGATCTCGGCGGTGATGCTCGTCGAGCAATTCTCCGGGACCCGCATGATGAGCACGCCGCCTTCGGTGGTGAAATAGCGTTGCGATGTGTCGAGATTCATCGCCTTCGCGACCTTGGACTCGAGTTCGCTGATATCGATGGGCTTGGTGATGACCGTGGTGAAGCCGACGGTCTGGGCCTGCTGCTGGGCGCCCGTCTCCGTCTTGACGACGAGACCGAAGACCGGGGTGTACTTGGTCTTCACATTGGTGCGGATCAGGCGGAACAGGGCGAAAGCGGCATCCTCCGGCAGCGACAGACTGATCATGATCAGATCGGGCGGCGTCTTCGCGCAGAAATCAACGGCCTCGGCCTGGGAGGTGACGCCATGGACTTTCCAGGGCGAAGTTTTCAGGCCCTCCTGGATTTGCTGCACGATCGCCGGCTTGTCCTCGACCACGAGCAGCGTGGCGGGATCAAAAATCGAACGGGCCTTGCCCTTGGAATCGGTGAGCGGCTTGAGCTCGATGATCCGGCCGGCCTTTTCGAGGAGCACATCCTCCTTGAAGGGTTTGACGATGTAATCGCGCACGCCGATCTTGGCCACTTTGAGCACGTTGTCTTTGCCGCCTTCAGCGGTGAGCATCATGATCGGGATGCCCTTGAGCTGCGGATCGGACTTGATCTTGGTGAGCATCTCGACGCCGTCCATGACGGGCATGGTGACGTCCAGCAAAATGAGGTCCGGCATCTCCTTGGCGGCGATGGCGAGACCCTCGACCCCATTGGCCGCCTCGAGGATTTCGCAATCAAAGGCTTTGAACGCTTTCCGCACTATGATGCGAACGGTCTTGGAATCGTCGACGGTAAGGATTTTGTTGCGCATGGCTGATCAGTTGAATTTTAGGGAAATTATTCGCCAATCTTGATGAGAATATCGGTGACGATACTCTGACCGGCGCTTTGAAATTTATAGATGAAGCGTTGGACTTCGGCGATGGGCTCGATGGAAAAATTACTGCCCCGCAGAATGGTCGGAATGGTCAGGCGGCAGGGAAATCCGGCATCGCTGAGACCGTTCTTGAAACTGCCGACGGTCATGTTGGTCAGTTCGCCGATGGCGTCGTTGATGACCTCGTCGCCGGATTCATCGATTTCCTGCTCGGTCATGCCGAGCATCTGGCAGGTGGCGAGGCGGGCGAAAGGCACGTCGAGATAAAGATAGATGAGGCCGTTGACATCGCCGAGGAAACCCACGGTGCCCACGATTTGCGGGATGTTGCTCACTCCGTCCACGGGAATGGGCGGCCAGCAGTTGGTCTGATCGGTGAGCACACAAAGATCGGCCTGGCGGCCCAGCATGGTTTTGAACACTTCGCCGATGGCGCGATTGATGTTCTCACGGATGAGATTTTCGGAAATTTCCTGTGTAGCGGGCATATGGGTAATTCTGCTTGGCCATGAAAAGCCTTTCCGCCTTAATCGGCCCACTTTTCCCTCCACTTAACCGCTATTTTTTAAATAGAACCGCTTGAAACAAAAAATAATGGCCTACTCCGCCATTTCCGCACCCACCTCGAACGGATCGCCCGCATCCCGGTACTCCTGAAGTTTGTTCCGCAGGGTTCGGATGCTGATCCCGAGCAGATCTGCGGCTTTGGTGCGATTGCCCGCCGTCTGGACAAGGGCGCCCTTGATGGCCTGTTTTTCCAATTCGGCGATGTTAAACACCGCGCCATTCTGGCCCGGAGCCGTACCGACCGGCCCCTCGGCCACGGAGGTCGCAAACGACGCATCAAAAGCCTGCTTCGAACCTTCCGAATGGCCGTAATCCTGCATGGCACTCGCGAGCAAAGCCTCGCCGGCCGCCTCCCCCGCCACCACGGGCAGACCCAGGGCGGCGGAAGAAATCATCCAGCCATTTTCGGTCAGAATCACCGCGCGTTCGATGGTGTTTTGCAGTTCGCGCACATTGCCCGGCCAGCGGTAGAGGAGCATCGCCTTGATGGCCGATTCGGAAAAGCCCGCCACCTTCACACCCATTTTACGCGCACATCGCGTCAGAAAATGCTCCGCCAGCGGCATGATGTCCTCCGGCCGTTCACGCAGAGCCGGCACATGCACCGGGAAAACATTCAGCCGGTAATACAAATCCTGCCGGAAAGCGCCCTTCTCCACGCTGCTGAGCAAATCCCGGTTCGACGTGGCCAGAATCCGGACATTCACCTTGATCGTGCGGTTGCCGCCGACCCGCTCGAACTCGCGCTCCTGGAGCACGCGCAGCAGTTTCGCCTGCAGATTGGCGGGAATCTCGCTCACTTCGTCGAGCAGCAGAGTGCCCTGGTTCGCGAGTTCAAAACGGCCCTCGCGCCGCTCCGTCGCGCCCGTGAACGAGCCGCGCTCATGGCCGAAGAACTCGCTTTCGATCAGATTTTCCGAGACGGCGGCGCAGTTCACCTTGATGAAAGGATTCTGCCGGCGCGGACTGCGCCGGTAGAGTTCGCGGGCCACCATTTCCTTGCCCGTGCCGTTTTCGCCGGTGATGAGCACGGTCGCATCCGTCGGGGCCACCCGCTCAATCAACTGGCGCAAACGCAGCATCACCGGACTCCGGCCCACGATGGAGCCCTCATCCTCGCCCTGCTGGTCGCTGAGGAGCCGGTTGACCGACAGCAACTGCCGGTAGGCCTGGGCTTTCTTGAGCAAAATATCGATCTGCGAAGGACTGAAAGGTTTCAGCACATAATCAAAGGCTCCGGCCCGCATGCAGGCGACCGCCGATTCGATGGAGCCGTAGCCTGTCACCATCACGACCAAGGGCCGTTCGGGCAGGGTCGCGAGGCGCTCGAGAAATTGCTGTCCGTCGCCATCCGGCAGCCGGATATCAAGCATCACCAGATCAAACGACTCCCGCAAAAGCTGCGCTTCAGCCGCCGCCAGCGTATCGGCCACGGCCGCGGCAAACTTACGCCGCAGGAAAATCTCCGTGAGTAGATTCCGGACAACTGGCTCATCTTCAACTATGAGGATTTTCTCAAATGACATCGGGCAACGGCTCGCGCCGGACGAATTAGTTTGGGTGGACTAAGACGCGTAATGCCCCGACCTGCCGGATTCAAACAAATCCTGCGGAAATCGCCGGGGCTACCGACATCACCTCGGCCTGCAATTTCCCCACGAGCACAAGAAGCTCCTTGGGCGAATAGGGTTTCGGCAAAAAATGCACCATTTGGCCCGAGGGCAACGGCCCCAGATTCAAAAAAGCGGCGCTGCCGCTGCTGAACACCAAGGGCAGATCGGGCCGCTGCTGGCGCATTTGCCGGCAGATTTCACGGCCATCCCCGTCCGGCAAGCGGCAATCCGTCAGCACAAAGGCGATGGATTCATGGTTCCGTGCATATTTCTCCAGCGCCTCCTGGCCCGTCTGACACCAAATCACCTGCAAACCGGACCGGCCCAGCATGATGGTGAGCAAACCCGCGATACCCTCGTTGTCCTCAATGATCAGGACCGAGTCCCTCTCCCCCCAAGGCAGGCTGGTCCGTGTCGTTAGTGCATCAGAAGTAGAGTGGATGGGGTGGAACATGCGGGATGGCAATTGTGCGCCAAAAGCGGCTATCGGAATCTTTGGCCGGATCTTTAGGTGTTTTTTTCTAAAGAATTCCGCACCCCGGCCGATGCATCAGGGGTAGGAATTCCTGTGGTCACACTATCCGCCATGCATACCCGCCTCCTTTCCTTTCTCACCGACATCGAGAACTCCCTTGCTGCGGATGACCCGGCCCCCTCCGACGGCACTTGGGAAAACACCCGGACCGTCAACTACAACCAAGGGCTCGCCCGGCTCATGCTGGGAGTGCGGTTGCCGGATGGAAAACTCGAACCCCGTGGCACCATCATGCTGCAAAGCTATTTGATGAGTGATGAAACCACCTGCCTGAAGGCCGTGATGGCATGGAATGGCTCGGACAGCAAAATCGGCCGTTCGATTTACGCCAAACCGGAGACCAACTGGGTTTTGGAAGCCCGCAAAGTTGCGGCAGACTGGATGGCCGGGGCACCGGTCAAACCCGAATCGGTCGGCGCAGAGCAAGAGGCGCACAATCCGGGCATTGCGGCGGCAGTTTGATGCCAAGGGCCGGCGCGGTGCAGGCATTCCCGTGGCAACAGTGCCGGACATTGGCTTCCTAGGCGGCGGTGTTCAGTTTTGATTCCACGATCCGGGGTACGGTCATGACGTAGGCGGGAGCGACCCGCGCCAGGCGGGTCCGCGCCTCATCAATGCGCCGCAATTCGGATTGCAATCTGCTGAGCTGGGCATCGAGAAAAACCCGGCTTTGCAGACGGCGTTCCACCAGCCCTTTGACCTTGGTGCCAAGCGCCAAAACCTCCGGATGAACCGCCAGCGCCGCCAATTGATCGACCAGCGGAGCCGCCCGTTCCTGAATGGCGACGGCATCGACAAAATCCAGCGTCCGCAGCAGGATCGACTCCTGCGCGGTCAAGTCCTCCAAGGCGGCCAGCAGCCGGGTGGCAGTCTGCAACGGCGTTTCCATCAGGCTACGTTCCTTATGCCCGTGCTGGCCTTGCCATCCTGCTGCTTGAGCATTTCCGCCCAAGCGGCACGGACTTCGCCGAGCAGACGCTCCACCTCAATCACAGGCTCTATCTGCTTGCGCAGATTGGCCTCAAGCAGACGCCGGGTGTAATAGTCGTACAGCCGGTACATCTCGTGGGCAAATTTCCCGTCGCCAGCCTCCATGTTCAGGGTGCCTTGCAGCTCCGCGATGATGTTCTGGGCTTTGATCAACTGGGTGTTGATCACGGCGATCCGGCGCATGTCATCCGGTGGCATCGAGAAGGCGTCCTTCGCGATGGCCAAGGAACGGAGCACTCCGTCAAAGAGCATCAACACCAACTGTCCGGGACTGGCGGTCACCACCGAGTTGGTGCGATAAGCGCGCGCGCAGTCTGAGGCGACCATGAGCGGATGGCTTAACTAGCGTCTTCAGAAAAGTCCGGCGACTTGATGATGGCTTCGCCCACCTGGCGGAGGATTTGCGCCGAAGGATAGGAAGGATCAGCCGCCAAGGCACGACCCCGTTCAACCACCTCGGGACGAATTTCCGGAGTACGGTTCAAGGCAACGCGCAACGCCGCAGTATTCTCGGCGGAAAACTGGTCGCTGTTGTCGGGGTTGCGAATCACCACCTTGGGGCGGGTGATTTCCACGGACTGCGCAGGTGAAGTCCGATCAGAAGAGGATGTGGAATTAATCATTGGCTTTTATTGATATAAAACGGTCCGCCTCTGACTGGGGCACAGGGAACGCCGTTGATTGTTAGCCTAATCATCGGCTGATGGCAGCCAATCTTTAGCATTAAAAAATGTTGATGAACAGGAATATTCACCGGGGTGGCAGCGTGTCAAACATAGTGTCTGCCGCAAAAGCGGCAAACCGCCGGGGACTTTGGAAAATCCCGACTGTCATGTCCGCGGGCAAACGGGCCGAGTTTTCCTGGCGACCGGTCCGTTGCACGCTGTTGACCACCCGCGGATCGGAAGAGGAAAAGGTTTCATCAAAGCTCCAGATGAGCCGGACATCCGTGATCGTGGCCAGCTTGGCCCGGAATCCCACCGACAGCGGCGGATAAGGAGTATAAACAGTGACGTCCACAAACATCACAGCCTCGGCCCCGTAGGCCCGCCCCAGTTCTTCCAAAAATCCATGCGGCAGCACTGCGGCGGATGAAAATTCAGGCTGGTTGAAACGTCGCTGGATTTCCTCCCGCGTGACACTCACCACCTCAAAACGCGCTTTTTTTTGCAAGGCACCCAGCAAAACCGCATCCAGTGCCTGGCTGGCCTCAACCTCGGCAGCCTGTCCGCCATATACCGGCAAGACCAGCACCCGATGGAGGCTGGCCGGCAACGCCGTGTCGCCGCTGTAATTGCTCGGCAAAAAAAACGGCCCAAGCCGGGAAGAGGAATTCAGCGTCATCGTATCGGAGCAGCCGGTCAGAAGAAGGCAAAGCAACATCGCCCAAGCAGCCGACGTCGGTCGGTCGCTCCGAGGCAAACCGGCAAACCGAGCTGCAGTGAAATTAAATCGAACCGGCATGAAAAGTTTGGGGCAGGTGTTGTGCAATGAGCCTGATGCTCATGCCTTCGGCAAGGCTGCAATACGCGTGTCCATCCAGCGGCGGATGACGGCCTTGAGCAGCGGCTTGTTCTCCAACCAGGACGCCACCCTTGCACCGTGCCGGAGATAGAGCCGGCGGAACCAGCCGGGCGCCTGTTGCAGCAGCCAGAAGCGAAACAACAGCCAGCGGGGATTATGCACCCCATAGACCGCACGCGCCACCCAGCAGGAGCTGTTGCTATTGTTTCCAAAGGCATTCAGAAGCGTCTGACTCTGGCTTTGGGCGGCCGACTGGGCGTCTTGCATCGCGATAAAAGCATTGGTGAGTTGCGTCCGTTCATCATCAAGCCGGCTCTGGATCGTGGCTATCTGATTGTCGAGATCGGTGTTGGCCTTGGTCAGATTGCCTTTCTGCCGCGCGTCATCCGTTTGCATGCCGGTCAGGGCGCTATACATCTGCCCGACAAATCCCGTGGTCGGGGCCAGGAAAAAATTCTGCACGTCCGTCGGATTATTGGCGAGTGCGGCCAGAAGTTTGCCGCTGTCGACGATCGTAAGCTGGCCATTGGAATCAAAATCAATGCCCAGATTGTCCAACTGCTTGACTGAGCCGGTCACGCCGGTCACGGCCCCGAAAGCCATCTTGCGCAACTGGCTGGCCCAGCCCTGCACCTCCGTATTGTCGCTGAGCACCGAAGTGGTGACCTTGCCGCCCACGGAAGTGATTTTCGTGTTTGTATCAATAAAGGTCGATACGGCGTTGAACTTGTCGAGGAAAGTCTGAATGGCCGTCTGCGCCCCGGAACTGTCGCTCTCGACCGTGAGAGTCTGGGTGGTCATGGAATTAACGGTGACATTCAGACCGGTAATGCCATGGACCGACGGATCCAGCGTATTGCTCATGCTGCTCATCTGGGGACCGTCGTTGACCGTGAAAAGGGCGTTGGTCCCGCGTGCGAATGTTCCGCCGCCAGCCGCGGTCAGTCCGAGAGCGGCGAGCAAATTGCCCGTGGTGTCACTCAGGCCGATTCCGACATCGCCCGTGGTATTATTGGTGAGCGTCAAACGGTCGTTGGCCGTGTCGTAACTGGCCGTCACTCCGGCTCCGGATTGGTTGATGTTATTGACGAGCAGGCCGAAATTATCCGAGTTGGCATTATAGTTGATGGTCACACCGTTGATCATGAATGATCCGTTACCCGAACCGTCGAGGCCGGTCAGTGCGGTGCGCAGACCGGTCGTGGCCAGGGAAGCGGTGTTCTTCAAGGTGCCCAGCGAAGCGGAGCTGGTGACCGTAGGGGTGCCATTGTTCGACAGTTTCATCGCCTGGATGAAATTGCTGGTGTCGTTGATCGCCCCGAGGACGACGTTGCCACTCGCGCTGGTGAGCGAAATTTTATCTCCCGTGGTGGCTGTGGGATCGTAGCTCGCGGTGACATTGCCTCCGGTCGCAGTCGAAATTTTATCGAATACATCCTGCAACGAATCCGTCGTGGCAATCGTCACCTGTGCCCCATTGACCGTAAAAGTGCCGGCGGAAACCGGATTGGCGATGTTGAGGTTGGCCAGGGTAAGCCCGGAAACATCGCTGGTGGTGCTCAAGGACTGACCGATATCGGCCTTGCCCGTGATTTGCGCACGGGAAGCGAGCTGCGTCACGTTGAATTTGTAGGCTCCGAGTGACGCGCCCGTGGCGGAGGTGGAACTCCACGTCGTGTTGGTGACATCGCTGATGACGTTGCGGGCGGTAAAAACATTTCCCTCGCGGATCGCCTGCAGCGAACTCTGCAAATCAACCAATGTGGCATTCGCCGCATCAAGCGCATCGCTTTTAGCGGTATTGGTCGCCTTTTCGGTATTGAGATTCGTGATCGGAATACTGTCCGCCGCAATCAACTGATCCACAACGGATTTCCAGTCGAAGGGTGAGTTCGCCACCAGTCCTGAAATTTGGATGCCAGCCATGTGAGTGAAGAGGAGGGCACTTTGCCCCACCTCACTATCGGTCCCCCTCCCAAAATCTTTAGCGGCTTTTTTTAGAAAACACACCGCTCTGACCCGGCTGGCCCCGGTGTTTCACCAAGTGAAATCGACCGCCCACATAAGCGTTTTTTGCCGGAGATAAAATATAATTTCGCACCAATTCGCTAAATATTTCTGCAAAACGGACCGATACTTTGCTTGCCACGAAATAAAACTCTGGCCGGCCCGCACCGGGGCCGTCTCTCCCGGGGCCGAATGCGACACGGAAGTCGCAATTAAGATCAAGGAAGATAACCATGTCAGTCGTAATTAACACCAATTCGGCAGCCATCGTGGCTGCGAACAACCTCGCGATCTCAAACGCCATGCTGCAGAAGAGCCTCAACCGGCTCTCCAGTGGCACGAAGATCGTCAGTCCGGCCGATGATGCCGGCGGTCTCGCGGTCTCGATGAAACTGTCCGCCGCCGCCGCCCGACAGGGCGCGGTGGCCGTCAACATCGGCAACGCCGTCTCCCTCCTGCAGACCCAGGACGGCGCCCTCGCCGTCACCGGCAAGGTGCTTCAACGCATGAGCGAACTGAAGACCCTCTACTCCGACGTCACCAAGGGTTCCTCGGATCTGGCGAACTATGCCACGGAATACGCCGCGCTGGCCTCGCAATTGTCGGCCAACGCGGGGGAACAGTTCAATGGGGTCAACCTGTTCGGTTCCTCCGCCATCGGCAACGTGGCGGTCACGGAAAGCGGCGGCACCACGGTCACCATCGCCGGGCGCGATCTCGCCAGCACCTCCACCGGTGTCGGTGTGCTCACCGCCGGCACTTTGGGCTCAGTTCTCGTATCCGATATCACCACCGCCATCGCCAACGTGGCGACCATGCGCGCGACCAACGGCTCGGAACAAAGCCGGCTCGGTTTCGCTTCCGAACTGATCACGGTAAACAAAGCCAACCTCGAAGCGGCCACCAGCCGGATTCTCGACGTGGACGTCGCCGAGGAAAGCACCCAGCTCGCCCGCTGGAACATTCTCACGCAGGCCGGCACCTCGATGCTCTCGCAGGCCAACCAGAGCGCCCAGGTCGCGCTCAAACTGCTCCAGTAAGCGCACCAGCCACCCCGCGTCTCATATTCTCCTCACTGGATCGGCGCCGCTTCCCGGCCCGATCCCCACGCTCCTCCATGCCCATTTAACCCGATTCTCACTTTCCCACGCCATCCTGCGTGAACCAATTTGCGGTTTTCACCGCGACGGCCCGCACCGGGGCCGATTCTCCCGGGGCCGAACACGACACGGAAGTCGTAAACTAAAATCAAGGAAGATATCCCATGTCAGTCGTAATCAACACCAACTCGGCAGCCACCACGGCTGCAAACAACCTCGCCACCTCCAACGCCATGCTGCAGAAGAGCCTCAACCGGCTCTCCAGTGGCACGAAAATCGTCAGTCCAT
>CAZIQP010000017.1:37906-42111 GCA_964541315.1 uncultured Opitutaceae bacterium
CAACGCGTCGGAACAGTTCAACGGGGTCAACCTGTTCGGTTCCTCCGCCATCGGCTCGGTCGGCGTCACGGAAAGCGGCGGCACCACGGTCACCATCGGTGCCCGCGATCTCGCCAGCAGCACCACCGGGGTGGGCGTCCTCACCGCGGGTACATTGGGCTCCGTCTCCGTGCAGAACATCACGGATGCGATTGCCAACGTGGCGACCATGCGCGCCAACAACGGTTCGGAACAAAGCCGCCTCGGCTTTGCCTCCGAACTGGTCACCACCAACAAGGCCAACCTGGAAGCAGCTACGAGCCGTATCGTCGACGTCGATGTCGCGTCAGAATCCACCCAGCTTGCCCGCTGGAATATTCTGACTCAGGCCGGCACCTCGATGCTCTCGCAGGCTAATCAGAGCGCGCAGATGGCGCTCAAACTGCTGCAGTAAACCGGTCTCCATTAGTGGTAGTTTGATTCGCTTAATCCGGGTCGCCGCAAGGCGGCCCGGAGAAAGCGGACCCCAAGCCACCGCAAGCGGAGGCCCCGCTCTGAAACTGGTGCGCAAGTGCAGCATCATAAGACGTAAAGTTGGAAGGAAGGCCCCGGTTTCACCGCCGGGGCCTTCGCTTTTTCAGATGCCTCGATCCTCATTCACACATCTTCAGGCTCCTTCTCGTTAGCCCAAGCTTCAGCCCGGAAAATGCGGACGAGTGAGAGAACGATTTGCCCCCGCCCCGCCGCCTTCTTGCGGTGCCGAAACCCGGCGAAGGCAGGTCCGCTCTTGCCCCGCCCCCTTTCTCCCGCCTCCATCCTTCTGTGCCGAAACCCTCCCCAGCGACTCTCAACCGCGCCCTCGAACACCATCGGGCCGGCCGTCTCGCCGCCGCCGCCGCGCTCTACCGTGAGATCATCCAGGCCGATCCGCACCAGGCCAACGCCCTGAATCTCCTCGGCCTCATCACTCGCGACGAAGGCGACCCCGCCCGCGCCGCCGATCTTTTTTCCCGCGCCATCGCCGCCGATCCCACCGTTGCCTCCTTCCGGCTGAATCGCGGCCTCACTCTCCGCACCCTCGGCCGCGTCACCGGGGCGCTGGACGATTTTCGCTCGGCTCGGCGGCTTGATCCGACCCTTGCCGAAGCGCACCATCAGGAAGGCAACGCCCTCAAGCTGCTCCATCGTTTTCCCGAAGCCATCGCCGCCCTCCGCCAGAGCGTGCAACTCGTCCCCGCTTTCGCTCCGGCGTGGCTGAATCTCGGCGTCGCCTGCCTGGAAAACAAAGATCGTGGCGAAGCCATCCACGCCTTTCGCCAGGCCATCGCCCTTGAGCCGGCCCGCCCCGAAGCCCACAACATCCTCGGCGTGGCCCTGCTTGCCTGCGGCCAGATCCAATCCGCCCGCGCCGCTTTCACCGCAGCTCTCCGGCTCGACCCCCGCCACGCTCCCGCCCTCGACAACCTCGGACGGCTCGCAAAATCCGCAGGCTTGCTTGACGAAGCCGTCCGGCACTTCCGCGCCGCACTGGCGGTCAAACCCAATCCCGACTCCCACAGCAACCTGCTCCTCGCCCTCAACTATCTGCCCGATCTTGCCCCCGCCGAGGTTTTCGCCGAACACCGCCGCTGGCACCGGCTCTACGCCGCCCCGCTCGCACCCGCCGCCCCGCTTCCGCAAAAATCACCGCCTGCGGATCGCCGGTTGCGCATCGGCTATGTCTCCCCCGATTTCTGCCACCACGCCGTCGCCTACTTCATCGCGCCGGTGCTCGCCGCCCACGACCGCACCCGGGTGGAAATTTTTTGTTACCTCAATCTCCCCGCGCCCGACCGTGTGACCGAACGCCTCCGCAGCCTCGCCGAACACTGGCGCGATATCACGCGGATGGACGACGATACCGCCGCCGCCCAAATCCGGGCCGATGGCCTTGATCTTCTGGTCGATCTCGCCGGCCACACCGCCGGCCACCGCCTCCTCCTCTTCGCCCGCCGGCCCGCCCCGGTTCAGGCCACGTGGATTGGCTACCCCAATACCACCGGGCTCGACGCCATCGACTGCCGCCTCACCGACGCCATCTGCGATCCGCCCGGCGAGACTGATTCGTTTTATTCTGAGAAACTCGTCCGCCTCCCAGCAAATTTCTCCTGCTACGAACCCGATCCCACGGCACCCGAAGTCAACCCGCTCCCCGCACCGGCACCCGGTGCCGTCACCTTCGGCTGTTTTAATAATTTCGCCAAGGTCACCCCCGAGGTCATCGCCCTCTGGACTCGCCTGCTCTGCGCACTGCCAAAGTCACGGCTCCTCCTCAAGTCCCGCGGACTCGGCGATTCCTCCGTGGCCGAGCGCGTGCTCTCCGCCTTCGCCGCCGCCGGTGTCGCCCCCGACCGCGTGACCCTGAACGGCCAGGAACTCTCCGTCGCCGATCACCTCGGCCTCTATCACGGCGTCGATATTGCGCTCGATCCGTTTCCCTACAACGGCACCACCACCACCTGCGAAGCCCTCTGGATGGGCGTGCCCGTCATCACCCTCGCCGGCCACTGCCACGCCGCCCGCGTCGGCGCCAGCCTTCTCACCCACACCGGCCTCGGCGAATGGATCGCGCCCTCACCCGACGCCTACCTCTCCCTCGCCGTCGCCGCAGCGAACGACCTTCCCCGTCTGACGAAACTGCGCCAAGCCTTGCGCGAACAAGTCCGCCGCAGCCCGCTCTGCGACGCCGTGACGTTCACACGCACCCTTGAAGCCGTCTTCGCCCGAATCAGTCTGCCGCCCTGAATGAAGTGCCGCCCTTCAGGCGGCCGAAACAGGAGCCAGGCCGTTAAATCGCCTCGGCCTTTGACAAGAGCGGAGGCCGGTCACACGCCCTCCGGGGCGGGCAGCCGTCTCTTTCTTGTCCGCCGTAGCCTTGGTGAAGGTGGATGAATTGACTGAGTCACACTACCGTCCAAAACAGATTCGCAATCCGGCTATTTTCAGAGGAGAAAAGGTCATCCGCGGAAGAGGCAACCTTGTTTGGCGAATCTAATTCCGCACCCATTTCCCCCTCTTTTTCTACCTCCAAAAGATGATTTCCCCTCGAAGAAGTGGTTTGAAGTAAGTTTGCCCGATACGATCGCTTCGGATCGACGCGCTGTTTTGGACAGTAGTGCGCCCCGGATTACTGTCGATCTGCCCAACCTTGGTGCTTGCGTAGTTGGTGTAGAAGACAAAGCCATTTCCATCGAATCCCTTCAACAGGACGGTACGCAAAGTCGGCTGGCCGTCCGTACCGACGGTGGCAAGGGCCATGGCATTGGGCTCAAGCAGCTCACTCTCGATGGCCTGACGCATCCAGTGATCGAACTGGGTGAACGGACTGGGGCGCAAATCGCCAAGGTCCAGTGCTTGTGCCGCATAATTGCGCCGCATCTCCGACAAATTCATACCGATTGGTCTACGTTGTCCCAAGCGGCGACGCAAGCCACTCTACGGGTTCCCCGCTACTGACCGTGGGTAGACGTGCAAAACAGAATCAAAGCCCGGAGGATTTAACCACCAATGGGATTCCTCAACGGATGAATCCTTGAAAGCAGTGAACCGGCCTTGATTCATCTGAGGTCCTTTCGGTTGCCCTTCGCGCCTCCCCATCGAAAATAACGAGGAACCTTACATTCCAACTCACTCTTCCAGCAGTCTTTCATAGCGGCAGCCAATGGCTTTGCGCAGACGACGAAGGGTGGAAATTAGAATGGTGATCTGTCCTGCCTCGATTTTCTGAATCACTCTGGGGGCCAAATCGGCCAACTCGGCAAGCTTTTCTTGAGTCAATCCAGCGGTCTTCCGTTCACGGCGAACGTTTTCCCCCACGGCGCGTAGCCACTTGTCGGCCTGTCTTTTCCTTTGCACGACTCATTAGGTCGTAATTTGCACTTGCCTAACACGACCCGACGGGTCGTCTTTTATTTCCCATGGAAATCAGCGCCAGGCTATTTAATGTGCCGCGATCCTCGTTGGCTTTCCCCTTATATTCTCGCCGGCGCAACGGCAGGTTGCTTTGGCAAAGCAGACTTCAAAACCTTACTGACTGCCGGTCGCGTTACGAACATGTGACTGACGGCACAAGTAATTGACGGCGCGCGAATGGAGCTTGATCTCAATGCCATAATAATTCTTTTCGTTTCCATTGCCAAGTGGAGGGCCGCCCGACTTGGCAACAACTACTCCTATGGATGTTCGCA
>CAZIQP010000018.1:0-23928 GCA_964541315.1 uncultured Opitutaceae bacterium
CTCAAGACCGCCATCCGCCTGACCCTCGACTACCACCTCGCGCACAAGGATTATTCCCTCGAGTAATGGATCGGAGGTAGGGCGGGACCGCTGGGCCCGCCGCGAACCAGTTGACGGCCGGCCCAGCGGTCCGGCCCTACCTTTCATTCCGCCACGTCCGATGCCCCCCCTCCGTCTCGCCCTCAAGATCGACGTTGATACCGACCGCGGCACGCGGGTCGGCGTACCCAATCTGATCCACGACCTGCGTGCTGCGGGCATGCCGGCGACGTTTCTGTTTTCCCTCGGACCCGATCAAACCGGTCGCGCCATCACCCGGGTTTTTCGTCCGGGTTTTCTCAAAAAAGTCGGCCGCACCAGCGTCGTCCAGCTCTACGGGGTCCGTACCCTCCTCAATGGCACGTTGCTGCCCGCCCCGCACATCGGCCGGCGCAACGAAGCCGTGATGCGCAGCGTGCGCGACGCGGGCTTCGAAATTGGCATTCACTGCCACAACCACTATCGCTGGCAGGATTACGTCCAGACCATGGGCGTGGAAGACGTGCGCGCTGAGTTTGGCGCAGCGCGCGAAGAATTCCGCCGCATCTTCGGTTGCGCAGCCCCCACCGCCGGCGCGCCCGGCTGGCAGGCCAACGCCAACAGCCGTCAGATCTACGACGAAGCCGGTCTGCTCTACGCCAGCGACACCCGGGGCAACACACCGCATTTTATCCGTATCGCCGGTCGTGCTTTCACCACGCTGGAAATTCCCTCGACCCTGCCCACGCTCGACGAATTGCTCGGCCGGCCCGAGTATCCCGACGATCGCATCGTGCCGCACCTCATGTCGCTCCTGCGCCCGGACGTGCTCAATGTTTTCACGTTGCATGCGGAGCTTGAAGGCATGGGCAAGCGCGCATTGTTTGTGGCATTTCTCGCCGCCGTCAAAAAAGCCGGCATCGAAGTCGTCTCACTGGAACAGACCGCTCGCCATCTGCTCGCCCACCGGGAAAAAATCCCGGTGTGCGAAATGATCCAAGCCCCCGTGGATGGCCGCTCGGGCTTGCTCGCTGTCCAGGTGGCATGATATTGCCCAAGGCAACACTATTGCGCGGACGTCTCTCCGCATGACCGGCCCGGTCCGGTGGCAGACCGCGGCCCGACCGGCAATACGGCGGCGATCAGGGTGATGACACTTACTTTAGCATGAACACCTTGAACATCTGCAGCGTGGCCAGCAACCCGACGCCCATGGAGACATACCAAAGCCAGCGTTTCTTCACGACCAGGCACACACCGCCCAGGGCGATCGCGATTTGGAAAAAAGTGGTGGAGAGGCCCATCTCCCGGCCACGGTCAGCCGAGTAGACGGAGAGCTCACGCGCAGCGTCCCGCTTTGTCTCGAAATCCTTCGCCGTTTTGGTGATCTCCTTCTTTTCGGCATCATAACGGTCGATTTTCGCCGTGATCGCAGCCAGCACCTTGGGTTCGAGGGCCACGCTGCCCGACGTCGCCCGGTCGCGCTCCAATTCATAAATACTCTGCTTGATCCCCTTCGCCTGATAGTAGGCCCACTGGTCGGAAGCTTCGGCCTGGTTAAAAGTCGCCTCGTTCAGCTGTTTCATCGTGGCCGAGGAGTACCCCGCGCCGCGCTGCGTGGCGATGGCCGCCAGGACGGCCAGGCAAATCATCGAGAGTGAGACGTACTTGGTCCATGCGTCGCGCTTCTCTTTTTCCTTTTGCGCCAGATGGTCGGCCTTGAGGGCCGCCACCAAGGCATTCAGTTCGTTCAGGTCAGTGCTCATGGTTGATAAAATGAAATTCCCATAGAGGAAATCTCCGCCCGTTTGTCTAGCCCTTACTGCAAAATAAGCCGGTCGCGGCCAGACTGACAAAACGACGCTTCTCTTCCCCATGCGCGTTGCTTGATTCCATGGCATGGCCTGCAAGTGTAACCATGTCCTGACCATTTGTGTAACCCATGTCCTCGGATCATAACGCTCGGATCTTGCTCAGAAATCATGAAAACGAAATTCGGGGAATAAACCGCTTCGCCTTTGCCTGAACAATCCGACCGGGTGGGGCTGTGGCCGACAGGATCTCAGGATCAAATCAGCCAGCCCGCGGTTTCACGCCAGTTTGACCGTTTCCATCGAGGTCGTGATTGCGTGATCGGTGAAACCGCATAGCCTTCAGCTCGTCCAAATCCAAAATTTCAAGTTGATATTGCTTATTTCATAATCGTGAGAACAGCTTCATGTTTATTGCGGTCGTGGGTGGTTGCGTCCGCCATCGGGTGGGCTGTTTTTTTTGGCTCACCACTTTGGGGAAACGTACCCTTATCGCGCAGCATCCTTCCGGTGGAGGGCACGGCAATGGCCCTATCTGCCAGTGCCGCCAAGCCGTACGGACGGGTGGTGCGCACCAGCCTCACGGCCGATGAACTGGGCGCGGTGATGGAATTCGACCTTGCGCTAAAATTACCAAATCAGGACGAATTGAATGCCCGGATCAGCCGGGGTGAGCTGCTTTCTCCGGCTGACCTTGAGGCCTATTTGCCGACGAAGGCCGATTATGACAGTATCCGCTCCTGGTTGGTGGCGCAGGGTTTCAAGATCAGTTTGGACGCCACCACCCGACATGCGATTTTTGCCAAGGGAACCAATGCCAGGGTAGCCGCCGTGTTCGGAGTGACACTGGCGAGAGTCACCACGGCCGATGGCGAATTCACCTCGGCCGTTTCGGAGCCATCACTCCCCGATGAAGTCGCCGGTCCCGTGGCCGGCATCAGGGGTTTGCAGCCGCACATCGTGCGCCATCCCCACCGGTCGCAAAAAGCGCTGCAACTGACGTCGAACACCTATTGGGCCATCACTCCAGCGGCTGTAGCCGCCACTTATCAGGCCCCCGCCAGTCTGTCCGGCAGTGGGCAGACCATCGCCGTCGTCGGCGCTTCGAGCGTGAAAAACTCCGATCTGACTTCCTTTTGGAACGACTGCGGGATACCCCAGTCCTTGACCAATATCAGCACGGTGAATGTCGGCGCTGGTCCCGGCAGCGACGTCACCGACCAAGACGAAGTATCCATGGATGTGGAATGGACCAGCGGTTTCGCCCCCGGCGCGCAGGTCCGGCTTTATGCCACTCCCTATCCGATGGATTCCAATGGCGAGGCCAGGGCCTACACGCAGATTCTCAATGATCTTGCGACCCATCCAACCATCCATCAGGTGACCGAGAGCTATGGTGGCACGGAGGCCCCCTTCTTGCTGAACCACGGCGATTCGGCGCTGCCACTACTGGCCGCCCAAGGGGTCACCTGTTTTGCCTCATCGGGGGATGGTGGCTCCAACGCCAACGCTACATCGGGTGCCTACGACCCGACGGCACCACTCTCCGTGGAATATCCGGCCGTCGATCCCAACATGACGGGCGTCGGCGGCACGACCATCCAATATCTAACAAGTCAAAACGGCTCCCCCTCGCTTCCGGAAGTCGCTTGGTCGGTCGGGGCGTCAGGCAGCAGCGGCACCAGTGGCGGTATCAGTACCATCTTCACGCGACCCGGTTGGCAATCGGCCCCGGGCATGCCCACGGGCACGATGCGCTGCGTGCCTGATGTCGCTGCGTTGGCCGACACTGCAATCACAAACAATGATAATGTCCATATGGGCCCAATTTTCTGGGTCGCTGGCAACGCCAAGATCGGCGGCGGCACCAGCTTGTCTTCTCCGATCTGGGCGGCCACCTGCGCTTTGATCAACCAGGCTCGCGCAAACCTCAGTCAGTCGCCAGTCGGATTTTTAAATCCCAAGCTATACCAGGCAGCGGGAACCTCGTGCTTCACGGATATCACCAGCGGAACAAACGGCGCCTATCAGGCCGGGACCGGCTATGATTTATGCACCGGACTCGGCTCCCCCTCGATTGCCAATCTGGTCACTTTTCTCACTCGCCTTCCCGGATTCCCGACGATCACGACCCAACCTGCGGGCCAGAGCATCACCAACGGCAATTCAGTCTCCTGCACCGTGGTCGCCACCGGTTCACCGACGCCGACCTACCAGTGGCTGAAAAACAATGTGGACATCAGTGGTGCCACCAACAGCACATTCACCATCGCCAGTGTCTCGCCCAGTGATGCCGGCAGTTACACTGTGATCGTGACCAACTCGATCGGTTCGGTGACCAGCAATGCGGCTGTTTTGACCGTGCTCGTCGGCCCGTTCAATGCCGTCATCACGATTACCGTCCAATAAGCACCAACGGTTTTACTGGGACGGCAGGTGGAGGCGACACCAGATGTCTTCGCCGGTCTGAGCGGCCATCTGCGCTTTGATCAACAAGACTCGCGCAAACCTTAGCCGGAAGGAACCCACCCTAACCAGCCCGTTTTTTTTCATCTTGTTTGGGACAGCGGAGGCAGCGCAGTCAGGGGAGGGATGCGGCTTGCAATTGTCATAACCCCCGACCGCAGATCTCTCGCCCGGTGTTTCGGATTTCGTTTTCCTTCGGTCTGACTGAAACACGGGAGACACCGACTCGCCTCGTGGCATTCACCAACGCCAGCGACATCCAACTATCAGTGGCCGATAAAAGCCGGGGAAAATGTCATGATCCCCATCTATATCATTTTGCGCCGCACTTTAGCCGGCGGCGTTTATCTCCCCGCAAAAAAAGCCCGGGCGGTCAGGCCCGGGCGGAAATGTTTTTCGACCGTGAGCCGATGATTATTTCGTCGCGTCCTTGGCGGCCTGCTTCTCGGCCTTTTTGGCATCGAGTTCCGCCTGGTGTTTCTCCTTCTCCGCCTTGCGGGCGGCTTTCTCGGCTTCAATGTCTGCCTGCATCTTTTCCTTTTCCTCGGGGTCGAGCTTCCCGTTGTGATTGACGTCGTACTTCGCCAGCAGGGCCTTTTTCTTCTCCTCGCGCTTTTCCCTGCTTTCCTCCTTCATCTCGGCTTTTTCCGCATCGCTGAGTTTGCCGTCCTTGTCGGTATCGAACTTTTCCTGCGCCTTGGAAAGAGGTTTGTCTTTCGGGGCGGTGGCATCGTCGGCTCGAACCAAGGGGGTGGCGGCCAAAAGTGCCAGCACAATGGCCGGCACGAAGAAACAACGGGGTAGCATGAATTTCATGGGACGGACACCATGTCAGACAGCCGCGGCACATTCAAACCCGACTAAGACCGGAGAACAGGCCAATTCAGGGCTTGACGACCAGTTGCGTGCAATTTTCCGGTTGAAAATATTGCCGCGCGAAAGCCTGCAGCAGAGCGGGCGTCACCGCCTCGATATGCCCCTCGTAATTGCGCCAGTCATTCGCCGGCAGACCGCAAACGACGCTGTGCGCGGCTTGCAGGGCGCGGGACGAATTGGTCTGCAGCGCCATGCGTTTGCCGGCCTTGAGCCGTGTCTGGCAGCGGCGCAATTCCTCGGTTGTCACGCCGCCTGATTGCACCCGCGCGATCTCCAGGGCGAATTCCTCCAGCACCTCGCGATAGCGCTCGGGACTGGTGCCGGAATAAAAATAAAACATGCCCGTCTGCATGCCGCTCACCCGGCTGGCCCGGACAAAATATGCCAGGCTCTTCAGCTCGCGCACGCGGGCAAAAAGATTCGAGGACATGCCGCTGAACAATTCCTCCGCGACTTCACCGACGTAATAATCGGGTGCGAGCAAACCGGGTCCGGGATAGGCCTGAAAGACCACCGCCTGCTGGCGGGGCTGCGTTTCGACATGGTCACCGGCCCTGGCCTGCACTTTGAAAGTCGGAATGGTGGGTTTGCCTGCCGGCAATGTCGCGAGAAACGCCTTCAGTTTCGGCACCAGTTCTTTCCGGTCAAAATCTCCCGCCACAGCCAGAGTCGCGTTGCCGGCCACCATGAGTTTTTTTTGCAGGGCGCGAAGATCGGCGGGCTGGATGGCCTTGATGCCGGCTTCGTCGCCGCAGCTCTCGATGGCAAACGGATGGGCGCCGAAGAATTTTTCGCGCAGCCGCTTCCGTCCCACCGTCACGACATCGTCGAGCGATTCGCGCAGTCCGGCGAGGGCGGACTCGCGTTCGATTTCCAACCGGGCCGGCTTGAAGGCGGGCCGGAGCACCGCATCGGCCAGCAGCCCAAGACCGAGAGCCGCGTCCCCGGGCAACACTTCCATTACCAGACCGAAGCTGTTGTTGCCGGAATAATCGGAGAATGATCCGCCGACCGACTCGATGGTCCGGGCCACCTCTTCGGCGGAACGGCGCGCCGTATCCTTGGTGAGAAGCGTCGAAAGCAGGGAATTGACGCCCCGCCGATCGGGAGCCTCGACCAAGGCCCCGCCGGCAAAAGCCAGTCGCAGGTGCAGGTTGGGGAGCTGGTGATTCGTCTGCAGCAGCAGATGTGCTCCATTGGGCAGCTTGACGTCCTCAAAGTCGAGCGAGGTGGCGGCGACCGCAGCGACGGGTGCCAGCTTGGCGGCAGCCGCCTTCGGACTGCTCGAAACCACCGTGAGCCGCCCGGGCACGAGATAGGTGCGCAGCACGCGCTTCAAGTCGGCCGGCGTGAGCGCGAACAGTTGCTCGAAGTAACGTCGCGTGTAATTGATATCTCCCACCACAACCTCGGCCGAGCCCAGGCGCGAAGCCTGGCCGGACATGGTTTTCCGCATATTGATTTCAGAGGTAACGGCCTGGCGCACCGCCTTGGCCAGGGCCGCGGCGGTGAAACCGTTTTTCGCGACCCGGGCAATTTCGCGAAGCACGGCCGCTTCAGCCGGCGCGCGATTTTCCGGATCGGCCAAAAAGGAAACATAAAAAAGGCCGCTGGTACCCGGACTCCAGGTCGCGGCATCGATGGTGTGGACAAGGCGCGCCTTTTCGCGGATCGAATCCCAGAGCAGCGAGCTGTCGCCATAACCCAGCACCATGGCCAGAATATCGAGCGCCGGGGTGTCGGGATGCGTGAGCCCGGGAATCTGCCAGCCCAGTCCGCAACGTGACACCTGCACATCCTCAAAGAGGTGACGATCCCGGCGGGCAAGCTGCGGCGTTTCATCGGGGACAAGCACCGGAGCGAGGCGGCGACGGGGCGTTTTCCCAAAGTGTTCCCCGATGGCGGCGCGCGTGGCCTCCGGTTCAAAATCGCCGGCGATGACGACCACCAGATTGCTCGGACTGTAGCGCTCGCGATAATAACCCAGGAGGTCTTCGCGGGTGTTGGCGGCAAAAACATCGCGATGCCCGATGATCGGCTGGCGATACGGATGCGTGCGAAACGCGGTCTCGAAAAGCGCGTGCATGAGACGCTGGTCGGGATCGTCCAGCCCCATGTCGATTTCACGCAGGATGACGTCTTTTTCCTTGGTCACCTCGTCGGCCGGAAGCGTCGAATGCAGCGTGGCATCGGCCAGCAGATCGATCGCCACCGGGGTGTGCTCAGAGGGAATGTCGATGTAGTAGACGGTGCGATCAAACGTGGTGTAGGCGTTGATGTAACCGCCATGGGCCTGCACGGTGGCCGAAATTTCGCGACCGGCCCGACGCTCCGTGCCTTTGAAAAGCATGTGCTCGAGATAATGCGAGAGACCGGCACCAAGATGAGCGCCTTCGTGAATGCTCCCGGTCCTCACCCACACCTGCACCGAGGCGACGGGAGAAGACGTATCGCGTTTAAGGAGGACGGCCACACCATTGGCCAGGGAGTAGCGTTCGATCGGTTCGCGCCAGAGATTTTCGAGGAGAGCGCGGTCGCGCGATCGGACGGAAGTTTTTTTTGCCATGAAAAATTATGGATGCAATGCGGGCTTCGTCGCAAATTCAGGCGGCCCCGAGGGATGTCCGGCGCCGTTTGCGGACCGGCACAAAGGGCTTCACGAAGGCATCATCGAAGTCGTACACGTCCGAGAAGTCTTCGCGGCGGTCGTTCTCGGTTTTGCTGAAAACATTGTACTCGATGAGATTGAAAACAATGTCGCCAAAATCGCTGCAACGAGTGATGCCCCAGCCATTCAGCACGGTTTTGGCCAGCGGGCCATATTGGTCGAGCGCGAAGGAGCGGACGCCGTGCAGGAGTTCCGCACCGGACACATGCTGGGATTTCTCGGTGCGTTCGGGATGTTTTTTCTTCAACTCCTTGACCGTGCAGTCCAACGCCTGGCGGATGAACGTGTAGGCCTTGCGGTCGAACCGACCGTCTTCCTTGCAGATCAACTCCACAATCTCGCTAAATTCCAAGTCTTGCATTTGATATAAACTGAATTTGTTAGCACACCGCCCCAGATAGCGCAACTCCGCTATGTGTCCTGCTTTATTGAATTGCGTCTCCAATATCGGCCACGTTTTCTTTTCCAGCAAATTTCAGACCACTTCCTCTCTGCCTGCTGGATTCGAACAGAATTCTGAAAAGTTTACCTCGCTTTTAACCTAAATACTTGCAAGACACATCTAAAAGATGATTGCCGCTACTCAATCGAACCATCCTTTAGGCAGCATTCCCTCCAAGCCTGATGCCACCAATCTGGAGGCTGCCTGCGTCCGTTTGCGGCAGGCACAAATGCGCGTCACCAAGCCGCGCGTGGCTATTCTGGAGGCGCTTATCCGTCGCGATACGCCCATCTCCATTGAGCAACTGCATCATGATCTGAACGAAAGCTCGTGCGATCTGGTCACCGTTTACCGCTGTCTCGCCGCTTTTGAGGAACTCGGCTTGGTGCGCCGCAGCTTCCAGCACAATGGCACGGGCCTCTACGAATTCGCCCACGCGAGCCGTTCACGCCATTATCACGTCCTTTGCAAGGTGTGCGGAAAATCGGAGCCCGTTGAATACTTCTCCGTCGAAGGCATGGAACGCATGCTCACCGAACGCGGCTTCACACAGTTGTCCCACATCGTGGAATTTTTTGGCATCTGCCCCGCCTGCCAGCTCAAAGCCCCGGCCCGCCAGAACGCACCGACGATTCCGACTGAATCGCCTGAACGGTAAAACCGGAGTCGGCAAAGCCATCGTCTCGCCGCAGCGGTGTCACCGCAATCACGTCGGCGCGGTTGGACGAATTATTTGATTCCTGGCTCGGAAGACAGCCCGACTTGGCGCAAGGCTTCGTAGCACGCGATCCCGGCCGCCGTGGAAAGATTCAGGGACCGCAGGCTGCTATTGGCATGGGGAATGGTGAGCCGCCTTTCCGGCCCGATGGCATCGTGCAACCACGCCGGCGCACCGGCTCCTTCATTGCCGAAGACCAACCCATCCCCGTCGGCAAAAGAAACCTCCCAAAAGATTCGCTCGGCATGGGTCGTGAACAACCATAACCGCCGCGGGCCGACGGAACTGCCCAGAAACGCAGGCCAATCGGCGTGCTGATGGACGTCCAAAGAGTGCCAATAATCCATCCCGGCCCGCTTTAGGTTCTTATCGGTGATTTCAAAGCCCAAAGGATGAATCAGGTGCAGCCTTGTCCGGGTGACGGCGCACATCCGGCCGATATTGCCAGTATTAGGCGCGATCTGGGGCTGGAATAACACGACATGAAGCATTCAAACCAGCTAGTAAGCCTTTGATGAAAAGCGCAATCCTCGCGACAGATTTCGCTCGCTCACCGCAACTCCTTGTTAAAGCCTGTGTCTGCACTGGCCGCCTTACTTGGATAAAACGTTCCTAGAAAAATTTCCGCATGGCTGCAACCGGATCCTCTGCTCCCCAACTTTCTCCCCAAACCCAGGGCAGGATAACCAAGTGCGTCATCCTCGTTGATGATGAGAAAGCCTACATCGATCTGCTGGAGCAGTTGCTCTCTTCGCACCTCTCCTGTCCCGTGCACAGTTTCACCCACGCGGCCGATGCTCTCCGGGCCCTGCCCGATCTTGAGGTCGGCCTCATCGTGACGGATTACAACATGCCGGATATCGACGGCCTCCAGTTGCTGGCTGAAATCAGACAACGGCTCCCGGCGGTGCCGGCGGTGATGATCACGGCCCACCAGGAACATTTCACCGAGCAGCAACTGGCCAAGGTGCCGAACCTGAAAGTCGTCATCCGCAAGCCATTCAAGTGGATCACCCTGGCCGAGCATATTTCACAGTACTGGAACGGGTCGACTCCTCCGTTCCCGATGACCCGCAACGACCGGTAGTCAGCGCGTCCGGGGTGCGGCCCGTTTCCTCCGCCAACATCGCGCCGGCAAAATATTTTTCACCGTTTGCGCGCAGTGATTTTCAAACCGTGATTGTCGGCGTGCAGTGAAAATATCCGGCTCTTGATTTTATGCGCGTGAAACGCACCCGCCATGGCCCGGCCAACCTTCGCGGCCTTCCGATTATCGCTCACGCAAAGCACACTGGATCCGCTGCCGCTCAACCAGCCCGTGAGCGCACCCGCCGTGACGCCCGCCTGAATGGCCGCGCTCGCCCCGGGAATCAACGGCAGGCGGTAAGGCTCATGCAGAAAATCACACACCGCGTGCCGCAAGCGTTCGTACTCGCCGGAAAGAATGACCGCCACAACGTACGCCGCGCTGTTCACGCTTTTGATGGCATCGAAATACGGCAGTTCCTTGGGCAGAATTCCGCGCGCCTTCTTCGTTTCCAATTCCTGCTCGGGTGAAACCACCACAAAGCACAGCTCCTTGCCGATGGCTTTGCGCACCACGCCGGCGAGTTCACCCGTGTGCGGATCGCACCGCGCCACCACAAAACCACCGATGACCGCCGGCGTCGCGTTATCAGGGTGGCCTTCCAACTGCGTGACGAGCGTGCAGAGATCGTCCTTGGTCAGTTTGGCTCCGGCCAGCTCATTGAGTCCCGCCACCACTCCGGCGCGCAGCGTCACGCTGGAACCGAGTCCGCGCGACATCGGCACATCGCCCTCGATGTGAAAAGAAAAACCGAATTCCTCCACGCCGGCGCGCACGAAAAACAGCCGCGCCGCTTCGTTGGCCATGTCGATGCCGGCCGCATCGCTCAGCCGGGCGGGCCGGGCGCCAATCGGATTGCCCCGGGTGAGACTCACAAAATTATAGACCGTCAGCGCGAGGCCGAGCGTATCGAATCCGGCGCCGCAATTCGAGGTGCTGCCGGGCACGCGGACCGTGACTTGGTTCATTTGACGGGTGGGACGGGACGTTTTGGTTTTCATCAGCGGGGACGCAGGGCGCGCCGGGCTTCCAGATTGAGTTCACGTTTCTTAAGGTCTTCGCGCTTGTCGTACTGCTTCTTGCCGGATGCCGTGGCAATCTCAACCTTCACCAGCGCCTCTTTGAAATACATCCGCAGCGCCACGATGGAGCGGCCGCCCGTCTCCACCTGCTGGGTGAGTTTGCGGATTTCATTCGCATTCAGCAGGAGCTTCCGCGGACGCCGCGGCGCATGCTGCGAGAGCCCGCCGTGCGAATATTCCTCGATGTACGCGCCGTGCAGCCAGACATCGCCTTTCTCCAGCCGGGCGAATGCGTCCGCAATCTGGGCCTTGCCCGCGCGGATCGATTTAACCTCGGTGCCGACGAGCTTGATGCCGGCCTCAAATTTGTCGTGCACGAAATAGTCCCGCAGCGCCTTGGGATTGCGCAGCTCGGTGTAGCGTGAGGAATCATGGATCTTGGCGGACATGGGAACAGATGACTATTGCGGTACGATTGCGGGGTCGGCAAACAAAGAAGCGCGGCCAGTGTGCCGCGCTTCGTCATATTGAAAAGTGATAGTCCCGGATGATTCAGGGAGCGACCATGAGCTCGTAGCTGATCTTGCCTTCGATGACTTCGCGCAGGGCGATGTCCTCGGGGCTCAGCTTTTCGAGCGATTCCACGAGAGGACGGCTGCCCCGGCGGAGTTGCTTCACGCGGCGCGAAACCACGTTGATCAGGATATTCGGGTCCTGGATGATTTTCTGGGCGTCCTTGATGTATTCGTCTCTCATGGGTTGGAAAAATGGAAGGGATAGCCCTACTTTTGGCCCGGAGTGCGTCAAGGGTGAAATCCATCCTTCGCCGTCCGCAATAATTCCGGAATTCCAACCCGTAAAGGCCTGGACGTGATTTCGCTTTGCAGAACAACGCCCACCGCATTCACTTAACCCCATGTTTATCGCCTGGACCACCACCGCCACTCGTGCCGACGCCGATCGCCTGGCTCGCGGAGCGGTGGAAATGCACCTGGCGGTATGCACCCAGATCGACGGCCCGATAACCTCGCACTACCATGAGGCCGGCCGGTTGCAGCAGGCCGAGGAATACCGCGTCTGGTTTAAATATCTGCCGGCCAACGCTTCCTCCCTCAATAATTGGATCCACGCCCATCATCCGTACACCACGCCCCAGTGGATTGAAGTCAGTGCTGAATCTGTGGGAGAAAAGTACTTGTCATGGGCAATTGCGAACTCTACACCCCCACCCTTTCGCACCTCGAATCAACCATAAACGAAACACCTTTTATGTCCCAACATCCCAGCCTCAAGCCATCCGGCGGCGGTCTCGTCTCCAAACGCAATGTCCTCAAACGCTTCGAGCGCGTGGCCATTCTCAAAAAACGCGGCCAGTGGAAAGAGGGCGAACGCGTCCAGGGTCTGCGCAAGACCAAGGCTGACGTCTAAGCCATAATCATTTCTCTGAAGGCGGGCCCGCATGCCCGCCTTTTTTGTTTATGCACGACCTGTTCAAACCACTCATCGAGTGGTATTCCCATTCCTTGGAGTCCGGCGGCTATCCGCTGATTGTTCTCCTGATGTTCATCGAGAGCACGTTTTTGCCTCTGCCCAGCGAGCTTATCATCCCGCCCGCAGCCTACCTGGCTTACACCAAAGGTGAGATGAGCATGGTTGGCATCGTCATCGCCGGCGCTTTGGGTTCATGGCTTGGCGCCACGACGATGTATTGGGCATCGCGCCTCGCCGGACGTCCGCTGGTGCTTAAATTCGGAAAATACTTTCTCGTCCCGCCGGAAAAAGTCGAGAAAGCCGAACGATGGGCCTCGGCCTATGGCAACTTCGGCATCTTCGCCTCGCGCCTTTTGCCGGTCGTGCGCCATCTTATCGGCATTCCCGCCGGCATCGTGCAGATGAATTACTGGAAGTTTTCCTTGTGGACCATCGTGGGCTCTTCCCTCTGGTGCGGCGTACTCTGCTGGCTCGGGGTCAAAGCCGGACAGGATGCCGACCTCATGCGCGGCGATCTGCACGCTGTCACCCTGTGGGCTGCGGGCATTCTGACAGTACTCGGTGTTTTCTACTGGTTCTTTGTTCACCGCCACATGCAGGCGGAGAAGAAGTAACCCGGACCTGCCTCCGACAGTTCAAGTCGCGCGAAGTGTAATTCTCCCTCGAGCTTAAAACCGGCTTGAACTCCCGGTTCATTGTTCGAAAGCTGGCCCCACGTTTCTTGCGAGTGTAGCACAATGGATAGTGTAGTAGCCTCCGAAGCTATTGATCCCGGTTCGACTCCGGGCACTCGCACCAAATTTCAGTCCGAAGCGGATTAAAATTTTCTCTCTGTCTTGTCCTCCATATCTCGTAGAGCGACGGAGAAAAACTTTCTTCCCTTGCGGATAATGGCCGACAGCACGGCCCCCGATGTGACGCTTCAAATTCTTCGCCATGCACTCGCATTTGACGCATGGCCGATCCCGACTATAACGGATCAACCCCATGCCAACCCCACCTCTCGGCTTCGCCATCGTCGGCACCGGCATGATCGCCGGCTACCATGCCCAGGCCATCGCCCAAACCTCCGGTGCCCGCCTCGTCGGCGTCGTCAGCCGTTCCCCTGAAAGTGGCCGCGCCTTCGCGGCCAAACACGGCATCCCCATCATCACCGCCACCGTCGAGGAAATGGCCGCACGCTCCGACATCCATGTGATCAATGTCACCACGCCGAGCGGTGCGCATCTCGATCCCGCTCTCGCCGCCATCCGCGCCGGAAAACACGTGGTGATCGAAAAACCCGTCGAAACCACTCCGGCTCGCGCCGACCAGATCATCGCCGCTGCCGATAAAGCCGGCGTGAAAGTCGCCGTCATTTTTCAAGGGCGTTTCGGCACCGGCGCCCAAACCCTTAAAGCCGCGATCGATGCCGGTCGCTTCGGCCGCCTCGTCCTCTGCAGCGCCTACGTCAAATGGCACCGCACGGCCGAATACTACAAAACCCCGTGGAAAGGCACCTGGGCTCTCGATGGCGGCGGGGCCCTCATCAATCAGGCCAGCCACGGCGTTGACCTCTTGCAATGGTTTGCCGGCCTCCCGTCCGAAGTCTTCGCCTGGACCACCCGCCGCGTCCACACCGGTATTCAGGCCGATGATACGACTGTCGCCACCTTGAAGTTTCCCGACGGTTTTCTCGGCACCATCGAAGCCAGCACCGCACTCTGGCCCGGTTGGTCCCGTCGCATCGAGATTTGCGGCGAGCACGGTTCCGTCTGTCTCGAAGACGATCATCTTGTCCGCTGGGATTTCGCCCAGGCGCTGCCTGGTGATGACGCTCTCCGTCAAAAACCTCGCGACAATGCCCTCGGCTCCGGTGCTGGCGTCCCCGGCGGCATTTCCCTTACCGGCCACATCCGCCAGATCAGTGATCTCGTCACCGCCATCCGGGACAATCGCCCGCCCGCCATCGATGCCCGCGAAGGCCGCAAAGCCGTCGCTCTCATTCACGCCATCTACGAATCCGCCAAATCCGGCCAGCCCGTCAGTCTCGCATAAATCGATTTCCTTTCCCCATGCCCGACGAAAATCGCCGCCATTTCATCAAAACCCTCGCCGCTGGCGCCGCGACCATCGCCACTTCATCCACCACCCACGCCCAGACGCTTCCGCCCATGACCCAGAAATCCGACGGCCAAAATTACGCCCCCAAGGGCAAACCCAGCCCGGTCGTCAAGCCCGGCGAATTCATCATCGCCGCCGCCCACCTCGACCACGGTCACATCTACGGTCAGTGCAACGGGCTCACCGAAGCCGGCGCCCAGCTCAAATGGGTCTACGATGCCGATCCCAAAAAAATCGCAGCCTTTGTGGAAAAATTTCCCGGCACCAAGGTTGCCCGCTCGCTCGACGAGATCCTTGACGACCCCGAAATCAAGCTCGTGGCCGCCGCCGCGGTGCCCAACCAACGTGGCACCATCGGCGGCCGTGTCATGCAGGCGGGCAAGGATTACTTCACTGATAAAACTCCCTTCACCACCTTCGACCAGCTCGCGGAGGCCAAACGCGTCGTCGCCGAGACGAAGCGCAAATACATGGTCTATTTCAGCGAGCGCCTCCATGTGGAGTCCGCCATGCACGCCACCGACCTCGTCCAACAGGGCGCGATCGGCCGCGTGCTCCAGGTGCTCGGCCTCGGGCCGCACCGGCTCGGCACCGGCCGTCCCGACTGGTTCTTCAAACGCGAACAATACGGCGGCATTCTCTGCGACATCGGCAGCCACCAGTTCGAACAGTTTCTCACTTACTCCGGTGCCACCGACGCCACGGTGCAACACGCTGCGGTCGCCAATTACGCCCATCCCACCACGCCCGAATTCGAGGATTTCGGCGAAGCCAATCTCCTCGGCAATAATGGCGCGACAAACTACATCCGTGTCGACTGGTTCACTCCGCCCGGTCTCGGCACCTGGGGCGATGGCCGCATGATTATTCTCGGTGAGAAAGGCTACATCGAGCTCCGCAAATACATCGAGGTCGGCCGCGATAAAACCGGCGACCACCTCTACCTCGTCGACGAAAAAGGCGAACAGCATCTCGAGCTCGCCGGCAAGGTCGGCTTCCGCTTCTTCGGCGAACTCATCATCGATTGCCTGAACCGCACCGAGAAAGCCATGACGCAAGCCCACGCCTTCAAAACCGCCGAGCTCTGCCTCAAAGCCCAGGCCGCGGCCAAGCGCATCGCCGGATGATACCCGACAACGCAAAAAATTATCGGCGTCCATGATGGCGACCTGGACGTAGGAGAGGGGATGAGCACGTCTTTATCCGCTGATTCACCAAACTCTATCGTTTCCCGCTCCGTGCTGATCACGGGCGGGACTGGTTATCTCGGCCGGGCCTTGATTCCGACGCTGCTGGCCCGGGGACACCGGGTGCGCGCGCTGGTGCGGCCGGGCTCGGAAAAGAAATTACCCGCGGGAGTGGAGCCGATCATCGGTGATCCGCTGGTTGACGACGATGTGGCTCGCAGTCTGAGCGGAGCCGATACCCTTGTGCATCTCGTCGGTGTGCCCAAACCGAGCCCCGCCAAGGCTCGGCAATTTCGCTCCATCGATCTGGTTTCTATCCAAGCCACGGTCCAGGCTGCAGCGAAAGCCCAGCCGCGCCCGCATCTCGTGTACCTCAGCGTCGCCCAACCCGCTCCGGTCATGAAGGCCTACATCGCCGTGCGACAGGAAGGCGAAACCCTGATTGCCGCCGCCGGACTCGATGCCACTTTCCTTCGCCCATGGTATGTGCTGGGACCAGGTCACCGCTGGCCCGTTGTGCTGCTGCCCGTTTACGCCCTGCTGAAATTATTCCCACCGACCCGAGCAGACGCAGAACGCCTCGGCTTCGTCACTCTCGAGCAAATGGTCGCCGCACTTGTCCATGCCGCCGAACAACCCGCCCAAGGCATCCAGATTATGGACGTTCCGGCCATTGTCCGCTGCGCTTCCGCCCATGCGACACGCCGACAGCACTCACACAAATAGCCACCAAGGCGTCTGCTGCCCCCATAATTAAACCTACACTATATTATCGCTTCAAAACGCTCCAGAACTTGCCGCCGATCTCGCTGCTCGCATTTGCGCGCGACGTCTCCGCTGCGGCTGGACGCCGGCGAAAATCGCCCGTCGGACCGGCCTCAAGGTGCCCACTTGCATCCCCTTCGAACGCACCGGCCGGATCTCGCTGCTGCGGCTGCTCAAGATTCTGGCCGTGCTTGAGCTGAAGGGCGAATTGGAAAAATTGGCGCCCAGGAAGATATGTACGGTCTGACGATGGACGACATCGTGAAACCACAACACAAACGCGGCAGCCGTCTCCGCGCATGAATCTGCCCACCGTCAAGTATCTCGGCCAAAAGGCGGGTGAACTTGGTTTGGCGCCCGCCGGTGGGGCTTCAGTACGATCCCGCTTTCATCGCCACGCGCCACGAACGGTCTCCCTTTCATCTCTGCCGCTGCGGCCGGGAACGCGAATGCGCGACGGTAGCCGCCTGCCGGGTCCGTTCGAAGATTCGCTGGCCTCGCAAAAAATTGTTTGCCGCTGTGAGTTCGGTTAGTCGTCCACTCCAACTCGTCTCAGCGCCTGCCTTCAATGGTCTTAAGATGAGCCACCACTTGCCTCAAATGCTCAAAAACCGGTCGAGCCGCTACTCTCGCAGGCTGAATCCCATCAATTGCTCACTCACAGCTTCGAGCGGCGCCCGAGTGGACTTGTGCTGATTCTTTCGCCTCCAATGCAGGCTGACTGCGTTCGTGACCTTGGCCAGCCATGTCCGATCCTTGGTGAGCTCCAAAATTTCTGGCGTCGCGAAATGTTTAACGCCATTGGGCTGGGGATTGCCCAGCGGCTTGAGCAACCGCGCCATGACCAGAACCGGCACATCATGCGGCTGGCAATTCAGCACCCAGGCGGTCTGCTCCATTGTCAGCCGTACAGGTAGCTGCCCGTCATTCCTACCCCATGACCAGCTCATCCCCTTTCACCTTGAAGGTGACGGTCGAGTCCTCGGTGACATCGCCGGCAATGAGCGCGCGGGCGAGCCGCGTCTCGAGGTGGCGTTGCAGGAAGCGCTTGAGCGGACGGGCACCGAAGACGGGATCGTAGCCCTTCTCCGCCACCCAGACTTTTGCCCTGGCGTCGAGCACCACTTTCACCCGCCGCTCGGCCAGCCGCTTGTTCACGTCGGCGATGAGCAGATCCACAATCTTCTCAATCTCATCCAGCGCGAGGGGCTTGAAGAGCACCGTTTCGTCGATGCGGTTGAGAAACTCCGGGCGGAACGTCTGACGCAAATCGGCCATGACGGCTTCGCGCACGTTTTCGCGGATCTCCGTGCCGGTCACGCCTTCGAGCAGATGGCGGCTGCCAATGTTCGAAGTCATGATGATGACCGTGTTCTTGAAATCCACGGTGCGGCCCTGGCTGTCGGTGATCCGGCCGTCGTCGAGCACCTGCAGCAGCACGTTGAACACATCCGGGTGCGCCTTCTCCACCTCGTCAAAGAGGACGACCGAGTAAGGCTGGCGCCGCACCGCCTCGGAAAGCTGGCCGCCCTCGTCGTAGCCGACGTAGCCGGGCGGGGCGCCTATCATGCGCGCCACGCTGTGTTTCTCCATGTACTCCGACATATCGAGCCGGATGAGATTGCTCTCCGAATCGAAAAGCTGTTCGGCCAGCGTCTTCGCCAGCTCGGTCTTGCCCACGCCGGTCGGGCCGAGAAACAGAAAACTGCCGATGGGCCGCCGGGGATCCTTGATGCCCGCCCGCGCCCGCAGAATCGCCTCGCTCACCAGCCGCACGCCTTCGTCCTGGCCGATCACGCGCTTGTGGAGCTCGTCTTCGAGTTTCAGGAGCTTTTCCCGGTCGCCCTCCATGAGCTTGGTGACGGGAATATGGGTCCACTTCGAGATGATCTCGGCGATTTCCTCGGCAGAAACCTCCTCCTTCACCAGCGTGGTCTTGCCCGGGCCGGTCTTCTCGGCCTTGGCGACCTCCTTCTCCAACTGCGGGATGAGGCCGTGTTTGAGCTCGGCGATCCTGTTGAGATCATAGTTGCGCTCGGCCTTGGCCATTTCCAGGCGGGCCGCCTCCAGTTCCTGCCGAACTTTTTGCACACGCCCGAGCGACTCCTTTTCCTTTGACCAGATGGTGCGAAGCGCGGTGGCCTGTTCTTTGGCGTTGGCCAGTTCCTTGCGCAGCTCGGCCAGACGGCGCTTCGACGCGTCGTCCTTCTCCTTCTGCAACGCCGTTTCCTCGATCTCCAACTGCATGACCCGCCGCTGGAGCTCGTCGAGTTCGGTCGGCAGCGAATCGATTTCCGTGCGGACCATGGCGCACGCCTCATCCACAAGATCGATCGCCTTGTCCGGCAGAAAGCGGTCGGAGATGTAGCGGTGCGAAAGCACGGCGGCCGAGACGAGCGCGTTGTCCTGGATGCGCACGCCATGGTGCAGCTCGTAACGTTCGCGCAGTCCGCGCAAAATCGAAATGGCATCCTCCACCGTCGGCTCCTCGACCACCACCGGCTGGAAGCGCCGCTCCAGCGCGGGATCCTTCTCGATGTACTTGCGGTATTCGTCGAGCGTGGTGGCGCCGATACAGTGCAACTCGCCGCGGGCGAGCATGGGCTTCAGCAGATTGCCCGCATCCATCGCGCCCTCCGTCTTGCCGGCGCCGACAATATTGTGGAGCTCGTCGATGAACAAAATGGTCCGGCCCTCGGCCTGTTTCACCTCGTTGAGCACAGCCTTCAGCCGTTCCTCGAATTCGCCGCGGTATTTTGCCCCCGCGATGAGCGCGCCCATATCGAGCGCAAAAATGGTCTTGTCCTTCAGACCTTCCGGCACGTCCCCGCGCAGAATGCGTTGCGCCAGTCCCTCGACGATGGCGGTCTTGCCCACGCCGGGCTCGCCAATGAGCACCGGATTGTTCTTCGTTTTGCGGGAGAGGATGCGGATGGCGCGGCGGATCTCGGCATCGCGGCCGATCACCGGATCGAGCTTCCCCTTGCGCGCCTGCGCCACGAGATCGATGCCGTATTTTTCGAGCGCGTTGTAGGTCGATTCCGGATTGTCGGAGGTGACGCGCTGGTTGCCGCGCATCTGCTTCAATTCCTTGAGCACCTTGGAACGGTCGAGGTTGAAGCTCTCAAAATATTTCCTCAGCGCCGGCGGCTGGCCCGTCTTGATCAGCGCGAGAAAAAGATGCTCCACACTGACAAACTCATCCTTCAGTTGTGCGGCCTCCTGCTCAGCCTGGGTCAGCACTTCATTGAGCGCCTGGGTGACATAGATTTTGGAAACGTCCACGCTGCCCGAAACCTTCGGGAATCGTTCCAGTTCACGATTGGCCGCGAGCTGCATCGCGCTGACCGTCAGGCCCAGTTTCTCGACCAAGGCGGGCACGATACCGCCTTCCTGCCCAAGCAGTGCCATCAGCAGATGCCAAGTTTCGACTTCATTGTGCGAGCGGCGACGGGCCTCGTTTTGCGCCTCCTGCATGGCTTGGCGCGACATAGCGGTCAGTTGTTGAGAGTCCATGGTTTGAAT
Source organism: uncultured Opitutaceae bacterium (assembly GCA_964541315.1). Taxonomy (GTDB): domain Bacteria; phylum Verrucomicrobiota; class Verrucomicrobiia; order Opitutales; family Opitutaceae; genus Didemnitutus. Next base: position 20,180 of record CAZIQP010000018.1, read on the forward strand.
CTACCTGCAAACGGCATTCCAAGCAAATCACCGGGTTTCTCCTCTGAAAGCGCAAAGCCATTGCGCCCGATTGTGCCAGACCGCGCGAATACTGTCACACCCCCGGGCCAAAGTGACCGGGCTCAGACCGCGCCGACCGACTGCATGCCCGCCCTGAGATAACCCAAGGCAAAGGCCATGCCGGCGTGCCAGGGAGCGGCACAGCTCATCTGGGGCGCGTGGTCGGGAATGATCACGCCTTCGAATCGGTTGCGCTGGAGAATGGCGAGCACCCGCAGCACATCGACATCACCGTCGTCAATGAAGGTCTCCTTGTAATGCGGCACCTTGCCGCGAATGTTGCGCAGATGAACGTAACCGAGGCGGTGCTGGCGCGAATGGGTGTCGACGGTTTCGTAGAGGTCGCCCTCGGTCATCTCCGCGAGCGAGCCGACGCAAAACTCTAGCTGGTTGGCCCGGCTGGGGTTCAAGTCGATCAGCTTCTGGTAGTGGTGCGGCTGATAAACCAAACGTGGCTGTCCGCGCACGGTGGGCATCGGCGGATCATCAGGGTGTGCGGCGAGTTTCACACCGGCGGCTTCGGCCACGGGCAGTACCTCATGGAGAAAACGTTCAAGCCGGCTCCATAGTTGTTCGGACGTGGCGGAGGGAATAGGGCCGGCGGGCGCGTTGGCATCGTAGACCATGTTCCAGACCATGCCGCGGGGCATCGGCAGATCGTAGGGACCTTCCATGCCGACGGAGGGAGCTCCGCCGCGGGCATGGTTCCCCTTGGTGCGACCGGCGACACCGGCGATCGAGAAATTATAGCCCATGATCGGGATGCCCGCTTCACCCATCCGGCGGATGATCGTCTTCACATTCTCGATGTGCAAAGCGCGCCTCGGACCATCGAGCAAAATATCGTGCCAGTGCGCCGGATCGAAGTTCTCGATCGCCTCCAGGGTGAGTCCGGCGGCTTCGATGTTGCGGCGGAGCGTCACGAGTTCATCAAGCGTCCAGAGTTTTTCGGGATCGCCCGCGAGGCCCCAGCCCCGGTCGGTGCCGAGCGGCTGGTCGTGGGAAGCCGAGAGGCTCTGTCCGCCGCGGAAATAATCCACGAGATGGGCGACGATGTGGGTGGCACCGGCCTGCTTCGCGAAGGCGAAGTTTTCCGGCGTGAGCATGTGCCTGTAGAGGCCGAGGCCAAGTTTCATGAAGGCGAAAGACTGGGAGACCGCGGGAGAAAAGTCACGGAGCGAACCGGTCGGACCGCAGCGAGGGATCAGGATTTCGCGTCTGGGGCCGTGCGTCTTGGATTGGGTGCAGGGACGAACCGCCGGACCGTCCGCGAAACGTCGTTGCGAAGCGCCCCCCGTGCGGAGGCACAAACAAGCACGAGGCGCTCCGGCAGTGCCGCCGTTACGAACCGTCGTTGAAGACAAACTCCTGCCGGGCCCTGACTGCAACGGGGTGACCGCCGCGAGTGGGCGCGGAGAATCGCCATTGGCCAAGCGCATCAACCGCCGCTTGCGCATAAACTGCTGACGGAGAGTCGAGCACAACCGGCATGCGGGGCTGGCCTTTGTCATCCACATAAAAATCGATCACGACAGAACGCCGTGCTCCGTCCTGGCCCGCAGGTTTCGGAGGAGACACCAATCGTACGGCGGCCAGTGCCTGATCCAGTTCATCAGCCCGGCAAACTTTTGTTACCACCGTGCGTATCCCCATTTTATCGAACAGGGTGTTCACCGTGTCGAACACATTGAGCGAAATCACACGGCCTTTGGCGGAGAATTCGAACTGCAATTCCATACGCACCCCGACCGGCTTTCCGTCCACCGTGGCGGCGGTATAACGCCATTGTTTGAGCATGCTCACGGCCTCGTCCGCAAAGGCCTTGTCGCTGTAGCTGGTCACCAACAGGTCCGCCAGATTTCCAGTGTCATCGACATTGATGATCACGCGGGCCTCTCCGGTCAAGATGGGCGAGAGGGCCAGAGCGACGGGGAATCGGGGCTCGACCGTCTGCTCAATCCGAATCGGTGTGCTTGTGGCAAAAGCGGCGGTTCCAGCAGCCAAAACCGCAAACTGACAACTACGGAAAAGTAGGCGTGCAGCATTCATGGGGAGCGAGGATTTAACCCGGGGCAATTTACTCCTGCTTCCATGAAAAAACAAATGCGAAGCAACCGAATCTCCGGTGAAAAAATTTTAGCCGAAAGAGCGCCCAATTTGCCCGCACCAGAAAATCAGCCGGGTCACGCCGGTTACAATCCGTCCGTGTTGCTGACGAAAGCAATTCTCGTGCTGTCCGGCGACCAGGAGGGAACATTGATGGTACCCTGCCCGCCAAACACATAAGCAATCACGCGGGACTGACCGCCGCCCGCAGGCATCATGCGCAAATAAACGTGTTTATAATAGGGATGATCGTCCGCCTTCACGTCCTGCCCGAAGGAAAGAAATACGATCCACTTCCCGTCCGGCGAAACGTGCGGAAACCAGTTATTGAATGCGTCGTTTGTGATCTGCTCCTGGCCGGAACCGTCGGGTTTCATCCGCCAAAGCTGCATGAGACCGGTGCGAGTCGAATTGAAGTAGATGTATTTTCCATCCGGCGAGAACTCCGGGCCATCGCTCAAGCCGGGCGAATCGGTGAGCCTGATCTCTTCACCCCCGTTGATCGAAATTTTGTAGATATCATATTTGTCGGGACCTTCAGCCGACGGCTTGCGGCCGCCGGTGTAAACGAGCCACTGTCCGTCAGGTGACCAACCATGGAGATACGAGGGTGCCTTGGGCGTGACGCGCACCGGGGCGCCACCGGTCGCGGGCAATCTATAAATCACCGACCGGCCACCGTCGTCGGCGCTGTGATGGCTGATCGCCAGTTGCTTCCCGTCAAAGGCAGGGACATGGTCGTTGTTGTTCTTCGTGGCAAAACCGGTGTCGAATGGCGCACTCTTTCCGGTGACGAGATCGTAGGTTTTGAGATGGCCCTTGTTCGGACCAGGCCCGCTGACGTTGAGCAAAATCGTCCGGCCATCCTGCATCCAATTCGGCGCCTCGAACTGCTCGGGCGAACTGTGGACCATTTCCAGTTTGCCCGTGTAAACGCTGAGGATTTCCAGTTGAGCGCCGATATAATCGCGATAAGGCACATAGCCGGTCTTTGGCGGACGGATGATCCGCACGTCCTTGAAGATCGCCTCTTCCTTCACCTGCGCGTTATGCGAACAGAGGAACAACCCGACGTGCACCTCCTCGCCCAGCTTGAGGTCGGCCATTGCACCGGTCACAAACGTCTCGCCAAAATGCGCCGAAGAAAAAACATATGTGTTCCCCCGCCGCTCGAGCTGGACGACATCACCGCCCCTGATGTCGAGGACAACCTGCTCGGTGATGGCTCCCTTGGTGCGCCGATATTGCAATGAAGTGAGCCCGTCGCCATGCACGCAGGCATCGGCATAGGCCGAATCTGTTTCGAGCGTGGACCGCACCATCCACCCAAACTTGCGATGTGGATCGACGCCCTGTCCGACAAATTCCACCCGGGCGCGGACGATGAAGTCACCCTTGATCTTGTTCCAGGCATACTGGAATTGATCGGATGCGCCCCACAGATTAACGCCAGCAGCGGTCATGCGATAAGTCTGGATTGTAGAGTCGTAAGTAGTCGAGCCGGCGATAGCCGGCGCGCCAATATCACCATGGGTGGTGAATAGCCCGACGGACGAATCCGCCAACAAGCTGATTGCGGCAAG
>CAZIQP010000018.1:24028-40941 GCA_964541315.1 uncultured Opitutaceae bacterium
CTACAACACTGCTTAAAGCCGCGCTTGGCCTGTCCGCCATTGTTGTATCCGTCGTCTCCGCCACCAGAGCGCCGCGAAGGTTCTAATTGTCCAACGACTTTAGCCCCTCCGGTGCCATACCGGAGGGGCTTTTTTTGGCCCACGGTCAATGGCCAGGAGGGGAAAAGCCCAAACTTTTCCCACCATGAAAAATACCAAAACCACATGTCCCGCACTCCGGCGTCTCATTCACCCGGCGCGCAAAGTGAAAAGCTTCAAGCTGCAGCCCAGGGTGAAGCATCCCCGGCCTACCGCTCACCGCTTAACGCCTGATGCCCGCCCTCATGACTTTCTCGCCTTATGCTTCTATCCAGGCATGGGCGGTCACAGCAGCGCGGCATGAGCGCGCACCATAAAAACCGCCCGGCCAATGCCGGGTCGGTTGGATTTTCCATGAGCGCCAAGATCGTGCCCTCCACGGATCGGCGCTCGTCGTGGAAATCATTGCTCGTGCCGAGTAACCCCGGTCGGGAGTGGCCGTCTCAATTCCTTTCCCACCCCATGAAAACACTACGTAATCTCGCCGCGGCGTTTCTCGCCGCTTCTGTTCTCACTGTCGCCGCCTTCGCCGCCGACCTCACTGGCAATTGGAAATGGACCGCACAGGGTCGCAACGGGCCCATGGAAACCACCGCCCAACTCACGCTCAGCAAAGAGGGCGCACTATCCGGCACCGTGGCCGGCCGCAATGGTGATACCCCCATCAGCGACGCCTCATTCAAGGACGGCACGATAGCATTCGCGGTCAAACGCGAGTTCAACGGCAACACTTTTGTCATCAAATACGAGGGCAAGCTCGAGGGCGATACGATCACCGGCACGATCGAACGCCCCGGTCGCGATGGGGGCGCTCCCACCAAAGCCGAATGGAAAGCCACCCGCGTCAAATGACCCGGGCCGCCCGGCTCACTTCTCCCCAGCAATGCTCTTTCGCCCCGGCACAACGCCGGGGCTTTTTTCTGGATTTTTATAACGGTTTCAGGCCTTGCCTCATTCGGCCGGACCGCTCCAAAGGACCGTCCGTTCAGCGCAGCAGCTTGAACGCATGCACCCAGTCGTTCTGCAGAAAACCCGGAATGCACCAGAGCATGCACAGCGGTTCGATCGCGCGCGCCGCCTCGACCTTGCCCATGTCCGCCGTCTCCCAGCCAAATTGATCGAGGATGGCCGTCACCTTCTGCTTGGCCGGGTCATTGTTACCGCAGATAAACATCGTGGGCTTCCCGCCTTTGAACTGCGGATTCACCATGCTGGCGGCGCCAACCGAATTGAACGCTTTGACGAAATTCACGCCGCTGAACTCACGTTGCAAACGCTCCATCATGGACTCGCCGAGGTTGGTGGTGAATTGCAACACGCCGTTCACCGGCGCAGCATCCGCGATGGGATTGGTCGCATCAATCACGGTCTTGCCCGCGAGATTCGCCACCCCGGCGGCACGCACGGCTTCCGCCGCCACGGTGCCTTTGACGGCGAGCACCACGACCTCGGCAAATTTCGCAACATCCGCAAAGCCGCCGGTCCGGCCTGAGGGGTTCTGTTTCACCCAGTCCGCCAGTTTGGCAGGATCACGGGTGCCGAGCATGACGGCATGCCCGTGTTTCAAAAATCCACCGCCCAAAGTCCGGGCCACATCGCCTGATCCGATGATGCCAATTTTCATGGCCACATCCTAGCCACGAACTGCTCCGGCGCAAGGGGCCTGGCCCGAAATATTGGCCGCCCCGGTCAGCGCAGTTTTCCAATAAAGGCCACAAAACCTTTCGCCTGCGTGTTGAGCCGATCGAGCGAGTCTTCATTCGTCACCCGGCCATCGGGGGAGAGCTGCTCGTTGATTTCCGGCAGGAAAACCCGCCCGGGAAAAAGATGGGCGTTACGGTAGCTGAAGACCGCCGCCAGTTGCTCCACCGGACGCAATCCGCCCCACCGGCCGGCCGACAAGCCGGTGAAAGCCACCGGCCGGTGCTCGAATGATTCGGGAAACTTGAGCATATCGATGAAGTACTTGAGCACCCCGGGCATACCGCCGTTGTATTCGGGCGTGACGATATGCACGCCATCGCTCGCAAGAATCGCCTCGCTGAACCGGGCAAAGGCCGCCGGTTTTTTTGCATAGGATGCGGGCAGGAAAATTTCCGGCGGCAGTTCCGCCAGATCGAGAATCTCCGCCGGCTGCCCCAGCGCAGCGTATATCCCGGCCAGTTGTCCGGTAATTTTACGGGTGTTGCTGCCCGGGCGATTGGTGCCACAGAGAAGAGTGAGTTTCATGGGAGCGGTATCGGTGTTGCCCACAGGGTAAAAGCAACGGGCGAGAAATCAAAGAGATCTTTCTCCCTCGCACGGTCGGCGGCTGCCATGTCGCGCCGCAGCAGGAGCCGGTTCGAAAAGGAAAGCAACTGCCGCGCTGCCATGCTCGGTGGGTGGTGGATTCATCCGCGCTTTTTTGCCAGAGCCGCAGAATCGCAGGTGTGCGCTTTGCCTTTTCGACGCGATGACATAGCATGGCTGTCATGCCCGACCAGAATCCACCCATCGATGCGGCGGTGCGCATCGGTCATGTTCACCTGAAGGTTGCCGACCTGCAACGCTCGCTTGATTTTTACTGTGGCGTGCTGGGGTTTCAACTGACCCAGCGTTTCGGCTCCCAGGCAGCCTTCCTGTCGGCCGGCGGCTACCATCATCACATCGGGCTCAACACCTGGGAAAGTGCCGGCGGGAAGCCGCCCGCCCCGGGCACAACCGGCCTTTACCATGTCGCGATCCTTTATCCCACGCGAATTGCGTTGGCCGATGCGTTACGCCGGCTCAACCGGGCCCGCATCCCGCTCGACGGCGCAGCGGATCACGGGGTGAGCGAGGCGCTCTATCTGCGCGATCCGGATGGCAATGGCGTGGAACTCTATCGGGATCGACCGCAATCACAGTGGCCGCGCACCCCTGATGGCACACTGGCCATGATGACAGAACCGCTGGACCTGAACTCCCTGCTCGCCGCAGCGGTCTGATTTTTCTCAACATCTCTCACAACAAGGCCAGCGGTTCTGATTCGTCCACATAAGTGCTGAAAGGCGCGCCACTGCCTTCACCCTCCATCTCGCAGACGAACAGTTCAGGATGGATCTCCGTTGCGACACCACGCAGGACACTGCTCCATGTATCCGTGTCCGGGATTGATTCACCGTTTGATTCGAGAATGGCAATGATGGCGCGATGCGGCACTCCGGCCCCACCACCTGTCCCCTCTTTCCAGTGCAAGAATTCCGGCGGGCAAGGCTCATTACCATGCACCGTCATGATGATGACTTCCGCCGCCTCTATGTCACGATTGGCCTCGGCGGAACATTCGGGGGAAAGGGCGACATCCAGTCGCCAGATACGCAGATCGGGTTGGAAATCACCTTCGAGTTCGTGCGTGAGTTGCGAATAAGTGGCCATGGCTTTGCCAACTGATTCATAATTGTCATAGAGCATCACCACGGGAAAATTTCTGACGGACGGCTGGCAGGAAGACATGACGGGCGCGGGGACAAGGGTTGATAGACAGTAACACAGACAGGGGGACGTGGCTGCAGCAGGAAGGACTGACTGGTCGCTGAGATTTTAACCAAACACCAAGCAAAGGCGGCGGTAAGCCGCACGATGGAATCTTGCGCCGACGAAGCCGCATAAATCCCACGAGAAAAGGACGACTGTGATTGACAGAAGGCGGCGTCCCGGATGAGGCGGTGTTAAAATCAGAACCGATTTAAGCGGGCTGACTTGGTCTGGTGGTGGGACGCCGTATAAAATTTGCGAGTCGCATTAGTATCACGAGTTCTGACTGAAGTACATGGGGGAAAAACCTAGCAGAGGAGGACCAGGCGACATTCCAAAAGAAAATTCCCGCGACCCAAACCAAGCGAAGAAACAAAACCCGACCCACCAGACTTATTCACATTGCCACCACCAGCCGTAGAACACACTGAGGCACATCCAGTTCACCGAAAATTATTGGGAATAAAGTTTCGTCAGCGTTGATTCAATTTTGGCCGAAACAAAGCGCACACACATTTTTAATTCCAGGTATTGGAAGAATTCCGAATGCTATCATCCTTTGGAATTTTTTTTGTAATCAGCGATTGTCAGATCTAGAAGAAATTATTCCAGACCAACTCGTCAGTTGGAACATCCAACCGCCCTCACTCATCGCCGGTGGTCCGCCGCCCTTTTGTTCACAGAGAGATCATGAAAGATAGCGAAGTATAGGGAGTGTCTTTTGACTTCGTCAGGGCTCAATGTTTGACGAAAACCCGCCATGAGTTGAGTGATGGGTTTTATGGTGTTGCTGACTGCCAACCAGCAGGCCCTGCCTGATCAGATTCAAAGCCGCAGTTTCGGAACTTTAATAATCCAACCACGGCCTTCAGCTAATGACATAAATTTCCTCTGTAAACGGAATGAAAATAGCTTACTCAGTTGCTTCGTGCATCGGAGGTTCATTTTCTCCTGACGCACTATTTCTTCATGCCTTCACGCTTCCAGAACCTTCCACCCATACCAGAACCCACGGACCCGCAATTGCTGGCTTACCTGAATCTCAAGCTGCATGAGATCGGCCAGCCCGGTGTCACCCTTGCCAGTGGCGACAGTTTTGCCAATTTTGTCGACCACTTCCTGACCCTGAGCCGCGAAAAGGATCGCGTCCTCTCCAGCCACCTTTGCCCGGTGGACCAGCGCATCCAGAGCTTCATTGCCGATTGTCTTACCGGCACCGGCCCCATCCCGCGCCTGCCCGCCATCTCGCTGGTCCTTGACCGTCCCGGTCTCGCCCGCGCTCTCTCGCTGCCGCCCGGTCGCGACGAGCATCACAGCAGCATTCTGGCTTCGCTCCGCGTCCGGCAGGGCGTGCTGCACAATCCACGCAGTGATCGACGCACCACCCAAGGTATTTTCCACGTCACCGAAGGCGGGCTGCCGATTCCCGATGATAAGAAGGCGGTGCCGGCCGCCGTCTTCGGCCGGTTGCTGGCTGCCGCGCTCAACCCGCCGACGGAACTGCTCCGCCTTCCTTTTACCGCCGCAGCGCCGGCTCAGGCCGAATGCTTCGTTTCCCTTTACCTGCGGCCGGTGGTCGTGCCCGCGGTGCTTGGTTTCAGTCCATTGCGGGCGATGGAGACCCGTTTTTTTGCCCCCGGGGCGCTCGTGGCCAACCTCGATTTCGTCGAAAGCATCTTCGGCAATGCGGGCGATCCGCACCTGCCGGAAAATGATGCCGGCCTCGATCCCCAACACTGGACCGGACACACAGGCTGCATCATTCTCGCACCCCACCTCAACAGCCTGACCAAGCGCGAAGTCGGTCTGCCGGCCCATGCCGACGCCACCGCCCGGCAGCGCCGCGACGGCATGTGCTGGCAATCCCCTGATGAGCTCTACAACGACGGTGGCGCCTTCAAGATAACCGTCCGCAACGCCGCCGGAGTGATTGTGACGCTGATCTCCGACAATTATTTCGGTTACTGCAAAAAGGAGGTGAAGACCCAGATCAGTTTCGCCGCCAACCTGCTCGGCAGGGCCGAGGAGGAACACGCCGGCGGCGCCATCGTTTTCCCCAGCGTGGATCTGGGTGAAAACTTCCAACTGAATCCCAATCTGCCCAATGTGAAGCACACCTTCGAGGAGGCCCTCGCGCTCTTGGGCGACCAGGCCGAGCTCCAGCCCGGTGGTTGGGCATGTGATCGCGAATTTCCCAACATCCTCTATGTGCCGCAGAACGCACGGTTTGATCTGCGCACGCAGCTCATCGCCTGGCGCGACACCGGCGCGAAGGAACGGACGCTCAAGCTTCTGCCCGGTCGCACCCATGTGCTGCCCTCCGGTTACAAGGTGGAGATGGTAAAGCCCGAATCCAGCCGACGTTGGCGCCTGCGCGGCACCGATGCCGAAGGCCTCCTCTGCCACAAGCCCTGCACCGTTTCCGGCGGCGGCAAATCCGAAATATCTAAACCGATCGCCGACGCCATGTTCGCCGGCCCGGTGTTCGTCAGCGATCTTTCCCACGATCTCGATGCCGTCGAAGCCATTCTCAATCGCGATTACACCAAACGTTTTCACCACCCCAAGAGCAATGTCGTGCGGGCGCGCCACATCCTCAGTCCGGAGCGCTCGCTCGGCTCCGTGGTCAAACTGCTCAGCCGCAGCCCGGATTTTACCGAGGAGTACAACCAATGGCTGAGCACCATCCCCCGCTCCATCCGCGATCTCGTGCTGCTCCTGAAGCGGCTCTACAAACCGGAATGGGGTGCGGACTGGCGCAAGCAATTCAGCGTCGATACTATCAACGCCCGTCCCGGCAACGAGCTGAAGCACAATACGGAAAAACTGCTCACCCATTATCTGCGCGTTGGCTACACCCGCGAAGGTGGCTGGCGCACCTTCACTTTGCGTTCCGATTTTTTCCCCGCGGAAAAAATCCAGGTCGAGGATGACATCACCGCCTCCACCGTCGCTCCCCGTGAACAGGTGCCCGGCCTGCCAGCCTGGGTGGCCCAGCCGTCGCTCAAATTTGTCCACAACTGCGAACTGCGGCTCTTCCAACGGCCCGACGATGCGATCGTCCGCGGCTACGACCGGCGCACCGAACGCGATTTTGCCCGCACCGGTCATTTTTTCTCCAACTACGAACCGCTCACCCGCGACAACGCACGCACGGTGGTGGAGGACGCGCTCGGTTTTGAGGCGTTCACTGAACCGATGAAAGCCGCGTTTGAGAAATTCCTTTCGACCGACGGTCCCGCCTATCTGGTCTCTCCGTCTCACCCGCGCATTGTCGACGGCAAACCTTCCAAGAATCCGCGCTATCTGCAAAACCGACCGGATCTTGAAGACCCACGGTCCACCTACATTGCCCAGACCGGCGCCAGACTCTATCGCCGGCTCGCCGCTGATTCGCCCGCGCCCTTCCCTGTGGGCTCCGTGCTGATGGGCCGCCGGCTGAATCCACCTGAAGCCGGCATCCGCCCGCTCTGCGTCTTCGGCCCGATCCATTATCAGGAAGTCCCCGAAGCGTTCATGGACCTCATCGCCAGCCTCACAGGCAAATCGCCCTCGACCACCGGAGTCGGCTCCGAAGGTGCGCTGACCAAAGGCCCGTTCAACGCCCTGCCGCCGATCTACGATCTCAACGCGGCGATCACCTCATACATTCTGACCGGACTGCCGGTTTTCTCCACCGCCGCAGGCTGGGTTGGCCCCCGTCACCGTGTGGATCACGACATTAGCCTGCTGGTGCCCGAAATCTGGTGCCGCATGACGCCGACCGAGCGCGAACCCGCGAACCTGATCGCCGGCGGGCACCTTGAAAAATGCGAGGATTTTGAATTTGAAGGCCGGCAGGTGCTGGCCAGCCGCCTGGGGTGGCGCATCACCGCCCGCTACGTGCAGACCTTCTGCGGCCGGGTGCTGGGCAATCCGAGCAGCGTGTTCGATGAGGAATTCCTCCAGCCGGAAAAACAGGATCTCGCCGTCTTTGCCGACGGAGTGGACAACATCGTCGCCGCCATGCGCAAAGCGGCGGAGCATTATTTTTCCGACGGCTCGGTCGAGACTGCCTGCCCGCCGCTGCGGGCCTTGCTGTACATCATGCGTGACGGCACTTGGGAAGGGCACAAGGCGGATGCTCCGGCGTTCCGCGCTCTCTTCACCCGAGAATCCCTGCTGGCCAGCGACTGGTATCATGCCCGGCTCGAAGCCCAGCGCACGATCGATATGCATCTGGCCGAAAGCCAGTCCGCCTACTTGGAGAAATTCCTCGCTCGGCCCAATTATGTCGACGTCGCGATGCGTCTCGATATTCGGGGTAGGCAAGAACAGGCTGCCCTTGCCGCACGCAACGCCAGCGATCCCGCCTATTTGAAAAAATTGGTCGGTACCCTCGGGGCCGAGCCAGCCATTGCGGCCGAACTCGTAAAATCTCATCCAAACCGGTAAAACCGCGTGTTCTCATCAGCCAGCGAACCACAAAAGTGTTCGCTGGCTATAATCGACAATAAGCCCGCTTGGATGCCTGCCGTTGACGAATGGGGGGCCGCTCCGCCCCGGACTTATGAAAAAATCGCTTAGGTGCACAGGCTCAGGATATAGCCCGATTTATTCGCCAGCCTTTCTTTCACCCTGAATTCCCGCGTTTTAGCCGAAACTTAAGTGGTTGAAGCTCAACTTAGTTTCTTCTCAAGCGTTGTCAGATTTGCCCGATAGTATGAATGCAACCACTGACCCTCACTATGGCCGTATCCCAGACCATCACCGACACGCACATTCAGGATTTCATAATCAAGGCGATCAAGAATGTTTGCTCGACGATGATCCGACAGGACGCGAGCTTTGTGGAAAGAACCGCCGAAGCGGCCTACACAGGTTTTAAGGACAAGGTTTATGTTTTTGGCAGCGTTGGTTTTGAAGGCGAGATCAACGGTGTCGTTTACCTGTGCATTCCTGATGATTTTGCGTCGCACGCCGCGAGCGAGATTTTGGGCATGTCACGTAATGAGGTGACCATGAGCGGCGACGAAGTCGTGCGCGACGTCATCGGTGAGATCACCAACATGACCGTGGGAGGTTTTAAAAACGCTCTCTGCGACATTGGCTTCCCCTGCAAGCTGACGCTCCCCACCGTCGTGCGCGGCAATAATCTGGAAGTCGTCTCCCTCAAGTCGGCCACGCGGCACATCTTTCAATTCGACTGTGGCAGCCACCGTCTTGTCGCGGACATTCAGTTGAAGCATGAATAAGGTCCTTACGCCAGAAATGCCCCACCCCGCTTCACCGCACCACGCAGGCCTATGAAACGCATTCTCTACATCGAGGACAGCGTGACGTCCCAGTTGATCGTCCGGCGCATTCTTAGCGGAAAAAACGAAGTCGTCATCGCCCCCACCCCCCGGGCGGGCAACGTGCTGCTGGATCAAAGCAACTATGATCTCGTAATCACCGATTTTCTGTTCCCCCAAGGTGACGCCCTCGATCTCATCGTGCCATTGCGGCAGAAAAAATCACCGTCCGAGCTCCCGATCATTGCTGTCAGCGGTTCCATGGACGCCGCCCTCGTCAATCGCCTGCTCAAGGCCGGAGTGAATGCCTGTCTCTGCAAGCCGATCAAGCCGCCGGAATTTCTGATGCTGGTCGAGCGCATGCTGCTGGAGCCGTTCATCGATCACTACTCCAATGCGGTCAACACCGTGAACTGTTTCCAATGGTTCGCTCATGGCGCCTACCACGAATATTGCCCGGAGCTGCAACAGTATCTCACCGGAAAAGACCGCAACGATCTCTCTCAACGAATGCAGGTGCTGTTGCACGAACAGGCCAGCCAAGGCACACCCCTCGGTTTCACCACGCAGGAACGCGTCCGCTCCTATCTCGTGCAACCCGGCCCGACCGCCCCCGTGGAAAGCAGCCTGCAGCCCAGCGTCTAGCCCGGTGCTCCTTGTCCGCGTGCCGTGATGTGCAACGGCGGGAATCAGGCCAGATAACACAGTTTGACTCATGGCTGCGCCTTGTCGAACCTGCCCCGGTGACTGACTCTGCGCCCACTCCTCTCCTGCTGACCATCCGTTGGCTGGCTGCCCATGCCGGCTTCCCGGCCACCCGCCTGCCCGAAAAAGCCGAGCTGCTGCTGCTCATCGCCACTGCGGCCGCGAACGAAGATCTCGCGGTTAAAAATCCGCAGAACGCCAGGATTCCGTTCAATTCGAATTACAGCGCCCAGATCCGAAACTACACCGCCCAACGCCGCCGCACGCACATCAAGTGCGACAACAGCGCGAAGACGTAAGGCACATTCGTAAGCTTTGTGCGCCGAGGGGCAGGCTGCCTTCTCCATGCCGTAACAAGACGGAAACCGGAGCTTTTAACTTGTTGCTTATCGCTTACAGCCTGCCGGTGGCGGCTTCCAGCTCCTCCCAGCGGGCGAAGGCCTTGGCGTGTTCTTTCTCCAGCGTTTCGAGCCGGGATTTCACGGTGACAAATTTCGCCGCCTCGTTCTTGTAGAAGGCTGGATCGGCAAGCTTGGCCGTCAGTTCCGCCTGCTCTTTTTCGAGCATTTCGATTTTCGCCGGCAGGGTCTCAAGTTCCTTCAGCTCTTTGCCGGAAAGTTTTTTCTGTTTGGCAAGTGGAACCTGGCCTCCGGACAGGTTTTTCCCCGCTGCGTTGGCAAGCCCGTCCGGCGACCGGGCTCCGCCTGGCATCGCCGCCCTTGCCGCCACTTTCTTTTTCTCGGTCTGCCAGTCGGAGTAGCCGCCCACATAGTCGCCCAGACGGCCATCGCCCTCGAACACGAGCGTGCTGGTGACCACCTCGTCGAGAAATTCGCGATCGTGGCTGACGAGCAGCAGCGTGCCTTGGAACTCGACGAGCAGATCCTCAAGCAGATCGAGTGTTTCTGCATCGAGATCGTTGGTCGGTTCGTCGAGCACGAGCACATTCGCGGGCTTCGTGAACAGCCGGGCCAGCAGAAGACGGTTGCGTTCCCCGCCGGAAAGCACGCGCGCAGGTGTGCGAGCGCGGGCCGGCTCAAAAAGAAAATCCTGCAGGTAACTGATGACCGCCCGGGTGCGACCGTCGATGGTTACAGTCTCGTTGCCGTTGGCAATGTTGTCCGCGACTGTTTTGTTGTCGTCGATCTGGGCGCGCAGTTGGTCGAAGTAGACGACCTCCATTTTGGTGCCGTGTTTGATCGTGCCGGAAGTGGGCGCGAGCTGTCCGAGCAGGAGTTTGATCAACGTCGTCTTGCCGGCGCCGTTTGGCCCGAGAATGCCGATCTTTTCGCCGCGCTGGATGATGGTGGAAAAATTCTTCACAAGCGGCCGGCCATCGGACCAAGCGTAGGTCATGTTTTCCACTTCGATGACTTTCACGCCTGTGCGTTCGGCTTCGGTAACCTTGATCGTGGCACTGCCGGTGCGATCCCGGCGCGCGCGCGCGGCGGCGCGCATGTCCTGCAAGGCGTGGATACGGGCGGAAGCCCGTGAGCGTTGCGCCCTCACACCGCGACGGATCCACTCTTCTTCCTGGGCGAGTTTTTTGTCGAAGGCGGCGCGTTGTTTCTCTTCGGCTTCGAGCACCTCCTGTTTGCGGACAAGGTAGGTGTCGTAGTCGCAGGCCCAGCCGGCCAGCCGGCCACGATCGAGCTCGACGATGCGCGTGGAGATCCGGCGCAAAAACGCGCGATCATGTGTGACGAAGAAAAGCGTCGGTTTTTTCTCAAGGAGAAATTCCTCCAGCCAGAGAATGGATTCGAGATCGAGATGGTTGGTCGGTTCGTCGAGCAACAGCAGGTCGGGCTGTCCCGCGAGAGCCCGGGCGAGCAACGCTCGGCGTTTCAAACCACCGGATAGCGCGGAGAACTCCTGGTGGGACGGCAGACGGATCGCGGCGATAAGATCCTCGACGCGCACATCACGCTCCCAGTCTTCCTCGTGATGGTCGTCGTTCGGACGCAGGCCGCTGTAGACAATATCGTGCACGGAGCCGGTAAGATCGGTCGGAACTTCCTGCGTCAACCGCGTGTAGACGGCACCGGGCGGACGGAAGACGTCGCCCGAATCCGGCTTCATTTCGCCGGCGATCAGCTTCATCAGCGTGGATTTGCCCGCGCCGTTGCGTCCGAGCAGGCAGACGCGTTCGCCCGCATCGATCTGGAAGTTGACTTTTTCCAGGATCGCCGGGCCGCCAAAGTGGAGGGTGAGGTCGAGTAATGTGAGCAGGGAGGCCATGGGCAGCCGGCCAACTTGAGCCACCCCGCGCCGGCAAGCAAGCCGGGTTTGCAGCTTCGCCAATCATCCCGGAAAACGATTTAATTTCCTGAAAATCCAAGTGGCTTTTGGGAGCGAAACAATTAGCAATGCGTGCATGCCGGCCAAGAAACCAAAAATCCGCTGGGGGGTGCTCGGATGGGCGCGCATCGCCCGCAACGAGGGCATCCCCGCCATCCAGCGCTCATCCAACGGGGTGTTTCACGCCCTTGCTTCGCGCGACGCCGCCAAGCTCGCCGAGTGCCAGGCCAAACACAACCCGCCACGCCTTCACGCCAGCTACGATGAACTCGTGCGCGATCCCGAGGTAAACGCGGTCTACAACCCGCTGCCCAACGCCCTGCACAAGGAGTGGACGATCAAGGCGGCCGAGCATGGTAAACATGTGCTCTGCGAAAAACCCATCGCGCTGAACGCCGCCGAAGGTCGCGAGATGCTCGCCGCCTGCCGGGCCAACGGCGTGATTTTGATGGAAGCCTTCATGTACCGCTACTCCGCGCGCACCATCAAGGTCCGTGAACTGCTGCGCAGCGGCAAACTGGGCGAGATCAAATTCATCCAGTCGCAATTCCGTTTCCTGCTCAACCGGCCCGGAGATGTCCGCCGGAATCAGGGGCTCGGCGGCGGTTCGCTCTACGATGTGGGCAGCTATCCGGTCAACTTCATCGGCATGGTGATGGACGAAATCACCAAAAGCGCCCCTGGCAAAGGGCCGCGCGCCGAATCCCTGTCCGTCCAATGTGTGCAGGAAAACGGGATCGATGAACTTTTCTCCGCGCTGATCCGCTATCCCGGCGGAGTCGTCGCCGCGTTGCACAGCGGATTCAACGCCCAGCTCCGGGTCTTTTCCGAAATCATCGGAGCCCACGGCTCGCTGGAAATTCCCGCCACGTTTTTCGGCGTGACCGGGAGCATGATCATGACGGTAGGCGACAAGCGCCGCGATATCCCTGTACCCGAAAGCGACCGCTACCAGTTGCAGTTCGAGGACTTTGCCGATGCGATCCTGCACAAACGCCAGCCCCTGCTCACCATGGAGGAAACCCTGCGGAATATGGAGCTGATCGACCGACTGCACGCCGAGATCCTGTAGGTTGAAAAAGCAAACGCCGGCCCGGGTGAGCCGGCGCGATCCATAACATGTTGGTCGGTCCGAACGTCCGGTGGGCGTTTAACGGCCTTCGCCAAATTTAAATTCCTGCGAGGCCTCCACCATCACCGGCTGGCCCCTGGCGGTCGGCGGCTCGAACTTCCATTCGCGCACCGCGGCAACGGCGATTGCCGCAAGATAGGGATCATCGGCGTGGTCAATCGCCGGCATGCGGGCGGCACCATTTTCGTCGATGTAGAAATGCACCTGCACTTTGCCGCGCACTCCCTGTTTCAGGGCTGCTTCCGCGTACCTGGGTGCCACGCTGCGGGTGAGAACGGGAACCCGGTCGATC
Source organism: uncultured Opitutaceae bacterium (assembly GCA_964541315.1). GTDB lineage: Bacteria > Verrucomicrobiota > Verrucomicrobiia > Opitutales > Opitutaceae > Didemnitutus. The sequence continues at coordinate 37,302 of CAZIQP010000018.1, forward strand.
TCACCGGGGTGGCTGGGCCGATACTTCAGTTGATCACCCATCAGCCGATCCAGGAATGTTTCCACCATTTCCTCACCGGTATGGCTGACCACCAAACCCACGGCCGACATTGTGACCGTAAGCTCAATCTGGGCCGGCACCGGCACACCATCTCTGCGGGCCGGTTGATAGCGCCATTCCTTTAAGGCGTCGATGATCGGATTCACCAAAGGCTCGTGCGTATAACCCACCACGAGATAATCGGCCAACTTGCCCTCGGCGTTGATGTCGATGGCCACCACCACTCTGCCTTCGGTTACACCACGCTGCAGCAATGAAACCGGCATTTGGGGCATATGGGTGGTTTCGACGCGGATGGATTCAAGGGCAGCGGTCGCCTGGGTGGCAGCCGCGAGAGCGCACAATGCAATCAAACTGGTCAGGGTGTTTTTCATCGGAGCGAATGGTTACTCTGCATAACACCACCTTTGTTCTCATCCCTTCTTAGCCGCGCGATGAATCCGCCGACCGATCAGGCCGCCCGGAAATGATCTGCCACAACCACGGCACAAGATTGCACCGCATCCTGTACTTGAAATGTTTCCCGAAGTTTTCCGCCAATGCTCATGATAATGTCGCAGACCCGGTCCTGTACCACAGGGTCCTGCGGCGAAACATACCCGCCGCGGCGTTCACCTTCCAGCCATGTTTCGTCGGAAATGATCTTTTGAATCACCGGAAGCTCCCGAAAAACCACTGGATCTAGATTGGTCATGGCGCTTGGCGGAAGCCGCTGGTGCAGTATCCGCCATACAATCCTGTATATCGGTGCGACGATCCCGTGATGTAGCGTGGATTCGCGGAAAAACAGCTTCGTTACAATTTTCTGACCCCACTCGTGGGTCTTTTCCCGGTAAAAAACCCGCCGATACGAGTCGATCTTCGCCACTCACCGAATTTTCCCAACGATAGCATTTGGCTCTGCAAAATCAGCCAGCCCTTAGGCACAAAATATCTAATACTGCGGTTTCCCAGAATAAGTTTCTGAAGATCAAATATCTCAACATGCTATCGGAGGAACCTGAGCTCGTATTTGTGTCGATAATGACCTATATTTTGCTCGGCCGCATCTACCCCTAGGCTGCGACCTGGCTTCTTCCTTTCCCATGATCTTACCTCCCTCGCCCGCGTCCGGAGAGTCTTCCGGTTCAGCTCCAACCAACACGATATCTGATATTGTCATCCGCCTCGCCGGTGACTCTCAGGACGGCATTCAGGCCATCGGCGGTTTCCTTGCCCGCCTCGCCGGCCGATCCGACCAGGAAGTCATGACGTACATGACGATTCCCTCCACCATCTCAGGAGGTCCCTCAATATTTCAAGTCCGCATGGGCTCCGGGGAAATCCTCTCCGCCGGCGATCGCGCCGATGTGCTCGTGGCATTCTACCAGCACAGCTATGAAAACCACCGCTCGTCACTTCGCCCCGGCGGCGTCCTCCTCTACGACAGCGATCATGTCACACCCAATCCCGACGACAAGGAAGTGACCGCCGTCGCCATTCCAATCACCAATGCCACCATCGAAGCCGTGGGCGGTTCCGCCAAGGAGAAAGGAAAAAACATCTATGTGCTCGGCCTGCTCGCCCGCATGTTTGATCTCGACGTGCCGAAACTGACCCAGCTCATCCGCGAACGTTTCGGTGGCAAAAACGAAGACATCGTCCGCAACGCCCTCCTCGCCTTCGACGCCGGCTACGCTTATCCGGCGGAAAATCTGCGCCACTGCCTTTTCCGGTTGGCGAAACCCGCCGCCACCGCCGGCACGCGTCCCCAAATCACCACCGACGGCAACTCCGCGCTCGCCTACGGTCTCCTCGCTGCGGGAGTGCGCTACGGAGCCGGTTATCCCATCACCCCATGGTCCTCGATCATGGAAACCCTCCGCACCGAACTGCCCAAGTACGGCGGCATCTTCGTGCAAACCGAGGACGAAATCGCCGCCATCTCCACTGCTCTGGGCTTTGCCTATAGCGGCCACCTCGCCATGACCGGCAGTTCCGGACCCGGCCTCTCGCTCAAGATGGAAGCCCTCGGCTGGGCCACCATGGCCGAGATGCCGCTTATTGTTGTCAACGTCCAGCGCGGCGGCCCTTCGACCGGCATGCCGACAAATATTGAACAGAGCGACCTGATGCAGGCCATCTACGGCAGTCACGGTGATTGCCCCCGCGTTGTCCTCGCGCCGAAAAACGTCGAAGACTGTTTCCACCTCGCCCTCGAGGCCGGCCGCATCGCCCGGGACTACAGCACACCCGTGCTCATCCTCACCGATCAGGCCATCGGCACACGCATTGAGGCGTTTGATGAACCGGATCTGCCCAAGCTGATGGTAGAGGCCAAACCCGACACCCGTCCGCGCGATCCTTCATTCAAACCGTATCCACTCGACCACCTGACCCAGCACGCGCCTCCTGGATCGATCATGACCTCGGGCAAATACCCGACCGTCACGGGTCTGGAGCATGACGAGTTCGGCCACCCAACCGCCAATCCCGGTCTGCACATGAAGATGACGGCCAAGCGCCGCGAGAAACTCAAGACCTTGGCCGCCACGCTCCCCGCCCCGGAACTGGCTGGCGACGAATCCGGCGATGTGCTGCTGGTCGGCTGGGGCTGCACCTACGGCCCCATTCGCGAAGCCATGACCCGCCTGCGCGGAGCCGGTGCCAAAGTCGGCCATATGCAGATCCGCCATATTCACCCGCTCGCTCCCGGTCTCGAAAAAACTTTCGTCCGCTACAAGCACGTCCTTGTCGTCGAACTTAACGACGAAGGTCTTTATGGTTACGGTCAGCTCGCCACGCTCCTGCGCAGCCGTTACTGCAATCCCGCCATCACCAGCATCACCAAGACCGACGGCCTCACTTACAAGGTCAGCGAAATTGTCGAGCGTGTTGCCCAACACCTCGGGCTCGCCGACACCACCGCCGGCATGCGCAAACACAGCATCCTCGCCACCCTCACCCGCAGCTAAGCCAATCGTCCTACTCACACTACCCGCTACTCACTACTTTCTCCTCCCATGTCCGCCACCGCCACTCTCCCCACTCCCATCCCTGTCCAAGGCGCACCCCTCACCAAGAAAGCGCTCACCGCCGACCACCCCACGTGGTGCCCCGGCTGCGGCGATTTTGCCGTGCTCGCGTCCTTCTACAAGGTTCTTGAGAAACTGAATTATCCACAGGAAAAAATCGTCACCTTCGCCGGCATCGGCTGCTCGTCCCGTTTCCCCTACTTCGTCAACACCCATGGCGGCCACTACATCCACGGCCGATCCCTGCCCTTTGCCGCCGGCATCAGTCTCGGCCGCGATGATCTCCATGTCTTCGTCTTCGGTGGCGACGGCGACGGTTTCTCCATCGGCGGCAATCATCTCGTCCACACCGCGCGCAAGAATCCGCGGATGACCTATGTCATCATGGACAACTCCGTTTATGGCCTGACAAAAAAGCAGACGTCCCCCACCTCGCCCATCGGTTTCAAATCCAAGACCGATCCATGGGGCGCGTTTGACCAGCCCATCAATCCGATGCGCACGCTCATCAACAGCGGCGCCACGTTCGTCGCCCGCAGCCACGCCACGCAGGTCAACCACATGGT
>CAZIQP010000019.1:0-40915 GCA_964541315.1 uncultured Opitutaceae bacterium
TTAATCCTTCGCCGTCCGGACGTCGAGCGCATCTCTCAGGCCGTCGCCGAGAAAGTTGAGCGAGAGCAGGGTGAGGGAGAAGAGCGAGCCGGGGAACACCAGGAGCCACCAGGATTCCTCCATCGTTTCGGCGCCTTTCTTGATGAGCGTGCCCCATGAGCTCATCGGCGGTTGGACGCCGAGGCCGAGGAAACTGAGGAACGCTTCCAGGAGCATGACGGCTGGAATGGTGAGCGTGGCATAAACAATCACGGGTCCGAGAAGATTGGGCAGCAGATGGCGGAAAATAATCCGGGCGGACGAATAGCCGAGGGCGCGGGCGGCTTCGATATACTCCATTTTCTTCAAAGACAGCACCTGACCGCGAACGATCCGCGACATCGTGATCCATTCCACGGCGCCGATCGCGACAAAGAGCAGGTAGATATCCCGGCCGAAAAAAGCCATGAGAAGAATCACGAGCAACGTAAGCGGCAGGGAATTGATGATATCGGCAATGCGCATCATCGCGCTGTCCAGTTTTCCGCCAGCATAGCCGGCGATGGCGCCATAGACCACGCCAATCGTGAGGGCGACCAGCATGGCGCAGAGTCCCACGCCAAGCGAGATACGGGCACCGATCATGACACGCACCAGCAGATCGCGGCCGAGCTCATCCGTGCCGAGCCAATGGGTGAAACTGGGCCGGGCAAACGCGTTGGCCAGCACCTGGTCGTTGTAATTGTACGGCGAAAGCCACGGGCCGACGATGCACAGCAACGCCAGCAGGAGCAGCACCACGCCGCCAAATACGGCGAGCCGGTTCCGGCTCAGCCGGTACCAGGCATCGGACCAAAGAGAATGGCCGGTGTCGGTTGCTACCGGTGTGGTTGTCGGAGTGAGAGCGGCGGCCATGTTACTCAAATCGCAGCTTGGGGTTGAGCCACACCTGCACGATGTCGGCCGCCAGATTGCAGAGCACCGTCATGGCACCATAAAGCAGCGCCAGTCCCGTAATGAGTTCGTAGTCGCGATTGGTCACGCTGTTCACGAATTCGCGGCCGAGTCCGGGAATTTGAAAGACGGTTTCGATGATGAACGATCCCGTGAGAATGCCGGCGATGGCCGGACCGAGATAGGAAACCACCGGCGTCAGTCCACCGCGCAGGGCGTGCCGGAAAATGATGCGGGTCTCGCTGGCTCCCTTGGCCCGGGCGGTGCGGATGTAGTCTTGGTTTAGAACCTCCAGCAAGCCGCCGCGGGTGAGGCGCATGAGATAGGCGGCGTAAACGATGCCGAGGGTGAGCACCGGCAACACGCGGTCGTCGGCATATTCCCAGCCGGAGACATTGAACCATTTGAGGTAGATGCCGAACACCAGCGCAAGGATTGGTCCAAGGACGAACGTTGGCACGCAGATCCCGATCAACCCGGTGAAGGAACAAAGGGAGTCGAGCCAGGTATTGCGGCGTGCGGCGGCGAGAATGCCCAGCGGCAAACCGCAGCCCAGCGCAACTAGGAGCGACAGTCCGCCCAGTTCGAGCGAAGCGGGCAGTTTGGCGGCGATGATCTCGCTGACTGTCTGGCTGGTGTATTTCTTGGAGCTACCCAAATCTCCCTGCGCCAAATGTCCCAAGTATCTCAGATATTGCCGTCCGAGCGGCTGATCGAGGCCATAGTAGGCGTTACGTTGTTTCAGGACTTCAGCCGAAAGCGCTTTCTCGGCGGTGAACGGTCCGCCCGGCACGAAACGCACCATGAAAAAGGTGAGCGTCACGATGATAAACAGCACCGGGACGAGTTGCAGCAGGCGGCGGACGACGAAACGTAGCATCGGGCCGAAGTCAGAGTGAAAGTGAAAGTGACCGCAAGCCCGGCGGTGGGTGATAAACTGCGGTATGCCCTAATGCTTTGGCGCAGCAGCGCGCCGGGCCTACCGCGTACATTTTACGGCGCGCCCAGCGGTCGCGCCCTACCATCAATCCAATTACGTCAGCAGCCGCTTCAGGTATTCGCCATAGGACGATTTGCCGAGTTTCTTGATGTTGGCTTCGAGGCCGGTGCGGTCGATCCACTTTTTCTTATAGGCGATTTCCTCCAGGCACGCGATCTTCAGGCCGGTGCGGTTCTCGAGGACGTTGACGAATTGGGCGGCTTCGATGAGCGAGTCGTGCGTGCCGGTGTCGAGCCAGGCGGTGCCACGGCCAAAGAGCTCGACATGCAGTTTGTTGCGCTCGAGATAGAGGCGGTTGAGATCCGTGATTTCGAGTTCACCACGATGCGAGGGCTTGAGCGAGCGGGCCATCGCGACGACATCTTTGTCGTAGAAATAAAGCCCGGGAACAGCGTAGTTGGATTTGGGCCGGACGGGTTTCTCTTCGAGGGAAAGCACGCGACCGTCCTTCGCAAATTCGACCACACCGTAGGCGGCGGGATTCGCGACATGATAACCAAAAATGGTGGAGCCGTCGGTCCGGGCACCGGCCTCGGCGAGGGAGTTCACGAACTCCGCGCCGTAGAAAAGATTGTCACCGAGGACGAGGGCGGAGGTTTCCTGGCCGGTGAGAAAACCAGTGTCACCAGCGATGTGGAAGGCTTGGGCGAGACCGTCGGGGCTGGGCTGTTCGGCGTAGCTGAACTTCATGCCGAGATTGGCACCGTCACCGAGAAGTTTCCGAAAGAGCGGCAAATCCTGCGGCGTGGAGATGATGAGCACTTCGCGGATATCGGAGAGCATTAGCACGGACAGCGGATAATAGATCATCGGCTTGTCGTACACGGGCATAAGCTGCTTCGAGACAGCAATGGTCAGGGGGTAGAGACGAGTGCCGGAGCCGCCGGCGAGAATGATTCCTTTGCGTTGCATGGGAAAATAAAGGTTGTGTTGGGGAGAACGGAGGGAGCGATTCGACGATCAGGCTTGGCCCAATCGTTCCAGTTTGTAGGAACCGTCGAGGATGCCTTTCCACCACGCTTGATGGTCGAGGTACCATTGGACCGTTTGGCGGAAACCGGAAGTGTGGTCCTGCTTCGGCGTCCAGCCGAGCTCACGCTTGATCTTGGTGGCGTCGATGGCGTAACGGAGATCGTGGCCGGGGCGGTCGGTGACGTAGGTTATCTGGGATTCGTATTTCTTGCCGTCAGCGCGCGGACGAAGTTCGTCGAGGAGCGAGCACAGCAGGCGGACGAGATCGATGTTTTTGCGCTCGTTGTTGCCGCCAATATTGTAGGTCTCCCCGAGTTTTCCCTTGGCGATGACGGTGTGCAGCGCCTCGGCGTGATCGACCACATAGAGCCAGTCGCGGATGTTCTCTCCCTTGCCATAGACCGGGATGGGATCGCCGCGGAGAGCCTTGAGAATGACGACGGGGATGAGTTTCTCCGGAAACTGGTAGGGTCCGTAATTGTTGGAGCAGTTGGTGACGAGCACCGGGAGCTTGAAGGTATCGGCCCAGGCGCGCGCGAGGTGGTCGGAGGCGGCCTTGCTGGCGGAATAGGGCGAGTGCGGATCGTAGGGCGTGTGCTCGGTGAAAAAACCGGTTTCGCCAAGGGAACCATACACTTCGTCGGTCGAAACGTGGAGAACGCGGAAGCGGTCCTTGGCTGCGCCGGTGAGCTTTTCGAAGTGTCCGCGGGCGGCTTGGAGCAGAGTGAAGGTGCCCACGACATTTGTCTGAATAAATGCTCCCGGGCCATCAATCGAGCGGTCGACGTGGCTTTCGGCCGCGAGGTGCATCACCCAATCGGGGGAGAACCCGGCGAAGAGTTTGCCCATGGCGGCGGCATCACAGATATCGGCGTGGACGAAACGGTAGCGTGGATTGGTGGCGAGGTCGTCGAGCGAGTGCCGGTTGCCGGCATAAGTGAGGGCATCGACATTCAGCACCGTGTGTTCGGTGGTGGTGACAAGGAGACGAACGAGATTGCTGCCGATAAAGCCGGCGCCGCCGGTGACGAGGATGTTCATGGGAAATAAAATCAGGCGGAGGCTTTCACCCAGCGGCGCAGGTCGCGTTCGACGGCTTCGTGCACTTCGGTCATCTTGATGCCGACGGACGCGAGCTTGGAGGAGTTCATGATGCAGTTGGAGCGGGGAGTCTTGGCGGCGAGGGTCATGAACTGGGATTCGTCTTTGAAGAACTGAAAGTTTTTGTTCGATACGCCGGTTTTCTTGATCAGGTCCACCACTTCGCGGGTGGTGACGTGGCCCGGATTGGTGATGTTGTAGATGCCGAAGGGGACGCGTTTTTCCCAGCAGGCGAAAGTGGACTCAACAAATTCTTCAAGCTGCGAGATGGAGTTCTCCGCTTCCAGCAGGGTGTTGTAGCGGATCAGCTTCGTCAGATAATTGCGGGAATAATCGATGTTGTTGAAAGGAATGCGCAGGCGCCAGATGAAGACGTTGGAATAGCTGGCCAGCACTTCTTCGCCGAGCGCCTTGGTGCCCGAGTAGAAGCTGCAGTTGTTGGTGCGGAAACTGAAATTTGGGGTGTCGGTTTCGCTGAAGCCCGTGCCATCGGGACGCGAGCCGGTGTAGATGCAGCCGGAGGAGACATGGCCCCAAGGCACGCCGGCGTCCGTGCAAGCCTGGGCGATGATGCCCGGTAATACCGCATTGCCCATGATGCAGTCGGCTTTGTGAAGTTCGCAGGCGTCGACGTTGGGTTTCCCGGTATAGCCCGCCGCATTGATGAGGAAGTCGGGCTTCTCGCGGCGGAGCAGCCCGGTCAGTGCCGCTTGATTGGTGTAGTCGAATTCGGCCCGGCGCAGATTGCGGAACGGAAGACCTTTGCGTTGCAACATGGACTGATAAGCCGAACCCACGAAACCGGAACCACCAAGAAGATAGATCATAGAGGCGCTACTAGGCACATGATCTTGCAACGGGTCAAAGCCGTTTATTGCCGCGTTCTATTTCCTGCGGTAATCACCGCGACTGAAGTACTTCTCCAGCCAGAGATAGGCGCAGATAAAGAAATAACGGCTGCCCATTTCGCTGATTTTTAATTTGGCCGTGCCGTGTTTGCGGTTTTGCCAGGAGATGGGGATGACCGTCCATGAGTAGCCTCGGACAATCGCCTTGAGCGGTATTTCCACCGTGAGATTGAAGTGCGGGGCGAGGAAGGGACGGCAACCTTCAATCACGGTCCGGCGGTAGGCTTTGAAGGCGTTGGTCGTATCATTCAGGGGAATATTGAAACCAATCCGCACCAAAAAATTCGCGAGCCGATTGACCAGCAATTTTATCTTTGGGTAATCAATCACCTCACCGCCTTTGACAAAGCGGCTGCCGAAGACGCATTCCCAGCCTTCGTTCAAAACCTGCCAGTAGCGGACTGCATGGGCCGGGGCGTCCGAGGCGTCGGCCATCATGATGGTGCAGGCATCGCCTTTCATGTGGGCGAGACCCAGTGTCACGGCCCGGCCAAAACCATGGGAACCGAAATTCTGCACCGGTGCCAGCGTCGGAATCGTTTGTTTTAATTCCTGCAGCACCGCCCAGGTGCCGTCGCGACTGCCGTCATCCACGACGACGATCTCATGGGGTATTTTCTCCCGTACCATGGTGGCGTAGATATCCTGAAGCGTGTGCGGCAGGGACTCTTCCTCGTTATGGGCGGGAATAACGATGCTGTAGAGTGTCAGCGGAGCCGGCGTGGCCACCGGCGGGGGCTTGGCGAAGGCGTTGCGCATGATCAGGCGGACGGCTTGCGTGCTATCAGCAGGAATTGCCGGCCTTTAATTTTCCAAAGCCAGGGCAAAGCGAGGTACAGCCGGACAAAAATCATCGGATACTCCGGCGCCTCCACCATGGTGAAGGGCAGAAACCGTGGCGTGATGACATCAATCTGATAGCCCTCAACCTCCATCGCTTCGCCGAGGGAGGTTTCGGTCAGATAGACATGATGATCATAAAAGTCCCAATATTCTCCGTGCAGATATTTGATGTTGGGTCCGATGGCGATCAGCCGGCCACCCGGTCTCAGGGCACGCCAGGCCTGTTGCAGCGTGCGGTTCAGGCAGTCCTTGTCGGGCAGGTGCTCAAAAAAATTGCTGGTGAAAACGACATCGAGGCTGTTTTCCGCCAGCGGCCAGGGCGCCGAGCAGTCTTGGTGCAGGAACTCGACATTTTTGGCGAGGTGTCCGGGTGCGTCCGGGTTCAGGTCCATCGCGAATTTCCGGCTGGCGGCGATGTTGTTGATGAATTCGCCGTAGCCGCAGCCCAGGTCGAGCACAACCGCCTCCGGCTTCACCCACCGGTTGAAGAATTCTCCGGTCAGCACCCGCCAGACCCGGTTGCGATAGGCGGCGGTGCGGACAAAGCGCCGGTGATAAATCTTGGACAATTCTTGCTGCGTGCTGGCCATGATGAAGGGACAAAAACTCAGAGCGGGGCGGAGAGGTCAAGCCAGCCGGGATTTTTTTCAGCATGCCGGACGATTTCCTCGAGGATAGCCACGGTTGCGGTGGCCGGCCGCCAGTTCCACACACGCGCGGCTTTGGCGGCGTCGAGCACGAGCCACGGAATATCAAATGCCCGGGGAGTTCCGTCCTGCACCACCGTCTGCGGACCGAGACGGTTGGCGCACCAGCCGGACAATTGCTTCAGCGACATGGCCGACGCGCTGCCGCCCGAAATATTGGCGAGACGATCGGCGGCGGAAAGTTTGGGTGCGGCGAATTGTTTTTCCAGCAGCGGCGCGAGGTCGCGCGGATGCAGGCAGTCGCGGACCTGGTGGCCGTGGCCGCCAAAGCCGAGATACTTCAGCGGACGTTTTTTCAGCCATGAATTGATCCAGTACGCGAAAATCCCCTGATCCGCGCGTCCGAACTGGCCGGCTCCGGCGAGCACGCCACAGCGATTGATGAACACAGGGAAACCGAACGTCTCGCCGTACTCGAGCGCCAGCGCTTCAGAAGCGAGTTTCGTTGCGCCGTAGAGCGAGATCGGGGCGGTCGTCGCAAACGATTCGGCAAGGCCCTCGGCGCTCAAACCGGAGGGAAGGACGGATTTTTCATCCGGGACAAAGGCATCGCCCACCACTTTTACCGGCAGTGTGGCAAGCGGCCCGATGGCGTACACCCGGCTGGTCGAAAGCAAAATAAACCCCGCTTTGCGGGTCTTGCAGAATTCAAGGAGGTTCATCGTGCCGCCAAGATTGTGTTCCACGAGCTGACGCGAGCTGGATTTTCCATCCACACCGGCGAGCACGCTGGGGTTGGCCGCGGCATCGATCACGAAATCGACGGCGGGCAGGGTCTCCAGGTCGCTGGCGGCACGCAGATCCGCGTGAAATAATTTTATCCCCAGCGCCTTCAGTTCGGCCCGGTTGCTTTCGCTCCCCGGTCGGATGAAATTATCAAAGCCGCAAAGCTGATGGCCGTGGCCGGAGGCGAGGAGGGATTTGGCGAGGGTGCTGCCGACAAAGCCGCAGATACCGGAAATCAGGATGCGCATGTGGGCGGAGACAAACAGAGCCGGCGGAACAGGTGAAGCGGGAAATCACCGGCATCGTGCCATGCAGGCAGCCCCTGTTGCCACCAATGGTGCGGGTTATCGCTGCGCCCCGCGACCTGGTCCAAGAAAATTTCCTATGACACCGGGCGCATCTGAATCGCATCGATGACATTTTCTTCCGCAGCCAGGGCGTTGGTGATCACCACCATCCAATCGCCGCTTTTCACCCAGCCACGGCGCACAAGGTAGGCCATGGCGTCCTTGATCGTCTCTTCCGGCTCGGCCTTGAAATCCATCAGGAACGGTTCCACGCCCCAAAGGAGCAGCATGTGCAGAAAAGTCTGCGGAACGTCGGTGAAGGCGTACAGAGGACAGCGCCAGGCCCGCAACGCGGACAGGGTCTCGGGCAAAAGGCCGGTGCGGGTGAACACGACAATGCCGGCATCGCCCAATTCCTGGGCGAGCAGCACGGCGGAGCGCAACAGCCGGTCCTTGTTGGTTTTCAGCGGCAGGGCACTGTTGTATCCTTGGGTCATGCTGCCCTCGATCCGGCCCGAAACACGTTTCATGAGCTGAACACATTCGAGGGGAAACCGGCCGGTCGTCGTTTCGCCGGAAAGCATGATGGCATCCGCGGTGGACCACACGGCTCCGGCGATGTCACTGACTTCGGCGCGAGTGGGCACGGGCGAGACGATCATCGATTCGAGCAGATGCGTGGCGACAATGACCGGTTTGCGGTTTTGAATGCACGCATCGACCATGCGTTTTTGGAGCAAGGGCAGGTCTTCCATCGGCACCTCGATGCCGAGATCGCCCCGTGCTACCATGATGGCATCGGCCGCACCGATGATTTCGTCGAGATTGGCGATGCCTGACTGGTCTTCGATCTTGGCGATAATCCGGGCCGTGCTGCTCTTTTCTGCCAGCAGGTTGCGCAGGACTTTGACATCGCCGGCCTCCCGGACAAAAGAAAGCGCAAAAAAGTCGACCTGCTCTTCCACACCCAAGGCGACATCGGCGTGATCCTTTGCCGAGAGCGCCGGCAGCCGGACCTTCACCCCGGGCAGATTGATATGGCGTCGGCTGCTCAGTCTGGCGGGCACAATGACGCGGCAACGCACGCGGTCAGGAGCCGCGCTCACGACTTCAAGATGGATAAGACCGCTATCCACCAAAACGGTGGAACCAACGGGAACGTCGCTGCCGAAGTGGGGATAGTTGACCGTCACGGCCAAAATGTTGGTTTCGGCGGCGCCTGGTTGCGGCAACAGATCGATCAGTTGACCGGTTGTCAGCTCAACGGGTTCGGCCAGATCCCCCGTGCGAATCTCCGGGCCTTTCACATCCATGAGGATTGCGATATGCCGCCCCGTTTTGCGGCACACTTCGCGCACCCGGCGGATCATGGCGCGGGTCCAGGTGTGGTTGGCGTGCGCCATGTTGAACCGGCAGATGTCAACTCCCGCCACGATCAGTTTTTCGAGCGCCTGCTCGGATTCCGTTGCCGGACCAAGCGTGAAAACGATTTTGGTGAGCCGATAATTCGTTTTCGGCATGGGGTTGGCTGACAGGGTGTGCACGCACCGACGGAAGCAGAATGAATGCCATGCCTTCCCGTCATCCACCGGGCGGTGGCGGGGAATCGCGAACGGGTGGCCGTTATGGCTGTTCTAAATCAGGCTGCGGGTGGAGCTTACCCTCAACGAATTGTCTCACGTCGCCGAGGGTGCGGAGATGGCGCAACTCGTCGTTCTTGATTGAGATGGTGAGCACATCCTCGACCAGCAGCACGATCTCCATCATGGTCAGCGAATCGAGGCCGAGGTCTTCGCCCAGCATCAGGCCGTCGTGCGGCTTCCTGAGTTTGGGCCGCAGTTCGGATTCGGTGAATCTTTCGATGATTCCGAAGACGATGGCCGGAACCTGCCGGACATCACCCGTGACCCGGAACCGTCGTGCGGCTTCATAGGTGGAAGGCGGGCAGCGTTTCAGGATCTCGCGCAGGTGGTCATCCTCTTCGGGCGTGATCATTTTTGCCAACGGTTGAAAAGGTTGGTCCGTTGTTGTGCCGGTGTCGGATGAATTTTTCATGTGGTCTGTGGGCTCGCGGGTCAGCCCCGTTCAGGCAGAGTTGGATGAAAGTTCAGAAGGTGGCTGTCATTGACAGCGTATAGGTGCGGCCGCGCCAGTCGCCATAGGGCTGCACGCCAAAATTAGTGTCGGCCGCGTAACGGGGAAAACGGGCGTCGAAAACATTGTTGATGCGGAACTGGCCATGCAGGCCGAAATGGCTGTGGTCTTCCGGGTGGGCCATCCGGCCCGGCCACCAGCGGGTCAGGTCGCTTTGCAGGAAAATATCGAATTGGGTATTGCTGGCGATCCGGTCGCCGCCCTGGCTGGGACGCTCGATCAGCGGCAAAATGCGCGAGTGATAATAGTGGCCTTCGAGGCCGAAGCCGTAATCGCGATTTGACCAGCCGGCGCTGACCGTCGCGCGATATTTCAGCAGGCTGTTTGCGGTACCATCGGGGTTGCGGAGTTCGTCCACCACGGCGCTGCCCGGCAGGACTTTCCGGTCGAAACGTTGAAAGTAAACCAGCCGGCTGCCCAGGGTGAGCGTGCCGCCCAGGCATTTGTTCCAGGCGTAGTCGGCGGAAGCATTCCAATTTTGCGAGTGGCGTGAGGCGAGATTGACGGTGCCTGAACTGATCGAGGTGATCTTGCCGACGGGTTGGGTGTCGCCGGGTTGGAGGGGCTCGCGGGTGACGCGTTCGGGGAAGATCAATTCGAAATCGACAATTTGCTGGGCGGTGAGCGGCACCAATTCGTTGGTTTTCCGGGTGTCGACGAAATCGAGCGAGGCCCGGAAGCGGTCCTTCTTGCCGTGTTGCCAAATCACACCGGCGGTCTGCGTGAGGGCGGATTCGGGATTCAGGGAGAAGCCGGCCAATTCGCCGTCCAAAACCGGATAAGGGGGGTCACTACGCCGTCGGTCGATGATCGTCACGGTGTCTACGCCCCCGCCCCCGCCGCCGCCGGGCTGTACGACCAGCTTGCTGAGTTGCGGAGTAGGCAGACGGCTGGAGCTGCTGACGCTGCTGCGAAGGGAAAAGCCATGGGCAAAATCCATTTTCAATCCGAAGGTGGGAGCGAGGTAGGATTCCTTGGCCGAGCCGGAGCCGACATAGCGGGCCGCCACGTCCGCTTCCACATCGGGCAGCCAGCCGGGCAGCCATCGGGCGGGCAGGAGCGGAGTCTGGAGTTCGCCGAACACACTCCAGCGTCGCAAAGTCCGGCCGGACCAGATTGCGGGAGTGATGGCAGGCGAGCCGTCGCCGTAGCTCCGCTCATCAATGAAACCGGCCAGTTGGTTGCGACGGAAATCCGCGCCGAAATTCACGGCACTCAGTCCGGTGGGCAGGCGCAAGGACTGGTTGGTCACCCGCACGGCCATATCCAGCGCCTGATAGTTGCCCAAGGTGACGAATTGTCCGGGCTGTCCATAATGGATAAGCACGCGGTCATAGAAGGCCTGGGGCGGACCGTAGACCTGGGTGTCGCGCAGCGGATTGTAGAGCCCCTGGTCCACCAGTTCCTGCCAGCGATCCATGCTGATGTCGTTGAGTCCGCGGTAGCGCGCAAGCGTGTGGGCATATTGCGTGTCCAATGCCACGCGCCAGTCCGAGGGAAGTTTGAGCAACACCCCGAAAACGAAGGAGGAGGATTCAAGCCGGGCCTCGTTGAAATTTTCTCCCAGTTTCGGGACGGACTCGTTGAGCGAGACCATCACGTCTTTGCCAAAAGGATTGAACGCGGAACCGGCGGGCAGGGAAAGATCGGCGGCAAACAGGTTGAGACCGCGGTGAACCACGCTGTTCGAGCAGGTGCCGTCAAGCCCGAGCTGGAGCCAGGGTGCGATGTCATACACCACCGAACCAAAATAGGTGGAGCGCTCCTGCTTCCGGCCATAGGCGAAACCCGAACTGTTGGTCGAGGTGACCAAGCTGCCGGGGACGCTGAACAAATCCAGGCTGAGCACTCCTTGCCGCTGGTTGAATGCCGCGATTCCGCCCGTGCCGTCCGCGCCCGGTGCCACCGAGGTGGTGGTGGCCGTGCCGGGTCCGAAGAGCGGAGTGCCATCGGCGCTGCGGATATTGGGTGTGGCGCGATAGACCGGTCCGGGCGTGGCGTTGGTCAGACGGGAATTTGCCGCGATGAAGCCCAACTCGGATTCGGTCGCGGGCATGACCTGCGTATAGCTGGCGCTGAGCCGCAATCGCAGGGTTCCGTGAAGCAAGGACTGGCCGTGCTGGAGCGTGAGGGAAGACTGGGGGGCGTCGAAGCCGCCCAGCGCATTGGAGTAAGTGGTGGTGACTTCGGTGGCGTCCACCTCGGGACGCAGCACGATGTTGATGACTCCGCCCACGGGATTGCCGGTGTAGAGGGAGGACGCGGAAACGGGCAGGACCTCCACCTGTTGCACCATGCTCAGGGGGATGAGGTTCACATCGGGCAACTGGGCCAAGCCTGGGGAAAGATTGGTCAGGATTTCCGGCATCCGCCGGCCGTTCACGAGAATCACCGTTTCTTCCTGGCCGAATCCTCGCAGGCTGAGGTTGGAATTGCCGCTGAAAATGCCGTCGGCGCCCAAAGCGGTGTCGGGCGTGGCGGTCGCGCCATTGCTGTCGAGCACCTCGCGCTGGAGAAATTCATTCAGGTTGACCACACCGCTGCGGGAAAGCTGTTCGCGGGTGTAGATCTGGAACGCGAGGGCGTCGTCGATGGAGCGGGGCAGATCGAGATTGCCGGCGGCGACCCGCAGCGGGAGCACGCCGTGATCGTGGCCGCCGGGCCAGACGCGGTTGGCGCTGGCTTTCACGACAAAGGGTTCGAGCTGGATGACCTCGCTGGCCACCTGCATGGTCTGGGCCTTGAGACTGGTGAGACGGTTGGCTCCCACTTTCACGTCGGTCAGGGTGAGCGGGCGAAAATTGGCTCCGTTAACCATCAGTTGATATTTGCCTGGCAGGACGGAGGCGAAATCAAATTCGCCGTTTTCGTCGGTCTTGGCGGACTGATTGGTTCCGGCAATGAAGACCTTGAGACCGGCTGCCGGCACCCCGCCCGGTTGCAGCAAACTTCCCCTGATGCTGCCGGTGGGCTGGGTGGCGAGGGTCACCACATATTTTCCCCGGCCGTTTCGCCGGGCCTGAAATCCTGTGTACCGCAACAGATGAGTGAGTGCGGTTTCGGTTTCGAGCCAGCCCTCGACGGCCTGCGATTGCACCGGATGCAGTTCATCATAGGAAAACAGCACATCGACCCCCGCCTGTTTGGAGAATGCGAGCAACGCCGCGTCGGCTGGCTGGGCCGGGATGTCGAACTTCATGGGGCTCGCGTGAGCGAAGATGGGCATGAGGCAGATGAGGCTGACGGACAGAAAACGAAGGAGAAGGAGTGGCAGTCTCACAGGTTTTTAAGGAGAGGATATGAATGGGGTTTGGCCGATCGTACTAATTCGCCCGTGAACCAAGGTTGGACCGTTGCAGGATTTTCACCGTTCGCTGCGGAGTCCGACCTGCACGGTTCCGCTCAGATCGCGGGTCACGCGGACGGGCAGCACGAGCTCAAGGCTGGAGAGGAATCCATCAACATCATCGAGACTGTAGGTGCCGCCAACGCGCAGGGCGGCCGCTTCCGGTGCGGCGGTGATGCCCCGCCCGTGATAGCGGGCGAACCGGGCCAGCGCTTCCCGCAGCGGAGTCCCTTCGAAAATAATCTGACCTTGGCGCCACGCGAGGGCGTCGTTGAGCTCGGTGGCCGACAGGGTCCGCACAGACACGCCGTCCGGTCCGCTGGACAAAGACTGGCTGGCAGTGAGTGCGACGGGTGCGCTGGCTTCACCTGCGCGGACTTGCACTGTGCCTTCGAGCACGGTCACCTCCAGCGTGGATGAGGTTTCGGTGCGGACATTGAACTTCGTGCCGGTCACGCGCACCGAGCCGGCGGGAGCCTCGATGATAAACGGCCGGGAGGCGTCCTTGCGCACGGAGAAGAACGCTTCGCCCGAGGCCAGCCGCACATGGCGGGTGGTGCGGCTGATTTCGACCAGGATTCCCGTCTGCGCATTGAGCTCCACCTGTGTGCCGTCCGCCAGGGTGAGCGACTCGCGGTGGGCGACGGAGGTCGCGAGGTTGGCGGTCTGCTCGCGCGGCTGGACGAGCCAGAGGACGAGGGCGACTGCAGCGGCTGCTGTCAGCATCGCGCCGGCCAATCTCGGCCAGAGCAACCAAGGATACAGCGTAGCAGTCTCCGGCGATTTCCGGGCTTCGGCCGACTGTTCCTTGATGCCTTCCAGCAACGGCAATTGCTGCTCCAAGTCGGCGGAAAATTGGCAATAATTCGAAAGCAGCACGCGATGCGACGGGCTGGCGGCGAGCCAGGTGTTGAGTTCGCGGCGGTCGGCGGCGGAGAGCTCCGAACCATCGAGCCGGGCCGCCCAGAGGGAGGCTTGTTCGTCGGCGGTTGGATCAAGATTCCATGTGGAAGAGTTCATGAGCGCACCTCCTGGGTGGGCGGGGGATTGGACTGGGTGACGTTGAGATTGGTCGGCAGGGCGACGCGGAGCAGCCGGAGGGCGCGCGCATGCTGTTTTTCGACCGTGCTGATGGAGATGCCGAGGCGCTCGGCAATTTCCGCGTGGGAGAGCAGTTCGATTTTGCGCAAAAGCAGCACGGTGCGGCAGCCGGGCGGGAGTTGGGCAAGCGCCACCTCCAGATGCTGCAATTCCTGGCGGGCGATCACCTGCTGCACCACGCCGGGGTTGGGCGACGGTGTGCTTTCCAAGTGGGGTTCGCTGGTGGAAAAAGGGCCGATCGTGCGGCGTTTGATTTTATTGAGAGCCAGCCGGCGGGCGGTGGTGTAGAGCACCGCCTCGGGATTGCGGGCCGACTCATCCTGTACTTTCGGATACACCCGCACATAGGCATCGTGCGCCACGTCCTGTGCTTCAGTCGTGCTGCCGAGCATTCGCGCGAGATAGTGTCGCAACGGCGTCAGGGTCGTGCGATACAACCCGGCGAATCTTTTTTGATCAGGGCGTTCCTCAGTCATGGACGAAAGGGATTGAAGCCGGTTTGAATGGAGTGACCAACGCTAATTTCCGGAGCACGGGCAAGCGGGAGCGAATGATCCGGGGATTGCGCTGGTCATTCCGGATGCGGTCGCCAGTCAGGACCTTGGTTTGGCCAAAAGAACGGCGGGAAAATTGACGAAAGGGATGCATGCTTACCTTCAATGACAGCCCGGCGCTGCCCACCCGCTACCCGGATCAAAAGATTTTTTGAGGCTGCTGGATTCATATTCTATGCAAACGTGCGGCCACGCCACGGGCCAAGCCTAACACTATGATTGCCAGCGCGAACCAGCCTTCGATCGAATCGCCGCCGCCTGCTGCCGGAGTTGCCATCGCCGGTGGCATGACGGGCGCAGAGGAAACCATGGGTGCCGCCTTGGCGCTGGTGACACTGCCGAGCGGATTCGTAACGATGACGGTGTAGTCGCCGGCGTCGGTGCTGCGCGCGTCGGCGAAACTCAGGGTGTTGGTCGTGGCTCCGTTGAACGCGCTGCCGTTGAAATACCACTGGCAGGTTGGTGCGGGCACGACGGTGGACACGGACAAAGTTGTATGTTCGTTCCGAAATCATCAGCCTGAAACGAACGGCTGAAGAAAACAGGCCGTTGGGATTGAGTTCCTGTGGGAATCGCTATCGTGGCTGCATGCGTCTGGCCGTCGATCTCCATCTCCATTCCCGTTACGCGGGCGGAGTTTCGCCGGCGATGACGGTCGAGAATATCGCGCTGTGGGCGCAGCGCAAGGGCATCGGTCTGCTCGGCACGGGCGATTGTCTTCAGGCGGATTGGCTGCGGGAAATTGAAGCAACGATGGAAGAGGCCGAACCGGGGTTGTTCGCGCTAAAACCGGAAATCGCGGAGCGGGTGGGCCGGTCGCTGCCGCCGGGCCTGCGCCGGCATTTGCGCTACGTGCTGAGCACGGAGGTTTGTTGTGCGCCTCCGGGCACGCTTCCGCTCGGCGGCATTCATCATCTGATCTATTTCCGTTCGCTGGACAGCGTGCGCCGTTTCCGGGAGCGGATCGCCCGCTATGGTGATCTCAGGGAAGGCCGCCCGGAACTGGCCCTTGCCTCCCGCCAGCTTTTGGAAAACGTGCTCGAGCATGACGCGACCTGCCACTTTGCGCCCGCGCATGTTTTCAATCCTTGGTTTTCCTCACTGGGTACGGTGGGTGGCGGGCCTTCCCTCGAGGCATTGTTTGGCGAACTGACACCGCGGTTGCTCGCGGTGGAAACCGGGCTGACCTCGACACCGGCCATGTGCCGGCGGGTCTCGTCACTCGATCGTCACTCCCTGTTTTCGTGTTCCGATGCCCACTCACTCGAAAACATCGGTCGCGAATGCACGCTGGTGGAAACCGAGCCAAATTATGCGGCGCTTTTCGCCGCGCTGCGCCCGGGGCCGGGACAAAAGATTTTGGGCACGCTGAAGTTTCCGCTCGATTTCACCCGCCACTATCGGAACTACTGCGGCAAGTGCCAGGGAGCGTTCGGTGGCCGAATCTGTCCGCAATGTGGCCGGCCGCTGGTCATGGGTTCGCGTGACCGGCTCGAAGTGGTCGCCGACCGGAGCGAGCCGGTTTGGCCGGAATCCTCTCCGCCGTTTCAGCCCTTGCTGCCGCTGGCCCAGGTGCTGGCCCAACTCCTGTCGGTCGGACCCGACAGCAAGAGCGTGGAACAGCTTTATGCCCGTTTGCTCGCGGCTCTCGGACACGAACGCTTTATTCTGACCGAAGCAGCGCATGACGAAATCGCCCAAGCGGGCACTCCGCAACTGGCACGGGCGATCATTGCCCAGCGTACTGTAACGCCGGAATTGCCGCCGGAAAAACCGACGATACCGGGCGACGATCAATTGTCGCTGGGTATTTGAAGCCAAATTGTTTGGGCCGTAGCGGGGTGAAGGACTTGGGCCTGGGTTCGGTTTGCCAGACTCCAAGCCTTTTTGCCTTCCTTTCAGTCGGTGTCGGTGGCGACCACGATTGCAAGCAAAGCGAGAGTGAAGGTGATGACGAACATGGGAGGAGACGGAGGTGATCGCTTCGTGGGAACGAAGCGTGGCCAACATAGACTAAAATAAAGGCCGACGCACTCGGCCCTCAGGCCAGATTGGAGCGATCATGCGGCCAACGTGGTGCGGTCGTGGTGGACGATATTGCTTCGAGACAACGGTCCCTGCAAACGAATGGGGTGATACCGTTTGCTATCCGTCCAGTTGTGGTGCCCAGTGTGGCACCATGGCGACCATCACCACTTCCTCGCCAAAATTTGATGTGACGGTGCGCGTGGGCTGCAGTCTGGTTTACGAGACAACCGGTTCCGCGGTGTTGCTGCTCAATCTGCGTCCCTGTCCGAACCGCAATCACTCGGTGGTGTTCGAGGCGATGACCCTCGGTGACAATCTCCCGGCGGACCAGTTTATCGACAGCCATGGCAACCGGGTTTGTCGTGTGGTCCTGGCACCCGGGCGCAACCTGTTCCGTCACGATGCGATCATGAGGCTTTCGTCCCGGCCGGACAACCACGACCTCACGGACAACACGCCGGTGCTTCCCCGGGATTTGCCGCCGGATGTACTGCGCTACACGCTGCCCAGCCGCTATTGCGATTCGGACAAACTCATCAACTTCGCCTGGGAAAAATTCGGCGCGGTCCCGCACGGCTGGCTGCGGGTGCAGGCCATCAGCCAATGGCTGCACGATAACATCGAGTATCGTTTCATGTCCGGCAGGCCCGATCTTTCCGCATGGGATGTGTTGCAACGCGGCTACGGCGTCTGTCGCGATTTCGCCCATCTGGCGATCGCCCTGAACCGCACGTTCAACATTCCCGCCCGTTATGTTACCGGCCATCTGCCCGACATTGGTTTTCCCGATCCGGCGGGCCACATGGATTTCCACGCCTACGCGGAGGTGTATCTGGGGGGCAACTGGTTCACCACCGACGCGCGTTTCCATGTGCCGCGCATCGGTCGCATCAAGGTGTCTTGCGGTCAGGATGCCGTGGACGGAGCCTTCTCCACCATTTTTGGCGGAGCCAACCTCACGTACTTCGAAGTCTGGGCGTATCAGGTCGCACGCGACAGCGTCGGTGTCGGCGATCCGGTGGATTTCTCCAAGCGGCTCGACAATCAATGGACGGTGCGGACCGACTCTGACTGATTTCCGGATCATCGGGGCACCGCGTGACACCGGCCAATCCGGCTCTGGGCTCAGCGGACTGGGGCTCTTGCTATCGGTCCGTGTCGGTGGCGACCACGAGTGTCAACAACGCGAGAATGATGACGACGGCGAGCATGGCGCCCAAAATAGCCCGGATTTAACCGCGGCGCACTTGGCCGATCGGCTAACAGGGCGGCTCACTTCGTGGCGGCGGGCTTGGCCTCGGTGTCCTTCACCCGCTTCGCCACCAGTTCCTCGGTGGCGAAATCACCGACCTTGCGGGTGAGCTTGAGCTCGTCACCGGCAATCTTGCCCGTGTAGGTGATGATCAATTCGTTGCCGTCGAACGCGACCGTCTCGCTGAAAGAAATATCGTCGCCCTTCAGCGCGATGTTTTTCAATTCGACCGAGCCCTTGCCCATGGAATGGACATAGGTCGCTTTGCCGGTGAATTTGTTGTCTTCGGATTTGAATTCGTACGTGTATTTTTGGGGTCCGATTTGGCTGTCAAAGTTGGCGGCCCAGGTGCCGGCGAGATCGGCGGCATGGGCGAGGCCCAGACAGGAGAGAAACAGGATGGCGATGGCGATCAGGCGGGATTTCATAGGGGATAGGATGAGCCCGAGAACATGCACATTTCAATGGTTTTGGAAACAGCTATCTTGGCCCGGGCGGCTTCCACCAGCTCGCGCAGGGCTGCGCCAGGTTGCGCCCATTACGGCTTCGTCCGCCTTTCCATGTCTGGTGCATGTGGGCGCGATTTGGCGGTGCGCGTCACGGATTTCTTATGCTGACCCGGCCGTCGTTGGGCCAGTCGTTGTGGTTGCCTTCGAACTCGTGGAAGATGGCTTTCGGTTTGGAGGCCGCCAAGGCTTTGGCATGCCGGATGGGAATGATCGTGTCGCCTTTCGCGGCGAAGATTTCCAACGGACCATCGTAGTGTTTGAGTGCCTCGATGTTGTTCCAATTGTCGCGGACCAGCAACCCGGGGGGAATGATCGGCACATGATCACCGACTACATCCCGCAAAATGGCGAAGGGCACGACCAGGACAATTTTATCAGGTGGATGCGGATGGGCACCCAATGAACTGGCGGCACCGGTGCCAATGGATTCGCCGGCGACGCACACCGGCTTGTCCGGAAATTCCGCCCGGAGGAATTCATAGGCGTCCCGGGCCGCGGCATTGAAAGATTGCAACGAAGGAGTTCCCGCGCGCTGGCCGTAGCCTGGATATTCGAGAACATAAACGGAGTCCTCGGGAGAAAACGAAGCGAGCGCATATCCCCGATTTGATGCCTGTCCGCCGTTGCCATGCACCAGCAGCCACACATTACGGGGCGCCGGCACAATGTGGGCATAACCGATCAGATCATTGCCTTGTTTCCATGCGGTGAGCCATTGGTGCGGGGCGTCGTGGGTCGGGCTAAAAAGCAGTTTGCGTTGCAGCGTCGCGCATCCGGTGCCGCAGCAAAGGATCATGATCGACGACAATAACAGGGTCATCAGGCGCATGGTCCAAGATGCGTTGCACAGAAACATGAGGCAAGTCTTACGGGTGGCCGTTCGATCTGACGAATTTGGGTCCTTTGGAATCTGCCGCAAGACATCCGATCATGGTATCCTGATTTTGAAAAAATCGGGGATTGCTGTCCGGATTCCGGTCGTTTGTTCGTTGTATCCGTAGAAACCCATCAATCCCTTTATTCAATCCAGACACCCCATGTCCCTCGAAAGCAAAACCGCGTTCCCTGCCGACCGTGAACTTGTCATCAACCGCGTGCTCAACGCCCCGCGCGAGAAACTTTACCGCTGCTGGACCACCGCAGAACTCATCACGCAGTGGTTCACCCCGCCACCGTACAAGACAGTGCGCGCCGTGGTGGATGTCCGGCCCGGCGGTGCGAGTTGCATCACGATGCAATCGCCCGAGGGAAAGGAATTCCCGAATCGCGGCATCTACCTTGAAGTCGTGCCGAATGAGAAGCTCGTCTTCACCGACGCTTTCACTTCGGCTTGGGAGCCGTCCGAGAAGCCGTTCATGACGGGCATTCTCACGTTCGAGGATTCCGGCAATGGCCGGACCAAGTACACCGCTTGCGTCCGCCACTGGTCGGTCGCTGACCGCGAAGCGCACGAGAAAATGGGTTTTCAACAAGGCTGGGCCATCGCTACGAGCCAACTGGAAGCCTTGGCGCAAAAACTCTGAGCTCAGGAACTGTGGATTGTTTTGCCGGGCAATTGAAACTGCAGCTCGATTTGTCCGCCACAGCCTTGGCGGCGGCGGAAGCTTCAGCACCTGGCAGCTTTAATTGGAGCCGATTTTGATCGAATCGGAGATGCGCCCAAAAGAATCGAACGCGACATAGACACCCGGAGTCGGTCTTTCCCAATCGAGATGATATTTGCCAGTAGTACCATCGAAAACCGCCAACACGCGCCAAGAGTTGTTTTCCCATCGAGCAAGATAAACGGGCGCATTTTCGCACCGCACCTTCCACTGAGTTCCATTATAGCTCAAGGGAGACAGGAAAGAACAAATCACGGCTCCGGTTTCGGCCGAGCATGAGGTGTTTACCTGCGACATAATGAGAATAGACAGAACGGGTAGGAGTTTAAAAAGCTTCATCTTGTTTGTGTTATGTATTATATGATAGTTTTATATTAAAAATAACGGCGAATTGCTTTATCAGTGGTTATCGCTGTTTCTGCACAAATCCTGCGAACGATTTCCCAGCGGTCAAGTTGTTATGGGTATAAACACCTACTTCAATAGGTAATAATAACCATTTTACATCATGACTAAATAAAATACTGCTTACTATATGTTCCCCGTCCGCTCTTCAACTGATGTAATAGCCCGGATCCATCACAGGTTTTTTAGCGGGCCGGAAAGTTTCGGTCGTTTTCGCGAAAACGCGCTTTGGCCTCGGTGGAAATGAACCGTTCCAGGGTGGATTTTTTCGATCGCCTAACCGGCATCGACCCACGCGGCGAGCTGGGCGTGGGCTTGCGCGAACCCGGCTTGGCGGGCGAAGGCGCTGGCGAAACGGAGGTGCACGCGGCGCACTCGACACCGTCACTTGCGCGGCGAGCTTGAGCAGTTGCAGCCGGATCGTGCCGGCGGTCGCCCGCGCGAGGGTGCTGCCCGCCAGACCGATCTTCCCAGCCGTTCGAGAGTAGCAACCGGGCGAAACTGGCCAGCAAAAACCGCACCTCGTTGGAGGCGAAGCGGTGGCAGGAGAGGCGTTCGCCAAACAGGTCGAGCTGGTGCTCCTTGATCGCGTTTTCCATCTCGCCCCGGACGCAGTAGCCTTGTTCGTAGAGCGCAACGGCGGCGTGTGTCGCCGTGGGCCGATTGGTGACGATGAAACGCGCGTTGTCCTTGTCGCCGAGATACTCGGCCTTGCCGACGACACGCCGCGCGCACGAGTGCCCAGCGCCTCAATCTGGCGAATTCGTTCTCCTCTTATGTCGATGCCCGCAACACGTTCTACGACGGTTCGCCCGGCACTTCGCGTATAGCGGAACCGAAGGTGTTTACCCTGACGAACAGCTTCACGTTCTAATCCTATTCGCGTGGCGTATTTGCGCCATCGAATTTAAGTATCAAGGACGCCGGGAATTCCCGGCGTCCTTTTTTGTGGTCGTTCCGGCTCAATTCACCGGATCAACCTGGAAAACGCTGTTGAAACCACGGCTTGAACTCCCCTTTCCGTTTGGACATTTCAAGGATCCATGGCACATGTCCGGCAGGTGATTCTCGTGGTAGAAGACGAAGCGGCTATTGCCGAAACGATCCTTTACGCTTTGCGGACCGAAGGGTTTGAACCGGTTTGGAAATCTACTGCCCATGAGGCATTGGCCGTACTGAAAGATTCGCCGATAACTCTCGTGATTCTCGATGTGGGCTTGCCGGATATGAGCGGTTTCGATGTTTGCCGGGAAATCCATCGGCAAACACAAGTGCCGGTGATTTTTCTTACGGCTCGAAGCAGCGAAGTGGACAAGATCGTCGGACTTGAGCTTGGGGCGGATGACTATCTCGCCAAACCATTCAGCCCGCGCGAGCTCACGGCGCGGGTGAGAGCCGTTTTGCGGCGCACGAATGGCAAGGCGATTTCCCCTCCGTCGAGCTCAGCGGCCAAGCTTTGGGAACACGATGTGGCCCGTTGCCGAATTTTGTACCGCGCAAAGCCACTCGATCTCACGCGTAACGAATATCGATTGCTCTGTGCGTTGCTCGCATCGCCGGGCCGCGTATTTACCCGCGACCAACTGATGGCTGCAGCGTGGGATGATCCCGGTGCGGCCATCGATCGCACCGTAGATGCCCATATCAAGACGCTTCGCTCAAAACTTCGCGGAATTGCACCCGAATCTGATCCGCTCGTGACTCACCGCGGACTAGGTTACTCCCTCCGGGAAGAATGAGAATTCGCACGGCCATATTCGGTGTGTATGTGATCGCGTCAGCCTGCGGATTGGCTGGAATGATGTGGCTGGTCTTGGACGATGTCAGATTCCGTTATGTCGAATCCATGCGGCGGACCTTGGGTGATACAGCAGCCTACCTGGCCGTGTTTGCCGCGCCCGTCTCATCGTCGGACGATTGGACGAAGAAGCTGGCGACCTTGCCATCAAACTCAGATCTTCTGCGCGTTTTCGCGTGTGACCAGAATGGACGGGTGATTTTTGATTCGGCAGCTCGTGATATGGGCCGGACTTACATGTGGCCGATGACAGGGGGCGGCTGGGCGGCTTCGGAGAACTATAAAGTTCCCAACGTGGCGGAAGTTGCCGGGGAACTGCGGGTGGCTGCTCGGGTGAGAAAAGGAGACGAATTTTTCGGGTGGGTCGGCGTCGGCCGCCCGTTGGCATCGGTGACCGAGGGGGTGCGCGAGGCGCGATTCCGGCTGGTCTGGTCAGTGGGTGCGCTTGCTCTTGGGATGGTTTTGGCGGGTTGGTGGATCGCGGCGCGGCTCACACGGTCGCTCGAACGGCTGACGGTCTATGCCTTAAACGTCCGGGATGGTCGGTCGGTGATGCCGCCGGCTTCGCGGGCGAGGGAAATTGCCGAGTTGAGCCGGGCTTTTGAACAGATGCGCGATGCGCTTGAGGGCCGGCAGCATGTCGAACGTTACACCCAGGCGTTGGCGCATGAAGTGAAGGCGCCGCTCGCCGCGATTCGTGGTGCCGCTGAATTAATGGACGAGGCGATGCCAGTGGAGCAGCGCCAGAAGTTTCTCGCCAATATCCGTGGAGAATCAGCGCGCATTCAAAAAATTGTGGACCGGTTGCTGGAGCTGTCTTCACTCGAAGCCAGAAAAACTTTACGCCAAACGGAGACAATCGGTGTTGAAAGTCTGCTGCTGGAAACGACCGACGTCCTGCGACCGGCCTGCACATCCGCCGGGGTTGAACTGACAACCGGGGGTGATTCCGGAACGTTGCGCGGCGAACGCGTGTTGCTGCGCGAAGCTTTGGTGAATCTGTTGCAGAATGCGCTGGAGTTCTCGCCGGCTGGCGGAGCGGTGACTTTGCGCACAAAGTCGGAGAAGGGACGGATGCTCTTCACGGTGGAGGACAATGGGCCCGGCATTCCGGACTTTGCGCTCTCACGGGTATTCGAGCGGTTTTATTCCCTGCCCCGACCGGGCACCGGAAAGAAGAGCACGGGGCTGGGGCTAGCCTTGGTGCGCGAAATCGCCCATCTCCATGGCGGCGACGTCACCTTGCTTAATCGTCCGGAGGGTGGGGCCCGCGCGATACTGTGGATTCCCTGTGCTTGATCGGCAGAATTCTGCCGGAATTCATCGTCACTTCATCATGCCTTCACACAAGGCGGGCAAAGTTGATGCATGGAAACCGCACAACCTTCCCCTCTCTCGGCCCCGGTCCCACCGGGCGTGCCTGCACCGGCTACGCGCCGGAAAAACACGGTCACAATAAAATTGTTCTTCATCGCTGCGCTGGTCCTGCTGCTGCAACTGCCGCTCGGCCTGATCAACGAACTCCGGAGAGAACGCGGCAATAATCGCGAGGAGGCAAACGTGCGCCGGGTCGTGGCGCGTGAATCCAACCCGGAGCGGGAATATTCGCCGGCGGTAGCCGCATCGGAGGGCTATCGCATGGTGGAGCGGGCGCTCAAGCACAGCGTGCTCGTGCTGACT
Source organism: uncultured Opitutaceae bacterium (assembly GCA_964541315.1). Taxonomy (GTDB): domain Bacteria; phylum Verrucomicrobiota; class Verrucomicrobiia; order Opitutales; family Opitutaceae; genus Didemnitutus. Next base: position 23,909 of record CAZIQP010000019.1, read on the forward strand.
TTGGTTTTCGCGGCGTTCTTCCTGTTTGAGACGCTGGCTGGATTGCGGCTGCACGCGGTGCATTATGGTTTGGTCGGCGGCGCCCTCTGTTTGTTCTATCTGGCACTGCTTGCGCTGGGGGAGGTTCTGCCGCCCGGTGCCGCTTACATCGGGGCGGCGGTGGCATCGTCGCTGCTCATCGCCTTATACAGCATTTCAATTCTTCGTAGCCTGGCGCGGGCTTCGACGATTGCGCTGCTCCTGACGGTTGAGCACAGCGTGCTGTATGTTGTATTGCGGATGGAAAGCTATGCCTTGCTGGCCGGAACGGCGTCGTTGTTCGTCGCCTTGGCGGTGGTGATGTTCTTCACACGCAATGTGGACTGGTTTTCCCAAGACACCAACCGGGAGGCGGCCGCATGATGAGGTTCATCCCTTGTACGCGCCATCCGAATTTCATCTTCAAACACCCTCGCCATGATTACCTGGACTGAAGCGGCCAATGAAGCCCTGGAAGAACATATGGCTGCAATCGCTCCCGAATTGCTGACTCTCGGTCTTTCGCCCTCTCAGGTGGCCCTTCAGTTGCGCATCAGCATCGACGAAGAGCTGGCGCGAACGGGTCTTGGGATCGCAGGTCGGGCGGAAGTGCTGGGTGCAATTGCGAAACTCGCGCCGGCATTCATGGAGAATCTCAAACGCCCGGCAAGATCGCCGTCCGATGCGCTCGGTTGGTGGACCAGGTCGGTCAGCATGATCTTTGGCACGGTGATCCCGCTGACGGCGCTCGGGGTGGAAATGCTTACCGGAATGAGCGCCGAGGTTTTCGATCCCATTCCCACGCTTGGACACGTGCTGGCGATTGCTTTTGTGGCGATCAGCAACGGGTGGATGACCGTCTGGTTGTCCCGCGAACGATTGGCCGATGAACGCGCATTGTCGTATGCGATCGGTGGAAATGCCGTGGCGATCGGCATCGCGGCCTATTATGCCCTCTGGTATGCTCCGATCACGCCCTATGCGGTGATTGGCATTGTTGCGTTTGGATTGGGGCTGTTGCCGCTGTCGCCCCTCCTGGCCATGATCACCGGTCTGCTCTTGCGATGGAAATTACGGAAGCGAACCGGCGCGGTTGCCGCGATCCGGCCGAAATTGTGGATGGGAGCGTTGGCGGGGTTTGCCGGATTGTTGGCGATGGAGATGCCCACGGTCTTCACGCAATGGGCTTCGATGAGGGTGGCGGACGGCACACCGGCCGAACAGCAGCAGTGGCTGCCGGTGTTGCGTCGGTTTGGCAGTGAAGAACTGCTGTTGCGCAACTGCCATTGGGGGCGGCATCGGGATGAATTTCGCGACGCTGTGCTGGTGGCGTTGTTGGGCGGATTTCAGCCGGAAGCGGCCCGGCAGGTGTATTATCGCGTGACGGGCCGGAGCCACACCCAGGCAAAAATTCCCGTACGCCTTTTCCAGCTTGGAGGCATGCGTCAACGGGATTGGACATGGGATCAGGATCTCGGCGGAGGTGTCGTCGGCCAAAAATTCGAGGAGTTGAAATTAAAAGAATCGCGACTCGACGGCGCGGTCGATGGCGAAGGAGCGACGGGTTACTTCGAATGGACCTTGGTGTTTCGCAACGATAACACGGTGCAACAGCGCGAGGCCCGGGCCTTGGTGCAGTTGCCGCCGGGTGCGGTCGTATCGCGGTTGACGCTTTGGATCGATGGCGAAGAACGCGAAGCGGCGTTCGGTGGCCGCAGCCAGGTTCGTCAGGCCTATCAGGCAGTGGTGCAACGGCGGCGCGATCCGGTGATGGTGTCGTATCGCGGTGCGGACCGGGTGCTGCTGCAATGTTTTCCGGTGCAACCGAACGGCGGTGAAATGAAGGTACGCTTCGGGATCAGTCTGCCGCTGGTGCTCGATGCGATGGGTGAAGCGAAAACGGGACTACCGAAGATCATCGAGCGGAATTTTTCCGAATCGCCGGGCTTGCGCCATGCCGTGTGGATTGAATCAAAAAACCAACTGACAACGACTGCGTCTGAGGTGAGTCACGAACAAACGGCCGCCGGAAAACAGGCCGTGGCGTTTTCGTTTTTGGCCGATAATTCGGATGCCAGTGCGGTCAGTGTGACGGTGGAGCGCGATCCAGCGGTTGTTGCCGCGCAAGCAGCGGACACGCGGGATCGCACCCGGGTTATCCGGCAGGAATTCCGGCGTACCGCCGCGCAGGAATCACTCTTCATTGTCTTGGATGGTGCGCAAGGCATGGAGCCGGCCACCGAGGCATTGGCAGCGGTCCTGGAGAAAATTTCTGGGCAGACACCGGTCAGGATTATGCTTGCGGGGGATAGCGTGAGGGAATGTCCGCATCGGCAAGCGACCCAAGCGGCTGATTGGCTGCGGCGGCAGGAGTTTGTGGGCGGCCAGGATGCGACGGATGCCTTGGCGAGCGCGAGCGCGGCGCTTGGGGCGCAAAGCGGCAAGGTGGTCTGGATTCATGGCACCCAGCCCATGATCTGGAAATCGGCCGCCGCGCTGGAGCAAAAACTGGCGCGATCGGGTGCCACGCTTCGTTTTATGGCGCTGGCCGGAGTGGCCGGCCCGAATGAGCTGGTGGAAAAAATGGCTTCGGCCGGTGCTGTGGTGGTGCAGCCGAGACTCGGCCCATTGGAGGCGGACATTTCTCGCGTGTTGCACCGGGTGCGGGAGGGCGGGATAGAGCTGCATCGCGAATTGGCGGCAGGCGACGAACAATCTGCATTGGTCCACCCCGCGTCGGACCAGGTGGTGCGCTTGTGGGCGGTGGACGAAATCAAACGCCTGATGCGTGGCCGGCAGGCGCAGCAGGAGGAGGCGGTCCGGCTGGCGGTGGCGATGCAATTGGTCACCCCGGTCAGCAGCGCGGTCGTGCTCGAAACCAAGGCGCAATATGATGCGGCCGGCCTGCAACCGGCGAATCCGGACACGGTGCCGACCGTGCCGGACGGTGCGCCGACGTTGGTGCTTTTGCTCATCGCACTGGTCGGCTTGGGATTCTTTACCCGGTACTCAAAATACCGGGGACGAGGGGAAGGATGCGTGTAAAGTGCCACCCGGGGCCGGCGGCGTTGCTCGATGAAAGCGCCGCAGTCCGGTCCCGGGTGGTTTGCGCGGAAAATCACCGGGTCGTTTCTGCCAAAATTATCGGGCCATTCGTGACTCGATCTGGACTTCGGTGCGTGCCGACGGGTACGATGAAACATTCTTCGTGCGCGGAGTGGTGCAGCGTATCGAGCGTGGCGCGGTCAGGAAGTTTCGCACCGCTGAAAATCACGAGCGGCCGCAGCGTGGCTTGGGTAATCGCGGGTTTGCCGGGGGAATTTTTCGTCATGACCCCACTTGTCGTGTCGCCGAGCGCGGAGCTTTTGTCGGCGAGATTGGTGTTGTCCGCACAAGAATTTAGACGGAGCCTGCCCTGATGCCCACGATGCGATTTGTCTGGTCCGTCTTTGCTTTTCTAAGCGCATCGCTGTCGGGGATGCTTTTCGCCGCCGATCCAATGGTTGCGGTCGAACAACCGTCGACTGTTCCCGTGTCGGCGAGCATCGCCCGCGCTCGCGCCATGCTGGAAAAAGAAATTGTGCCGAAGGTGCCGGGCCTGGCCGTGGCGGTCGCGGTGAACGGCAAAATCGTGTGGTCTGAGGCATTCGGTTATGCCGACTGGGAAACAAAGCGGCCGGTCACTCCCGCCACGCGCTTCCGGATTGCGAGCGTTTCCAAGCCGTTGACCGCAGCGGGGCTCATGTTGCTCGTCGAGCGCGGGCAACTCGATCTCGATGCCCCGGTGCAGAAATATGTGCCCGATTTTCCGGTGAAGCCGGAGGGTGTTGTCACCACGCGCCTGCTCGGCGGTCACTTGGGTGGTATTCGCCATTACCAGGGGAGGGAGGCATTGCTGGACCGGCCGTTCGCCGATGTGCATGCCGGTTTGAAAATTTTTGCAGACGATCCGCTCGTGGCCCCGCCGGGCGTGAGATTTAACTACACGACCTATGGCTGGTCGCTCATCAGTGCCGTCATGGAATCGGCCGCCCATCGCCCTTTTCTCGACTACATGGGTGACGAGGTGCTGAAGCCGCTAGGCATGATACATACGCGACCCGACCGGGCCGGCGTGTTGGATCCAGATTGTACCCTGTACTATGTGCGGGGTTCGGATGGAAAATTTGCGGCCGCCCCGCCGATCGACTCCAGCTATAAATGGGCCGGCGGAGGGTTTCTTTCCACGGCGGAGGATCTCGTTCATTTCGGCTCGGTGTTGCTCCAGCCGGGATTCTTGCAGGAATCGTCGCTCACGTTGCTCTTCACCTCGCAGAAAACTGCCGAAGGGAAACCCACGGGCTACGGAATTGGCTGGTTTGTGCAGAAAGACAGGCATGGCCGACCGTTTTATTTTCACACCGGAGGTCAGCAAGGCGCCACTTCCGTGCTCTTCATGCGGCCCGATGCGGGCATCGTTGTGGCGATAGTCTGCAATCTTTCGGAAGCACCGATCACCGGTCGGGGTATGGCGATTGCAGATTTGTTCGCACCGCCGACCGCCGCGTCTGTTATCGCCAAGTAAGCGCACGCTTCAGGAGAAGGGAAAACGGTGGGATGCATATGGATCTCAGGGTCTGGCCGAGGCGCCGGCAGCAAAGGCCAGAATTCGTCTGGCGTATTCCTGCTGGGCGAAGCCGTAGAGATCGACGTGCGTGGCACCGGCTACGAGCCAGAGTTCTTTCGGGGCCTTGGCGGCATTGAACAGGGCCCGCGTACTTTCCAGCAAAGTGTGCTGGTCATGGGTGCCCCCGAGGATGAAGACGGGACAGGGGAGGTTTTGAATGTGTTTGATGGGAGCAATGTCGTCGATGGCAACACCGAGGCGCCATTCGGCGAACGGCATGAATAGCCCTCCCGCCAGCCACCCGGGCAGGTGGAGATAATTGCGAAACCGTCGGTCCAGTGCGTCGCGCATGTTGGGATACGAGCTTTCCAGAATCACCCAAGCCACTTCCGGGGGCAGTTTTTCCGCCGCGAGCGCAATGGTGGCTGCGCCCTGGGAAATTCCCAGGCAGCCAAACTTATGGAGGCCCTTGGTTCGCACGAAATCCAGCGCACCCAGCAGATCCGCCGTCTCAAACCAGCCGGCGGAAACTTTGTCGCCTTCGCTCAGGCCGTGTCCGCGGGCATCATACAGCAGCACGGCGTAACCGGCGTCGTGAAAGAGCCCGACCCGGGCCATCACCTGCCGGCGCGATCCACCATTCCCGTGCAGAAGCACCACGGCGACGGTGGCGTTGTCGCACGGGACAAACCAGCCGGACAACTTGATGCCATCGAGAGCCAGGAAGTTTACCGTCTGAGTGGTCGAAGGAAAATCCGCCGGTACCGCGCCCACGATCCGGTGCGCCGGACTGGTCAGCCGCCACGCAAAGAAAGCCGAAACTGCGGCGTAGGCGGTGAAGGCGATCAGCAGCAGGATGAACGATCGCTTCAGGAGCTGCATGGAGGGCTTGGACGAGCGGGGCGTTTTTGCCTAAATTAAAACAAACCCGGGCTGGCCCCGATGCTTGGCAAAGAAAGTTTTTCAGGACGTCGGCAACGGGGCCAAAGGTTGCAGCGTGATGTTGCGATAGAAAATCTCCGCGCCTTCGGCCTGCAGCAGGATTTTTCCCTTTGTAAGCGGCTGCCACTGGCTGGCGGACGCATCCCAATATTTCAGGCCGGTCACGCGATTGGCGACATGACCGTTGATCACGTACGTTGCGGTGTCGCCGCGGACGATCAGCACGATCCGGTTCCAGCCTTCCTTTTCATAACAATAGCTGCGCAGAAAACGCTGGTAGCCCCGGGGATTGTCACCCTTGGTCGCTTCCACCCCGCCCGGCTTGTCGGGCGGCCAGTAATTCATGTTGTCGGGATGGATGTGGGAAGTCGCCTGCGTGTGGATGGCCCAGACGTCCCCCGTATCGCCTTCCTGAATCTGGCATTCCACCCCGATGGGCCAGATTTCGTCCGGCGCGCGCACATGGTAGCAGACGCCGGCATCACGTACGCTGTCGGCGTCGGCGCGCGGGGCGAATTTCTTCACGCCCCATTTGTATTCGAGGGTCAGTTGGTAGTCGCTGTGCTCTTCACTCGTAAGGAGGTAGCCAAAGGGCTGCGGAGATCCATCCGGCGCGTTTTTGTAAACGTGAATCACACCGTCGCTGATCTGGAAAATGTCCTGCTTCGCCCCCGCCGGCTGATTCTGCACGTAGACATTCCAGCCGTCCAGATTCCGCCCATTGAACAGCGCGACGGGTGCGGCCAGTGGAAGCGCATCCGCTGCGGCCATCTGGCCCGGCATGACGAGCGAACCGATGGCACCGAGCAACGCGGCTCGGATGCCTTGGGCGAGAGTGAAAAAGCGGGGAGAACAGTACGTCTTCATGGCGAATATCTGGCTGGGGATTGGTGATGGCCGGAGGGGCCTCATGGGGTTTTCCGATCTATGTAGTCATCCGCGCCAAAAGCCAAGCCGGCAGGTGACGCGAGGTGCGGTGCTGAAAGCGGGGCGGGCGGACCTTGCATTGTTGATTGGACGCGAGCGCCGGTTGCTGCATCGTTTCCAGCTTCGCGACCAATGAAATTCATATATCTTGATCCTGGAATTACCACGAACCACGGGCACCACGCCAATTCCTGCCGGGCGATCACCCGCGAACTCGCCAAGCGCCGAATCGAAACGCGCGTTTATGCGCACCGGGACATCGAAGACGGTTTGCGCGCAGAATTGTCGGCTTCGCCCCATTTCGAGTCGTGGCTCTACTGGGGCGACCGCGAACCCCTTTGTGGCTGGCTGAAAACATTCACCACGGCTGCCGCAACCACGTGCCGCGATATTGCCGCCATCAAAGGGATAACCTCAGCGGACATTATCTATCTGAATTCGGCTCTTCCAGGGCAGTTCATGGGGTTGCTCAATTGGCTGTCAACCTTGGCGCCTGCGGACCTGCCGACTATTATAGTGGAATTCGGGCACGGCCCGGGTATCGATCCGGTGGGGCGGGGCAATCCACGCCCCTACACCACGCGCGACCCGCGCTGTGACGCCAAGGCGACGCTCTATCGTTATGCCGCCACTGCCATTCCGAAAGCGGCAAAAGGTAAACTCCACCCGGTGACTTTTGAGCCGTATTGCTCGCAACTTTATGCAAAACTGGTTCAGTGGCCGGTGGCAACCCTGCCAGCGCTGATCGACCGGCGCCTCCCGCTTCGTCAGGAGCAAAAAGGCACGCGCCAACTGACGATTGGCATTCTGGGCACGCAGCGGCCCGAGAAGGGTTATCATCTCGTGCCGGATATCGCCCGGTCGGTTTTGCGCCAGCGCGACGTCCGTTTTTTTATCCACAATAGCGGACCGACCTGGATGCCCGCCGAACAGGAAGCGCTCAAGTTGCTCGCCAGTGAGAGCGGCAGGATTCAGTTGGATGAGGGGCCGGCCGATGGGGAAAACTGGCCGAAGATTTTGATCCAGGCGGATATCATCCTGTGTCCCTATGATCCATTGCGCTATCATGGCTCCTACTCGGCGGTGGCGGTGGAAGCCTGCGCCTACGGCATTCCCTTCGTCGGTCCGGCTGATACATCGATCCATCGGCTTATCGAGCAAGGGCAGGGATCGGGTGGCGTATTCGACCAGCAGACAGTTGAACTTATTGTGGCGGCAACCCTCGACGTGATCGACCGTTTCCCCATGCACTCCGCCCAGGCCATCGCTGCGGCAGAGTCTTGGTCGCTCAAGCAGGGTGCGAAACAAACGGTCGATGCCATGCTGGCGCTCGCTAACAACACTGGTTCCGGCCGTCCGTTGATTTCCGATCCGGCGGACCCCGGGGTGACGATCAGCGGTGATGTTTATAGTGACATCGTGGCGGCAGTGGACCCTGCGGGTTGGACTGGCGGAACATCCGCTAAGAAATGATTTTCGCCGCAGGATCAGCAGGCGGGCTGCGCTTGGCCGGCGCGGCACCACTTGATCGGCCTTGACTGGCGGCACTTTGTTTTTTCACCCTGCGCAGGGCCAAACATCCCCATCCCCCGTCGACATCCCCACCCATGACCTCGCCTTTTGCCCGAGCACTTGCCGTCATTTTCATTCTCATTGTCGCTGGCTGCAATACGGTGCCGAGCGTCACCCAGCAGACCAAAAATGAGAAACAAAACGAACAGGCTGTCGACACGGCCAAGGATTCCTTGGATAAGGTGACGAATCAGATCAATGAGCTGAAGACCACGATCATCGACAATAACAAGGCGACAATCGATGCGCTCAAGGGGCAAAAGGACGCGGCGTCCGGCAGTGTCTATGCCGCCAAAGCCGCCAACAACGAAAATCCCGCCAAGAACAAATTCACCGCTGCGGTCACCGCCGAACTGGGCCTGGCCGAAGCCGCGCTCGGCGGCCCGAGCTCCGGCACGCTCGCGGAGGCCAACAAAACGCTGCAACTGCTGCTCAGCGAATCGCAAGCCCAGCGCGATCAGGCGCAGGCCCTCCTTGAGGCCAAAAAAGAGGAACTGGGCCGGCTGCAAAACAAAGTCACCGAGGCCGAGGCCAAGTCTGAGAAAGCGGGCATTGATCTCACTCAGGCCCAGGACTCCGCCAAGGTCGCGGGCGATAATCTGAACAAAGCCGAGGAAAAATTCCGCCATGATGAGCACGACTGGGCCGAGAAATGGAAGGGTGCCTATGCCAAGCTGGATGCCGACCAGAAACTCCGCTCGCAGCTCGAGTTTTATTTTTATCTCGCCTGTATCGCGACCGCGATCGGCGCCGTCGCCGCTTTCCGTTTTTACCCGCCAGTCTGCATCCCGCTCGGATTGGCTTCGGTCGGGTTCTTTTTCGCCGCGTTCCTCGTCGCGACGCTCCCGCTTTGGGGCATTCTGCTCATTCTGCTTGGCGTGGCGCTCGCGTTTGTGTGGGCCTTTTATATCAAGCATCAGCGGCTCGCCGCGATTGCCGACAACGCCATCGGCGCGATTGGTGAGCTCAAGAACCGGGCGAGTGACGGCGATCCTGACTCACTGAGCGCCTACGCCGAGTTGCGCAAGCACCTCGTTGATTGGTTTGGCGAGCGCGGCCACGCGCTGGAGTCGGAGCTCGAAGGCCGCCTCCGCAAACTGAACCTCATCGGCCAGACTCCGCAGGTCAGCCTCGCGCCGTCGATCCGGGCCCTGTCGAAGCGTCAGCACAAAGATCGGAAACCAGAGGCGGTCACTCCCCCTGCCGACGATGCCACGCACGGTACCGGCACCGGAACATCCGGGCCGGCCGTCCCGCCCTGACCGGGTTGCAAAAAACAAAAACCCGATCCCTTCGATCCCGCTGGGCCACACTGCGCAGCCTGCTGCCTTGTCCGATTGCTCAGGCATGGGGAAAACGGATCCGGCCCGGCAACTGCAACAAAATAATTTGCACCCAAGGCGGGTCCTGCGATCAATGCCGTTTTATTTTCCCTCAGTCGCCGCCCGCAGCCATGCCGCTGCCTGCGCGTGGCCCGGCTGCACTTGCAGCGCTGTCCGCCATGCCTGCAGGGCGTCTTCGCGCCGTCCGACCCGCATCAACGCCAGTCCAAGCTGGGCCAGCGCATCCGGATGATTCGGTCTCAGGGCCAGCGAACGCTGCAACAGTTCCACCGCCTCGGTGGATTTCCCCAGGTCGTTGAGCAACGCGCCGATGATGTAATGGGTGTGCGCGTCCTTGGGATTCAGCTCGATGGCCCGGCGATAGTGTGCGAGCGCCTCATCCCGCTGCCCGAGCATCGAGCACACATTGCCGAGATTTGCGTGCGCGCTGGCATTGTCGGGCGCGAGACGCAGCGCCTGTTCCAGCCGGGCCTTCGCCTCCGCGGGATGGTTCTGCATCGCGAGCAGCACTGCCGAGCCATTCAGCGCGTTGCTGTGATTGGGTTGGCGGGCGAGCACGTAGTCGTAGTGCTCCGCCGCCTCCGCCAACTGTCCGACGTCGGAGAGAGCGTTCGCGAGGTTGTTGCGGACTTCCAGGTTGGCCGGCTGGGCCTTCAACGCGATCCGCAACAATGGAATTGCCTCGGCCGGCCGGCCGAGTTCGTAAAAGGCGTGGCCGAGATTGTTGTTCGCGTTGAGGTAGCCCGGATGGATCGCCAGCGCTGCCCGATAGTCCTGCATCGCCTCGTCGATCCGCCCTGCCTGGTACAGATAGAGCCCGCGGTTGTCGTGCGCTACATAGTTATTCTCGGTCACCGCGATGGCCTGGTCGAAGAGCGTCAACGAGTTTTTCCACACCGCGATCTGCCCGAAGGTTCGCACGGCGCAGCCCGTGAGCACGAGCGATCCCATCCACGCCGCAGCGCGCCACGACGCCGGGCCCACCGCCTTGCGCAGAGTCCAGAGGAGCGCGATCTGCACGCCGAGCATCGGTATGTAGGTATAGCGGTCGGCCATCGATTGAACACCCACTTGCACGAGACCGCTCACCGGCACCAAGGTGCCGAGAAACCACAGCCAGCCGAAAAGCAACCACGGGCGGCGCTGCCATTGCCACGCCCCCACCGCGCTCGCCGCTGCGATGCAAAACACGGCAAAGCCCACTTGGCCCGCCGGCCAATGGCCGGGATGCGGATAAAGCACCGCCAGATCGACCGGCACGAAAAACTTCGCACCGTAACGTACCACCGCGCAGGCGGCGTTGGCCAATCGCGCATCCATTGGGAGTACGGTCGATAATGCTCCGCTGTCGGTCTGTGCCACGACCGTGATCCAGCTCGACGCCGCCGACAGCGCGAAAAACGGCACTTTCTCCCCGACCAACTTGCTCCACGTCCCGAAATTCATTTTCGCTCCGTCGCTCGTCGTCGCGCGCCGCAGCGGCCAGAAATCCAACAGCAGCAGCACGCATGGCAGCGTGACAAGCATGGGCTTGCTCATGAGCCCGCATGCAAACATCACCAGCGCCAGCGCATACTCGCGCGTCCCGCGATGACCGGCGCGGCGTTTCTCCGCATAGCCCGCATAGGCCCACAGCGTTGTCATCCAAAAAAAGCCGCTGAGCACATCCTTGCGCTCCGCCACCCAAGCGACCGATTCCACGCGCAGCGGGTGCCACGCAAACAGCGCCGCACAGGCCGCACTTGTCCAAAACGCCCCCGTGAGCCGCCGCAGCGCGGCGAACGCCATGACCGCCGTCAATGCATGCCACGCCACACTCGTCGCGTGGTGCCCCGCCGGCGAGTCGCCGAAAATTTGCCAATCCACCATGTGCGATACCCAGGTGAGCGGATGCCAGTTGGATTTTTCCACGGAGAAAATCGCCCATTTCAGCCCCGCCATCGTCAACCCCTGGCGCACATGTTCGTTCGCCGTCACATAATCCGGATCATCGTAGTTGACGAACCCGTTGCCCAGCGTCCGGGCAAAGAGCAGCACGGTCCCGAGCAACAGCACCGCGATCACTGCCCGCCGTCTGCCGGCTGTTTCCTTGGGGAAACCCGCCGGGGACGTTGCCGCCGCCGCAGCGCCGGATTGGGTCTTGCCGATCTGAGATTTCGTTGGAGCGGATCGCATGGCTGGGGCGGAGGGTTTTAATCGAAGGCCACGGTTTAAAACGGGTCTAGCTTTTTATCATCCGCAATGGACGGGGCGCGCCTGGCCCGGGCGAAATGAAAGCGCTTTAATTTCAGACGGGAGAGCAGCACTTCGTTCGTTTGGCGGAGGTGTCCGACCGCAGAGTGGCGAAACGGCTGAAACTGAAAATTGCAAAGCCGGGCTCCGCATTCCGCCTTGGATCAGTAGATTTTTCCCTGATCCAAGGTCTGCACCTTGCCGTCCTTGGTCTTGAACTTCACCGGCAGCGTCTCACGGGTGTTTCCGTCGATGACACGGAAGACGGCAAAGTGCAGGTGAGGTCGGGAGGAGTGACCGGTGTTGCCCGATCGCGCAATGGCCTGGCCGGCCTGCACGGTATCGCCTAGTTTCACCAGGGCGCCATTCTGCTTCAAGTGGAGATATTCGCCATAGGTGCCGTCACCATGGCGGATGATGACGTAGTTCGCGCTGTGGCTGAAACTTTCGGCCACGCCGCCGGCATTGGAATCCTGCCGGACGCCGACCACCACGCCGGCGCGCGCGGCCTGCACAATGGAATTTTCCGCGAGATCCCAGTCGTGCGCGTATTCGTTCGGCGAGCCGACCTGATGGCTGAAGCTCCCTCCATACCCTTGGAAGAGTTTGTGGCGGGCACCCGCTTCGAATGGCAACAAGTAGGCCGTGCCATCGGGACGGCCGCCCCGGCCGCCGTAGCGCCAACTGTAGGTGTAGTGATGACTCGACGGCTGCGCGGGATTGACGGTTTGCAGCGTGACGATTTCAACCCGGCTGCGTCCCTGGGTTTCGACCGTGACCGGCAACGGCGGCGAAGCATTCATGTTTTTCAGCTCGGCGGTGAGCGTGAGCGTGACGTCGAGGCAGTTGGTGGTCGTCACAAACAGGCGGGTGAGGTTGCCCTGCCGTTCCTCGACGACGCGTACTCCCGGGTCGTCGTTCGGGGTGCCGAAAAACCGGCGGGCCAGACCACCGGGGACCGAGGACTCCGCGAACAACAGGCACGCGATCGGGAGCAAAAGGACGGGCAGGATTTTTCTCAGGGTCATGGTCGGAGAGAGAGCGACCCTGAAGAAAAACACCCGGTCGCGCCGAAGGTCAATCGTGCGATCTTGGGTTTTGGTCCCCGCTCCACTGTCCGTCAAATCAGGACGACCTCAACCAGACCCCGCTCGGTTCGCCCTTCGGATCGCAATCAATCCGGTGTTTCGCCCAGCTTCCGTTTCAAGTCACGGAAACAGGTTTCGATACTCCGGGTATAACCGAAAACGAAACGGGCGAAGAAACGGAATACCGGCTTCTTGATGAAGCCCTGTTCCGTGATTTCCAAGCGGGTGCCACTGCGGTCGGACGTGAAAGCATAGTTCCAACTGCCGCCATAGGGCAGGTTTTCATCGGCGATTTTCAGCACGAGCTTTTCTGCCGGAAGGTCATCGGTTACGACGTAGGTGACCGCGCCATGACGGGAAATGACGCGGTAAGCTGCGCGACCATTCGTGGGAGCAAGCATCTCGACGGTTTGTGCATTGCTGTTCCAAGCCGGGTAAGCCGCAAAATCATGGACCACGGCATAGAGCAACGATGGCGGACATTTAAAATGAGTGGCACGGGTCACCTTATGTTCTCGTGGGAGCAGGGTCCCCACGAGCGAGATTGCCAGTCCAACAATCACAACGGCCGCCAGAATGATCAGAATCCATTTCATAAGGTCATCTCACCAACGCTTCCGTTTGGGCGCTTTTCCCTGGTAGCTGCGTGCGGCCTGGGCCAAGAGCGCCAGACCGTCGACGGCGTGTTGCCGTTGCGCCGGCGAAAGTTCCGCCAAGACCGCGGCAATCCGTCGTTGATCGAGGACCGAGGCGCTCATCACGGCCTTGGCGCCCAGGGGGGTGAGCCGCAATTCCGCTTTGCGGCGATCGCCCTGATGCGGACTCCGCGCGACGTGACCAAGCGACTGCAACCGGCTGAGCGCGGCGGACAAGGTGGAGGCGGTGATGCCGAGATGCCGGGCCAATTCGCCGGCCGCCACCGGATGCTTTTCATCAAGGTGGGCCAATAAAGCAGTGTCGCGTGCCGAGACATGATGGCGGTTGGACTTGGTGCGCACATGATCGACGTGGCACGCCTGGTAAATGACAGGGTAGGATCTTTGCACCTGTTGCACGGCGTCTAGGGACATGGCGGCATCCTACCCGGCGCAAAATGCTTCGTCAAATCGAAGGACTGGAGTATTTTTGCTTAAGATGGAGACATCACGATTTCGGCATCGGTGCCGGAATGGGTGTAGCGCTTGGCCGCGATCGGTTCTGTTGCGCGAAACAGAATGGGGAAAACGCCGCGGCGCAAAAAAACGGAATCACTTGATCCTGTTTTCGCCTTTGGAAGTTAGCGCGTAAGTTTTTTCGGAGGGTCTGTGTTCGATCAGACCTTCGGCGATCCAGGCGTTCAGATTTTTCTTTTCAGTTGTCCGGGCATATTGCTCCGGAACAGTGCCGTCGGAGCCTATGAGCAGCGTTTTCAATTTGAATGCCATTTGTGATCCCTTTGGTGTGACGGTCATTTTGGATTTCATGGCAGACTGATGGCCTTGAAATGAAGCCAAGGCGAAGCCGGACGTCAAACCAAGGGTTGGCTGGTGGAGACTCCTTCCGATTGATCCGGATCATAACATTTGCAACCTTGGCTCCCTGCGATCGCATGGATGACGCGACACTTCAGTCAGGGCGTGCCGTCTTCAGATCGACCCTTGCTACTTTGGCCAAGGTGAAGTCTGGTATAACTTCATGCCATCATCGCAAAGCGCTCAGTTGGTCGTGCTCACTGAGTATCTAGCGGGCCGACGGAAAGTGATTTTGCAGGCTTGGCGGAGCGCCATCGGAGCCGATCTGCAACTGACTACCGCGCGCGCCCTCAGCCGTGGACAACTCAACGATCATATTCCCCAGGTGCTGGATGCCTTCGAACACAAGCTGCGCTCCCGTCCCGGCGGCCAGGAAGCACAGGCCGCCGACCGCCTGACGAAAAAGGAAGAGGTGAAGCACGGCCTGCATCGCTGGCAGCAGGGTTACCGGCTGCCCGAGCTCATGCGCGAATGGGGGCACCTTCAACTCTGCCTGTTCGATGAGCTGGATACCTTCGCCGCAGCCCACCCTGAGATCGAACGCGGCACCATGGTCGAGGTTGCTCGTGAAATGATCAGTCTCGTCAATGAGGCGGTCAGCGAAAGCTGCAATCAATACGAACGGATGCAGCAGGCCGAGGCGCGTGGACGGATGAGTGATCTCGAGGGGGCACTGGCCGGCATCAACGAAATCGAACGCCGGCGCGCTGCGCTCATTCGCGAAGCCGTCCACGATCTCAATGGCAACGTCTTTGGCGTCACCGTGGCGGCCAAGCTGCTGGGCGCGGCCGATATCCCCGAGGCCGAACGCGAGGAGTTTTCGCTGCTGCTGCAACAGGGCGTTCAGTCGGTGAGCGCGATGCTTTCCGATCTGACGGAACTGGCGCGCCTCGAATCCGGCAAGGAAACGCGGACGATCAGCGAGTTCGATGTCGGCGCCCTCGTCACGGAACTGGGCGATGCCAACCGCCCCATCGCTGCCAGTCGCGGGCTGTTCTTGAAAGTCGAAGGGTCAACCCAATTGACGGTGGCTGGCGATTCCTCCAAGGTGAGGCGTTTGCTGCAAAACCTCCTGCTGAATGCGCTCAAATACACCGAGCGGGGCGGAGTAATTGTGACCCTGGGTGTTGCGGAAGAAAGCTGGTGGCTGATGATCAAGGATACCGGCCCCGGCTTGCAGGCCGGCCCCGGCGCGCCGCTGGTCGCCGGATTAAAAGAAGCCACCGCCAGTGCGCGGGAGTCGGATGAGAAAGCCGCCGCGATCAAGGGTGAAGTGTCCCACGTACTGGTGCCGGTTGCCGGCGGCACGGCCGCAGTGCGGTCTTCTGTTTCTCAGCCCGGCGAAGGCATTGGCCTCTCGATCGTGAAGCGCCTGTGTGAATTGCTTGATGCCAGCCTTGAAGTGGCGAGTTCGCCGGACACCGGCACGACCTTCCGGGTGGTTCTGCCGCGGCACTACTGACCTCTGGGAAAGTCGGTCCGACGAGGTGCGCCGATTTAGCAATGGCCGGTTTGGCCTGTTCAAAGCGTCCGGCTGCGTTCCTTTGGCTCCATGAGCGGGGTGAAATCGCGTCCGCCATTGCTCAGCGCCGTGACGCGGGTGAACTCCGCGCCGAGAAATACGATTTGCGCCGCGTAATAGGACCACAAAAGCAAGACCAGCAGAGAACCGGCGGCTCCGTAGGCCGAGGTCAGGCTGGTCCGGCCGAGGTAAATTCCCAACACGGATTTTCCGACGGTGAAGAGCAGGGCGGTCACCGCCGCTCCCAGCCAGACATGTCGCATCCGCACCGGAGTTTCGGGGAGCAGCCGGAAGAGCAGGGCAAACAGCGACGTGACGACCAGAAATGAAATCACGTTGTTCACGATTTGCAGCCCAAGCACCGGCAGTCCGAGCCGATGGCCGGTTTCCGCCCCCAGCCAGCTCAACATCGCGCTGGCGATGAGCGAGACGAGGAGCAGAAATCCGGTGGCCATGACCGTGGCGAGTGAGAACAGGCGCATTTGCAGGAAATGCCACCAGCTTTCGGCGGGCTGCGGGGGCACCCGCCAGATGGCGTTGAATGAGTTTTGCAGATGGATAAAAACTCCAAGCGTGCCGAAAATCAGCGTCCCGAGCCCCAGCAGCGTGGTGAAGATTCCGGTGGTGGTGGTGGTCGCCGGGCTTTGCACCTTGGCCACCGCGGCACTGGCCTGGGAACCCGCGAGCCGGCCGATTTCTCCAATCACCTGTTGCCGCGCGTCGGTTTCCGTGAACACGAGGCCGGCCAGCGCAATCGTCAGCACGAGGAGCGGCGCGATCGCCACTGTGGTATAGAAAGCCAGCGCGGCGCCGAGCCGGGTGACATTGTCGGCAATAAACGCCTCCGCCGTCTTCGCCAATATCCGGCCGGACCGTTTCAGGATGCTGACCTGCTCCACTGCTGCGGCCGCGGCGCTTTCACTCCGGGGTGGAAGCTGAGTCTTGGTCTGCGGGGCGGTTTGGATCGTCATGATGGGTAATAAAAATCTGCGGAAAAAAACTGTCATCGGCGTAACGCTGCCATGAATGGAAGCGGGCGGATGAATTCGTGCCCCGAACCGGCATGCACGAGCAAAGATAGGCAACCTGGGTAAACACCGCTATAGGGCGTTCGCCTACTCGCTGTCCCGCAGTTTCCGGGCGGCATGCGCAAACCTATCGTCTTCCTTCACCTCCTCCTCAAAAACCCTCATTTAAGCCCACCGGAAAGACATTTGCTGACCGCTGCGGATCGCCTGTGTTGCGG
>CAZIQP010000020.1:0-36386 GCA_964541315.1 uncultured Opitutaceae bacterium
GAAGGCGCTGGACCATGCCCATCTTGGCGTCGAGATCGTCGATCTTGGCGACGAACACGGCTTCGGGTGTGGCGGCGATCACCGCGGCGCCCCACTCGAGTTCGCCCTGGTGGCTGAGCACGATATGCTCGAGTCGCTCCAGCAGGTCGGGCGCAAGTTTCGCCTTCAGGCCCGCCTTGCGGACGAGTTGATAGCCGAGCACGACATGGCCCTGGAGAATGCCTTTGCGGCTGCGGGTGGTGGCGAGGTCGCCTTCGTATTCGATGACTTTGCCGGTGTCATGCACGAGCACGCCGGCGAGAGCGAGGTCGGCGTCAACCTCGGGGTAGAGCGGAAGCAGGGCGCGACAGGCGCGGGCCATGTGGCAGGTGTGCTCCAGCAAACCGTGACGGTAGGCATGATGCATGGCGACGGCGGCCGGGGCGTTGCGGAATTGCTCGCCGATCTCGTCGAAGACGGCCTGCGCGGTGGCGCGGATTTCGGGGTGTTGGATCGCGGCGATGTGCTGCTGAAATTCGGCCCAGAGGGCGTCGGCATCTTCGGGCGCGGTTTCGACAAGATTGGCGAGCAACGGCGAGCCGGCGAGTTGGTCGGCGGAAAGTGCCTCGGCGCGGAGCAGGCGGGGCGAAAGTCGGTCCTGATAATAGTCAACGCGAGCTTCGATGCGGACGATGCCTCCCTCCTTTAGTGTCGAGAAAAGCTCAAAACTGGGGCTGTCGCCAAAGACGTTGGCGTTGAGGCTGCCGGTTTTGTCGCCGAGCTCGACCACGAGGAACGGATTGCCGTTCTTGGCCGTCTTGCTGGCGATGCGGCGGATGAGCAGGACACTGGCAAAGGTGTCGCCGCCATCACGGGGAAGGGATTTGACTTCACGAACGCTGAGCGGGGTGGGGAGATCGGACATGGGGACGGAACAGTAGTGGGTAGCGAGTAGCGGGTAGTGAGTAGAAAAGCAGTAAATCGCAGGCGGCGAAAATGGCCACAAAATCCGTAGGGGTTCAATAATCGTTCCTCGCGGGATGGTATTTACTGGTAGGGAAGGACCGCTGGGCCGTCCGCGAACGTCTTTACGGCGCACCCAGCGGTCGCGCCCTGCCTAAACTCATCCGCGGAAATACCGCTCTCTGGCCCGGACCTGCACGATTTTCTTCTCGGGGAGAATGTAGGCGGTGAGGTAATCTCCGAGCACGCAACCGGTGTCGATGCCAAGGGTCCACTTGGTGCGCTCGATCTCCGGGCGGGGCGTGTGGCCGTACACCACAAAGGGCGGGCCGGCCCAGAGGGTGGACCAATGGGGGGAATCGGGCGACTCGGCGCGTTTGAGCGGCTCGCCGTCTTTGCCGACGACTTGGATGCGGGTGACAATCCGCGCGGGCTGCTTCTGCCAGGGGCGGTCGGGAAGAAATCCGCCGTGGACAAACACCACGCCAAGCTCGTCGTCCGCATAGGTGAGGGGCATCGCCTCGATATAGTCCCAGCACTTGCCGTTCAGTTGCTCCAGGGTTTCGTAGTCGTATTTCTTGAGATGGCTCGGGTCGTCGGTTTTGCGGTAATTGAGGAGCCGCAGTTCGTGGTTGCCGAGGAGGGAGGCGGTGGCATGTTCGCGCGCCAGTTGGACGACTTTGTAGCTGTTGGGACCGCGGTTCACCAGATCGCCCAAGAGGACAACACGGTCGTCTTTCCCCGGCTCGAGTTTTTCGAGCAAGTCTTCGAATTCCTGGTGACAACCGTGGATGTCGCCGATGGCAATAAGTCGTCCGGGCATTTGGTATAATTTTGCTAGCGTCTCGGGGGCCGGAGCGTAAACAAGAAAGAGCCATGGAGCTAAATCTTCACCCAATTGCTACAAAGTGCTGCGTCTCCGGCCGTGAGTTTGCCGAGCATGACCGCGTGGTCTGCTACCTCGTGCGCGAGGAGAACGGCCTGACCGGCCGCCGCGATCTGCTGGAGAGCGAAGACCCGCCTCCGTCAGGCTCCGGCGCGGCAGGCGCAGGGCAATCGGTGCTGCCGGCGACGGTTTATTGCCGCTGGGTGGTGGTCTTCAAACCACGCCTGTTGCAGGAGAACGCCGACCGGAATCTGAAACTGACGGCGGAGACGTTGTTTCTGACGCTGGCCGATCCGGCCAATCCACCGAACGAGACCAACACGCCGATGCTGCAATTTCTCGCGCTCATGCTGGAACGCAAGCGGCTCATCAAGCTGCGCGGAAAGACGGAAGACGGGTTGCGGCAGATTTTCGAGCACATGCCCTCGCACCAGATGTACGAGGTGCCCGTGGGTAATCTGGACCAGGCCTTCTTCATGAAGATCCAGGAACAGCTTGGCGTGCTCGTCGGCGTCCCGAAGCCGAAGGTTGCGGCGGGAGCATCTGCCACGCCGGCAACTGCGGCGCCGGTCTCGGCCGCAGAGACACCGGCTGCGCCGGCCTGACAGAAATTTCCGAAAATTTTTGGGTTATTGCGTAGGGCCGCCGCTTGTCGCCGGCCGCGGCGCGCCGACCAGCGGCGGCCCTACGGTCCGAAATTCATTGGTACCCGAAATTACGCCGATTTCTTCCGCGTCTTCCAGGCCTCGACGATCTGGCGGATGGTTTCTTCCAGCGATTGGGTGATATCCCACTTCGGATAGTGGCTGCGCATTTTCCGCAGGTCGGAGTAATAGCAGATGTGATCGCCGGCGCGGTTCTCCTCGACGTAGGTGTGGACCTGCGCCTTGCCGGAGAATTTCTCCACGATCTTGAAGGCTTCCAGGATGGACGTGCTGTTCGCTTTGCCGCCGCCGAGATTGTAGACTTCGCCGGCACGCGGGTTTTCGACAAATGCCGCCATAAAACGCGCGACGTCGAGGGAGTGGATGTTGTCGCGGACCTGTTTGCCCTTGTAGCCGAAGACGCGGTACTCGCGGCCCTCGAGATTGCATTTCACCAGATAGGAAAGAAAGCCGTGCAATTCGACGCCGGTGTGATTCGGGCCCGTGAGGCAGCCACCGCGCAGCGCGCAGGTGGGCATCCCAAAGTAGCGGCCGTATTCCTGCACCATCACATCGGAGGCGACCTTTGAGGCGCCGAAGAGCGAGTGTTTGGATTGGTCGATCGTGAAGGTTTCGGGAATGCCGTGGGCATAGGCGGGATCGGCATAGTCCCAGCGGGTGGCGAGCTCGGTGAGTTTGATCGAATTGGGGGCGTCGCCGTAAACTTTGTTCGTGCTCATGTGCACGAAGGGCGATTCTGGGCAGGCCTGGCGGGCGGCCTCGAGGAAGTTGAGCGTACCGACGGCGTTGGTGTCGAAATCGTCGAATGGGATGGCGGCGGCGCGGTCGTGCGAGGGTTGCGCGGCGGTGTGGACGATGACGGATGGCTTCACCGTTTTAACCAGGGCGAGCACGCCGGGACGGTCGCGGATATCGAGCTCGTGATGGACGAAGCCCTTGAGCTCGGTGGCGAGGCGGCTCTGGTTCCAGCGGGTGTCGCCCTGCGGCCCGAAGAAGACGGCGCGCTGGTTGTTGTCGACGCCGTGGACGGTGTAGCCTTGGGCGGCGAAATAGACGCAGACCTCCGAGCCGATGAGGCCGGAGGAACCGGTGACGAGGATGGTTTTTGCCATAAGGAAAAGCAGGGGATGATTCAGGTTTTCCCCAATGAGGGAACAATGATTTTCAAGCCATGGGGAAAAACCGAAAATGTAACACCGGCCAAACCCGATGATGGTGGCGGGTGGGACCGGAAACACGGGCGACTCGCATCCGGCGATTTTGCTTTAAGCGATTAGCAACGGGGCTTTATCTGCCTCTTCTACCTTCGATGCGAAATATCTTTGTAAGCGGCGGAGCCGGCTTTATCGGCAGCCACCTGACGGCCAGGCTGCTCTCGACTCCCTCTGTCGAGCGAGTAATCATTTACGATAACTTTTCATCGGGCACTCGCCGGCATTTGGCGGGGGTGATCGGCGATCCACGGCTGAAGATTGTCGAGGCCGACCTCAAGGAAGTGAAGCAGATCACCACGGCGATGGCGGGCAGCGATACGGTGTTTCATCTGGCGGCGAACCCGGACATCGCGAAAGCCGTCACGCAGCCGGACATTGATTTTTGGGAGGGCACCTATCTCGCGCAAAACGTGCTGGAGGCGATGCGTATGAATGGCGTGCGCCGTCTGCTCTACATGTCGGGCAGCGGCATCTACGGTGAAAACGCCAGCGTGGCTTTCCCGGAGAGTTACGGCCCGAACAAACCGATTTCGACTTACGGCGCCAGCAAACTGGCGTGCGAGGCATTGATCTGCGCCTATTGTCACATGTTCGATATGCATGCGCGCGCTTTTCGTTTTGCGAACGTGGTGGGGCCGCGCCAGACGCATGGCGTGGGCTATGATTTTGTCCGCCGGCTGAGAAAAGATCCCACGCAACTGCGCATTCTGGGCGACGGTTTGCAGAGCAAGAGCTACATCCATGTGGAGGATATTCTTGAGGCGGTCTTTCTCGCCAACGAAAAATCTCCCGAGCGTTATGACGTGTTCAACGTTGCGACGGGAGACTACATTACGGTGCGGGAGATTGCCGATCTCGCGGCGCAGGTCTGCGGCTTGGCGGCTGGCAGTGTTCGCTATGATTACACCGGTGGCGACCGAGGTTGGAAAGGCGACGTGCCGGTGGTTCGGTTTGATTGCACGAAGATCAAGTCGCTCGGATGGAGCTGCCGCCGCAACTCGGCGGAGGCGATGCGACATGCGATGAGCGCGATGCGTGATGAGATCGGCCATGACTGACCAACGATCTGCACCGACCGCCGTCGAACATCTGCTGCCGCCGGGGTGTAATACCGGCCCGGTAGAGTTGAGTTTGGTCGTGCCTTCGCTCAATGAGGAAATTACGGTAGGTGAATTTGTGGACTGGTGCCAGCAGGGGTTGAAGGCGGCGGGCGTGACCGGGCAGATTTTGATCGTGGACAGTTCGACCGACGCCACGCCGGACATCGTGCTGGCCCGGGGCGGGGAGGTGCTGCGGGTGCCGAAACGCGGACTCGGGCGTGCTTACATCGACGCGTTGCCTTACATTCGCGGGCGTTGGATTGTGATGGGCGATGCGGATCTCACTTATGATTTTCGCGAGCTGGTCCCGTTTGTCGCCCAATTCCGCGTCGGGGCCGAGTATGTCATGGGCAGCCGTTTCCGAGGGAGCATTGAGAAGGGCGCGATGCCGCCCCTGCACCGGTATTTCGGCACGCCGCTGACGACTTGGATTCTCAACCGGATTTATCGCAGTTGCTACACGGACATTCACTGCGGTATGCGCGGCGTGACGCGCGAAGCACTGGGCCGGATCGATTTGAAATCCCAATCGTGGGAGTATGCCTCCGAGATGGTGTTGAAGGCGGCCCGGCTGGGCCTGCGCATCGCGGAGGTGCCGGTGAAATTCTACAAGGACCGCGATGGCCGCTTGAGCCACCACCGCCGGCTGGGCTGGTTGTCCCCGTGGATCGCAGGCTGGCTCAACCTCAAGGTCATGCTCGTGTATTCACCGGACAGTTTTCTGCTGATGCCGGGCAGCATATTGTTGACCACCGGTCTTGGGCTCTCCTTGGCCCTGGCGGTCATCGGGCCGTTCACTCTCGGCGGGGTGGGTTTCAATCTGCACTGGATGTTGCTGGGACTCACCTGTGCGACGCTCGGCTACAGTTGTATCCAAATTGGCGTGGCGGCCCGGATCATGCATGGTTTGCGCTCGGGCATTGCGGGCCGGGTCCAGCGATGGCTGGCCTACGATCACGGCATGATTGCCGCCGGAATTTGCGTTGCGCTGGGGCTGTTGCTCGTGGGGCGTTTCCTATGGCATTACATTCAGGGTGGTCTGCGGCTGGAGCAAATTTCTTATTCGGCGATTTTCGGACTGCTCCTTATCGTGCTGGGATTCCAAACCTTTGGTTTCACGCTGCTGCTGGAGATGGCGCAGCGGGTGATCGTGAAACACCACAACGCATGAGCGGCCGCAATTCCGAGTCTTATGGTCAGCACGGCGTATCCTGGGTGGACCGCTTCGGGGTCTGGTTGTCCCAACGCGCGATCCGCCGGTGGTTGCCGTCTGGCCAGGATCTTCGCATCCTTGAGCCGGGCTGTGGCTATCGGGCCACGCAACTGCTCGCGCTGCGCGACCGGATGAAGGAAGGCACGGGAATCGATTTCAGCATCGCACCGGAGCTGCGTTCGGTCCCCGGCATGGTTTTTCATGAAGGTCCGATTGAGGAGACGCTGCCGAAGATCGCGACCGGGGCTTACGATGTCGTGCTGCTGATTTCCGTGCTCGAACATTTGCGCGAGCCGCTGGCCGCGCTGGAGGCGGCGCAAAGACTGCTGCGGCCGGGCGGGGTGTTGTTGGTCAACGTGCCGACGTGGCGGGGAAAATCCTTTCTCGAATTCTCCGCTTTCCGGCTGGGCCTGAGCCCCAGGGTCGAGATGGACGACCACAAGATGTATTACGACAAACGCGACCTGTGGCCGCTGCTTGTGCGGGCCGGATTCCGGCCCAGCGCGATCAAGCTCAACTATCACAAGTTCGGATTGAATCTTTTCGCGTGCGCGATCAAGGGCGCCGAACCGACCGCCTCATGAGTTTCCTTCGTTTCGTCCGCTCCTTGCTGCCGCTGGAACTAAAGATTCCACAGAATCCCCTGCCGCGCCTGCTGGCGGCCACCGGTTATTTTCGATTGCGTACCCGGCTCGCGAACAAAGGCGCGCCGGTGCGCGATCTCGATCTTTACCGCCCGCTGTTTTCGCCGTGGGAAGGTGAGGCGGATTTCAGACGGCTCTTCGAGCCGATCCGTCCGCACACGCTGGTCAGTCCCGAGCGGGCCTGGCTGCTGCTGCATCTGATGCGTCACGCACTTGCCTTGCCGGGAGATTTCGCGGAATTCGGGGTCTTCCGCGGTGGGACGGCGCTGCTCGCCGCCGAAATCCTGCGCGATGCGCGCGATGCCCGGGCGCTGCATCTTTTCGACAGTTTCGCCGGCATGCCCGTCACTTCGGACGGAGAGCCGTTTTCCCAGGGAGATTTCGGGCGGACATCGGAGGCGGCGGTCCGGGCTTTGGTCGCGCCGACCGGTGCGAATGCCCGGTTTCATGCGGGCTTTATCCCGGACACTTTTCAGGGTGTGGAAATTCCCCGGCTGGCGTTTGCGCATGTGGACGTGGATCTCTACCAAAGTGTGTTGGACAGCATCGAATTTGTTTATCCGCGTCTGGTACCGGGAGGCATTCTCATTTTCGACGATTATGGTTTTCCCAGTTGTACGCGGGCGCGGGAAGCGACTGATCGGGCCTTTGCCGGTCGCCGCGAAAAACCGATTTACCTGCCTACCGGCCAGGCGCTGGTGATCAAACTTGCCTGAACCGCCGATGGCCGAGCACGACAACTGGGACGAGCACTGGACGCGCTACGCCGATGCGGCCGGCAGGAACCCCGCCCAGCAGATGCGGCACGGTATCATCGTGAAGCTGTTGCAGCAAGGGGCCACGGCAGATGCCCGAGTGCTCGACATCGGCAGCGGTCAGGGTGACATGCTCGTCCGGCTGCGGCGTGTTTTGCCACAGGCGGAACTGCTGGGATTTGAGTTGAGCGCGAGCGGGGTGGAGATTTCAAAACGGAAACTGCCCGGAGCAAAGTTCGTGGTGGCCGATCTTTTTTCGCCGCCCGCCGAATTGGAGGGGTTTAGGGACTGGGCCACGGCAGCCGTCTGCTCGGAGGTGCTGGAACATGTGGATTCACCGGTGGATTTTTTGAAAGCGACGCGACCCTACCTTCGTGACGGGGCGCGTCTCGTGGTCACCGTGCCGGGCGGCCCGATGTCCGCCTTCGACCGGCACATCGGACATCGCCAGCATTTCACCCGCGACTCCATCACCCGCGCGCTGCAAGCGGCGGACTTCACGGTGGATCGCGTTTGTTTGAGCGGCTTTCCTTTTTTTAATCTCTATCGCGGCATTGTGATCGCACGCGGTGAGAAATTGGTCGCTGACGGAGCGAGCCAAAATAAATTTTCGGCACGACTGGCCGCCGGTTTGCTTGCCGTATTCAACGGGCTGTTCCGGTTCAACCTGATGAATTCGCCGTTTGGCTGGCAGGTCGTCGTGGCGGCCCGAAAGTCGGGCTCTGATTGAACCGGTGGCAGCGGGGCTATGGCGTTGCTGCCGGACGAGTCCAAAAGAAAACCAAACTGAGCGCGATGGCCGCGAGCGCGGCTCCCGCTGCGGCGAGCCAGAGACTGGGCGTCGTGTAGAGCGGCCAGTACGCAAATGTCACTTCATGGCGACCGGCGGTGGGGATGGCCACTCCTTTGAAAGCATGGTTCACCCGGAAGTATTCTGTGGGCTTTCCATCCAGCGTCACCTGAAAATCGTATTCATAATACGCTTCGGTTAGAACGGCGAGGCCCGGTCCGGGCGCGTCGACGACGAAGGTAGTATTGTTGGAGGTCAGGTGGTAGTCAGTAGCCCGACGGACGGTGCGTTCTTCCCAAGACGCACCGGGCGGCAGATGAAGAGGGGGCTCCGCGATCGCAAAGGACGGAAGCGAAATTCGGTCATCGAGGTCCTGTACGGCGGCGAATGGCCGTCCATCGCCTTTCTTGATGAGTTGGGCGAAATCCGCCACGGTTGAGTAGCCAACGACCCGATCGGTGAAGAAGGCACGCGGCCACGCCGTGGGGCTTTGGTAGACGTCGAGATCGAGCTGCTTGATCAGCTTCAGTCCGGCGAACTCGCGGGCAGGCACGGCATGATCCGAGATGTAGTAGTCCACATTCAGCATGTCATGCACGGGAACCAGCCGGGGTGCATCTTCCGGCTTGTTCGCCCAATCCCACACCCACACGCGCTTCATGTCGAACTCCAGCGCCAGCTCATGGTAGTAGCGGCTGCGCAAGGTGTCCACGCCGTAGGTTCCTTCCCAGCGCAGGGCGATGTTGTAGGCAGGGAACAGGCTGTTGCCCCAACCGACCCGGCGGCCGGGCTCATGGCTTTGCTGGTCGATGAAAGCGACGCCGCGGGACGGGGCATGAAGATCGCTACGCAGTCCGGGAACAAAAGCGTACGCGTTGAAAAAGGTTTCCCCATATTGGCAGTGCCGCCACAGCAGCAGCGGCAGGCCGAGTGCCACGGCGACGTAGAGCGGGCTGGGTCGGCCGATCCGGACGAACCAACGGAAAGCGAGCGGCAGGACAATGAAGGCCAGCAGCAGCGCAGGTATGTAGCCCTCGAAAAACGGGCTCTTCTTAAAACCTCCGTCGGTGTTGATGAAGTATGCCGCCAGCAGTCCGCCAACGATGGCGAGCACCAGACCAAGCCGAACGCCCCAGCCGGTTTCCCGCGAACGTTCGAACGCGTCACGAAAACCGCAGCCCGCCAACACCACGACAATGACCATCAAGGAACAGGAAAACGTGTTGCCGATATGGTAGATGTTCGCGATGAACGGAACTTTCACGATCCACGCCGGTGGGATTATCCCGAAGGCCAAAGTCAGCGGGAGCAATCCCGCGAGAGCCAGGGCGAGGCCGGCCCGATCTGTGCGCCAGAGCCGGGGGCTGACCAGCCACCAGAGCACACCGAGGAGAAAAACAAAGTTGAGCGCCGGAGCGACGACGGATTCATCAGCGTTGGTCTGGCGATAAAAAATATCGTCGAAAAATCCGATAAACTGGGCCGGCGGCAATGTGAGTGCCCACGGCTGGTCGTAGACGGTCCAGGAATGTTTCAAGGCCACCAAAAAGGAAATCCAGCCTGGGGCGGAGATCAGGACGAAAATTCCGCCGGTCAGAGTTGCCAGGCCGAAGATGCGCCAGCGCTGTCCGCGGGCGACGGGCAGCAGACACAGGAGCGAGACGCCCGCGAGGTTCATACAGACGTTCGCCATGTAGGCCTCTTTCACCGTACCGCTGGCCATTACCATCGCGTTCGCGATGAAAAGTGCGATGAGCCAGCCTGTCTGTCGGCGCAGGGTGGAGGCATGAATCAGGCCGGTCCACGCCCAGAGAATCAGCGGAGCATAGCACACGCTAAAATTTGCTGGATGGTTCAGACGGAAGGTGAAAAAACCGATGAAGGCGCTGCACAAGGCCACGAGCACGGCGGCGGCGAGGTGGCGCGTGAGTTGCCACAGCGTGAAGGCCATCGCGGCGGCAAACAGCCAGCGCGCGAGCAAGAACCGCACGTCCCAAGCCCACGCCGCGCCGTCAGCAAAGATGGGAATGAAATTCAGCGGATCACCCAATCCGGACTGGCCCTGCCCAAGCATCGGCATGCCGCCGAGCGAATAGCGGTTCCAGAGCGGCAGCTCGTGATATTTGAAAAGCGCGTCCCGCTGCATCATCGGATAATAGAGATGATTGAAGAGAAGGGCGCCGGTGTCGGAGCTCATCCCGTTTGTGTACATGTATTCCTGGCTGCCCGGCAGCGTGGGTAATTCCCCATAGAGCATCAGCGCGCCGTTGTTGGGTGAAGCGAAACTCCGGCCTTGAAAGATCACCGGATGGCACTGCACGGCGACCGCGATCACGGCGGCAAGCACGATGGTGGTCCCCGGGTGCTGCTGCAGCCGGTTGCCGAGACGCGCGGCGTGTTTATGAAGGAGATTGGCGACGAGGGGGCAGCCGAGGAACAGGCCGAACAAGAAAACGGGAAGCGCCACCGGCAGGCCCTCGATGAGCCAGATATGGGGGTTGCTCGCCAAGTGCAGAGGGGTGTGAAGAGTCAGCTCGAAGACCGGGTCGTTGCCGCCGGGCTTGGTCTCGACAAAGAGAGTGTCCCCGTGAATTTCTGTGCGGGCGATGTCGCTGAACGGCTTGAAGTCGGCGGGGGGGAAGGTGCGGATGACCTTGCCATGAAAGTCGACAATCTGGGCGTGCGAGAGGTTGAAGATGCCGACGCCGTCGACGGGATCGAACCGCAGGTGCTTGATGTCGCCCATGGGCATCATGTAGCGGTAGACGACCGGCTTTGGCTCGATTTTCAGCGGCTGGCGGGAGGAATCATTTTCGTTGTAGCCGCGTCCAAGATCCCAGAACACCTGCGTGGTGCCGGGCGAGGTGGATGTCAGTGTGATGTCGAAAAAATAATAATCCCGGCGGATGATGCTCGTCGTGATGGAGGGCAGCGCAGCCGCCACAGCCAGCACCAGGGCAATCACCACGGCCCGCAGATCAATCCAAGATTTCATTTTGAGCGGATGGGGAAGACCAAGCGCGCGCGAACGTCGCCACACTGGACTGGCCAAACTTGGGTGTCATCGAATCTCGGACTGATGCGGCCGGCAAAAACGGTGACTGGGAAAATTGGGACCATGTGATTGTGATAAGCGTGGCTACCCATACAAAGCGGCAGAGTTTCGGCCAGACGATTCTTTGAATGCAGGGTGCCGGATAATTTTGTCGTGGTATTTGCGTTCACAAATGGTTTCATGCCGCCTTTGTCTTGGGCCAAAACAATCATATGAATGTTCCTGGGAAAACGAACCAACGGTTGGGCGTAATGGTTTTTGCTGCCGCATTTTTGCTCGCTCTCGCGTGGGCGATGGCGACCAGCCATGTCTGGGAGGATTATTGGATCACCTACCGGTCGAGCAAAAATCTGGCGACCGGGCATGGATTGGTTTTCAACCATGGCGAGCGACTGCACACGTTCACTTCCCCTCTGGGGGTGCTTCTGCCGGCGCTGGCCAGCCTGTTGGCGGGGAATGCCTCCGACGTCGCGGCGATCTGGATTTTTCGTGTCTGGAGTGCGGCGGCGTTTGCGGGCGCGGCGGCATTGCTGGTGGCCATGGCCCGGCGCCACGACTACGGCACCTTTGCGGCGGCCATGCTCGCGTTGTTTGTGATCCTTGATGGCAAGAGCATCGATTTTTCGATCAACGGAATGGAGACAGGCTTTCTGTTGCTCTTTATCGCCTACACCCTGTGGGCGATGTTTGCGGCCCAGCGGAGACGCTGGGTTCATCTGGGCCTGGCCTGGGGCGCGCTGATGTGGACCCGGCCGGACAGTTTTCTGTATATCGGTCTGCTTTCTGCGGGAGTGTTTCTTTTCAACGATGCCGGACGAACCGGTCTGACCCGGACCCAATGGCTGAAGGTGTTTTTTCAAGCCGGCGCACTCTGCGCGGTCGTCTACCTGCCGTGGTTTCTCTGGGCTTGGAGCTATTTCGGTTCGCCGGTACCGCACACCATCATTGCCAAAGGCCAGGTTTCGGGCGGAGGGAAAACGCTGCTGGGTGCGCTGAAAACGCTCTTGAATTTTCCCTGGACCGTCTGGCAGGGGCAAACCTCCCTTGAGTCGGCCTTCCTGCCGTCTTATTTTCAAATCGGGGGCTGGCCGACGGCTGCGCTGACCATCGCGCGCTGGACGGGCTTGCTTCTGGCCTTTCAGTGGGTGCTGCCCTGGCGGGTGGAAGTGCGCACGGCTTCCTTTGCCTTTTGCGGGATGCATGTCTATCTCTCTTATTTTCCGTTTTTTCCCTTTCCCTGGTATCTGCCGGGGACGGCCCTCCTCGCGGCGGCAACGGTGGGCGGCATGCTTGCGCAAATTCAACCGGTAGTCATTCGCTTGGCGGACAAAGCCGGGTCGTGGGTTCGCGCTTTGGGTTGCCTCGCGGCCGGTGGAGCCGTGGTTCTGCTGGGGGCGCAGGGGTGGCTGACCTGGCAGATGATGCGTGAAATGAAAGTGGAGCAGGAATTGAGCGCCACCGCGGTGCGACGGAAAGCGGGGGAATGGCTGCATGATCATGCCAAGCCCGGCGACACGGTTTTTATGGAGCCGCTTGGGCACATCGGCTATTTCTCCGGTCTGAAAACTTATGATTTTCCCGGCCTGTCTTCCCGCGAAATGGTGCGCGCCATCAAGATCGTAAAGACCGACTGGACCAATCTGGTCGACTATCTTTCGCCCGATTGGATGGTGCTGCGACCGTTTGAAATCGTGCGAATGCGTAATTCCATGCCGCGCCTTTTCAGCGAGACATACGAGGTTGCCGCCGAATTCAACACCCTCGATCAGATCCGCACGCACACGATTTATGGCAGCAACTATGTCGAGCACGACGCCCATTTGACGGTATTTCGCCGGATCAAGCCCGGCCGTTTCCAAGTCGATCTCATCGATCCCGCGATTCAGGCCAACTATCCCCTGCCGTTCGAGGACATGGGACCGATACCAACCTACAGGCTGCAGGCCACCGGCTTGATCAGTTTCAAAGCACCCGCCGGGGCCAAGCATGTGAGCCTGACCTATGGATTGCCAGAAAGCACCTACAGCGGGGCGGTGGTTACGGACGGAGTCGAGTTCCAGGCGCGCTTTGTCGGTGATGATGACCGCATCTACCCACTTTTTAAAATGTACCTTGATCCGGTGCATAATCCCCGAGATCGCGGGCTGCAGCGATTTGAGGCGGATCTGCCGCTGGCCCACAATGGCGAACTCATCCTCAGTTGTTTGGCGGGATCCTCGGACGTGATGGACTGGAGCTGCTGGGGCATCCCCGAATTCAAATAATAAACGCAGGATCAAACGCTCGGCGACGCAGCTTTGGGTTTTCGTCCCAACCAAGTATCCGTTGCATCCCAGATGATCGCGATGGTGAAAATCTGCATCAAAGGATAGAGAGGGGAAAAGGTGGCCACGGAGGACACCGAGAAGGACGTTACCTGGACCAAAGCGTTGAGAATCAGATAGGCGACAAAGCCGCCGAAAGCCGCCGTCGCGAGAACCAGGGGGAAGGTGAGCCGGCGGGTTATGATTGTCAGGATCAGACGGACCGTTCCCACCGCGCAGGAGGCAAGAAACAGAAACCGCAACCACTGACGGGTCTGATCGCCGATGCGCTGCATCACGCGATATTTCATGCCATCAAACGCCTCCTGATTCGGGAGAGGAATCTTGGGCGCCCGCACGGATGATGAAATCTGGTCACGCGTGATATCACGAAACAACTGCAGATCATCCTGGTCGCCGACACTGATCGGCGGGTAGGCGTCGAATGATCCGTAAGAGATGACGAAATCGAAGAACGTGCGAAAGGTCTGGATCACCTCGGCGGTCTGACCCTCTTGCCAGAGCGGGAGAAAACCGCTGCGCCGCGGGTGGGCGGGCAGTCGCCCGTCTTCGCAGGCTCGGTTGATTTCGTCGGCCATATGGCGGTAGAAATCGAGCGCCTCGCGGGCGTTGTGGCAAAAGCCGGCGGCGGCCACTGTATCGCGCAAAGCCCACATGAGCCAGCCGCTGCCGATCTGCCGTTCTTCGGCGGGCAGGTGCGTTCCGGCCTCGGATGCAGCGGCCCAGCCTCGGCCCAAATCACCCTCCAGATAAGGCTGCAATCTGGCGAAAGTCGGACTGACTTTATACATCGCCTCCCGCGATTGTCGCGTGACGGGAACATGTTTCAGCGCCGGTCCGATTTTGACGCGCACCATGGCGCCATAAGCGTCGTTGAATTCCGGTGCACGGAACTCGACAGTGCCAAACCAGCCGTAGTACCGGTAGTTTTGCCAGGAAACGAGGAGGAGAGGCAGCGCGCCGAAAATTACCGCCAGACCGAGTGACTTCAGCATGGTGCGGCCATGCGCAGCAGAAAGGCGGAACGACCAGACCAGCACCGCGCCGGCGAGGAGCACCGCACTCGGAACCAGCCACACGCCTTCTTCCCGCGTGAGCCAGAAACAACCGAAGGCCAGGCCGAGCAGCATGGCCCAGGGAAACTGACGCGACAAATTTTCCTGCCGCCGGCAATACAGCGCGACGAGTCCGGCGAAAATGGTGATGCCCAGCGGAGTGTAGATTTGCTGCCGGATGATCCGGCCCATGGTGGGAACTTCGAATGACATCGGATTCCACAGCAGGACAGTGTAGATCGCGAACAGCGCCAGGCCGCTGCGAATCGCGGGACGGCAGGCGCGGGCAAATCCGGCGCACGCGGCGGCATACGCGAGCTGCACGCCGAGCCCGAGCGGAATGCAGAGCCAATAGAGCAGCGCGACCCAGATGGAATAGAACGGGCCCTTCGCCAGGGTCATCTGGCTGTACGTGCCGAGCCATCTGCCGTTGATGATGGACTCGGCCAGTTGGAGAAACAGCCGGTCGTCATGCGCGGCCGAGCCGATGGCAAAGACCGGCTGGGCGCGGGTCAGCCACACCTTGTAGGCGGTGAGCAGTATGCCGGCCCAGAGCCAGAATCGGAAAAGAGGGCGGTTCGTTTCGTTCATGAGTTGTCTCCGCGGGTGTCGAGGCGCAGCACGCCCAAAAAGAAACTGGTCAGAATCATCTGGCAACCGAGCGCGAGGCTCAGCGTGCCGGGAATCACCCAGCGCAGGGTTTGCGTCGGTTGCAGGGAACCGAAGCCCTGTTCGCGCCAATACCACAGCGCTCCGCCCCACACCATTATTCCGGCGAGAATGAGCAGAATACCGATGAGAATGCCTTTTTCCAGCGAGAGCTTGCCCAGCCAGGTTTCAAACGAGGCTTCGCCGGCGCGCAGTCCGGAACGGATGGCGAAAAACTTGCTGAGGGCCGCGAAGGAAACCGCCTGAAAGCCGATCAGAATTCCTCCGGCGGCAAACAGCAGGGTATGCACATCGAGCTTCACATGGCCGATGGGCAGCGGACCGGGCAGCAGGGCTGCGCCGAGCAGGGTGCCGCCGAGCATCAGCAGAATTCCCGGATAAAAGAAAAGCCAGCGGGGGCTGAACAGAAGCATGAACCGAAGATGTCTCCAGCCATCGCGCCAGGGACGCAGGTGGGGCGGACGGTCGCGTCCGTCGGGTCGCAGCACGGTTGGCACTTCACTGACGCGGAGCCCGAGCATGACCGCCTTGATCACCATCTCCGAGGCAAACTCCATGCCGGTGGTCCGCAGATTCATCCGGCGGTAGGCTTCCGCGCTGAAACCGCGGAGCCCGCAATGAAAGTCCCCGATGCTCGTCTGGAAAAAAAGCCGGCCGATGAAGGTGAGCACGGGATTGCCGATGTAGCGATTTTTCCACGGCATCGCTCCGGGTTGGACTCCGCCTTGAAACCGGTTGCCCATCACGAGGTCATCGCCGGTCCGCAGTTTTTCCACGAAACGCGGGAGATGGGAGAAATCGTAGCTCTGGTCCGCATCGCCCATGATGAGATAGCGGCCGCGGGCGGCGGCAATGCCGCCCCGCAGAGCATGACCGTAACCTTTTTCCTTCACGGGCACGATGCGTGCGCCTTCTTTTTCCGCAATGGCCTGGGAGCCGTCGGTGCTGCCGTTGTCGGCGATGACCACTTCGCCCGCAATGCCGGCTTGGAGCATCGCTTCCCGGGCTTCATGCACGCAAGCACCCACGGTGCGGGCCTCGTTCAGGCACGGCAGCACGACGGTGAGTTCTAGTTCCGAAAGGGCATCAGGCATGTGGGAACGGCGGTTGGAGGAGTGGAGAAACCGGAATAGAATGATTTGACCGATCCAAATCAACGCTCAGCCGGCAAAGTCAGGATTGGCTGTTGGGACAGCAGCCGTCCGTTCTGCTGGCGATAGACCTGCTCGATGATGTAGATTGGGCGGGCCTTGATGGATTCATACATGCGGCCGAGGTATTCGCCGATGACACCCAGCGCCAGCAACTGCACACCGCCAAAAAACACGATCGTGATGATGATGGAAGGGTAACCGGGGATGAAATAGTGCGGGTTGATCAGCTTGACCACGATGACGCCGATTGCCGCCAGCACGGTCAGCCCGATGATCGAGAGCGCGAGGTAGGTGACGAGGCGCAGTGGCACGACGGAAAAGGACGTGATTGCGTCGACGGCAAACGAGATCATCTTTCGCAGCGGATATTTGGTCTCGCCGGCGAAGCGGGCGTTGCGGTCGTAAGGCACGGCAACCTGCTTTCCGCCCACCCAACCGACCATGCCGCGGATGAAGCGGTGGCGTTCGCGCATGGTGCGCAACACCTCGACCACACGGCGGTCCATGAGGCGGAAGTCGCCGGCATCGGCGGGAATATCGCTTTTCGTCATAAGCTTGAGCAGCCGGTAGAACAGCTTGGCCGTATACAGTTTGAAAGCGGTTTCGCCTTCGCGTATCCGGCGCTGACCGTAGGCGACATCGGCGCCGTTTTTCCAGGCGGCGACCATTTCAATGATGACCTCGGGCGGATCCTGCAGGTCGGAGTCAATGAGCACCACGGCATCGCCCGCCGCCACATCCAGGCCGGCGGTAACGGCGGCTTGGTGACCGAAATTGCGCAACAGGTTTACCACGCACACTGAATCATCCTGTGCGGCGAGATCCAGGGCGACGGCCAGAGTCGGGTCGCGGCTGCCGTCGTTGACGAAAACGATTCCGTGATCCGGAGTGAGCCCGGTGCATGCCGCTTTGATCCGCCGAAAGAGCTCGGGCAGAGTTGCCGCCTCATTGTAACATGGCACGACCACGCAAAGTCGGAACGGGGTGGGGCGGAGAGTGCCGTTTGGCATGCCTCAATTGGCTCGGTCCGCCGAGTGTCGGCAACTGCAAAAAACAACGGTGGGTTTTGCTTCTGGACAGGGGTCGGCTTTGGGGCACTGCTCTGTCCTTTCGTCATGGATGAAATTGTGCTGTCGCAAATGATCGGGATCGAGGACCGCCATTGGTGGTATCTGGCCCGGCGGCGGATTGTGGAGGCGATGATCGCCCGCACCGTGCTCGGCGGGACGGAGATCCTGGACATGGGCTGCGGCGGTGGCGGCAACTGCCCGATGCTGGCGCGTTTCGGTCGCGTGCGGGGCGTTGAGATGGATCCTGCGGCCCGGGCCGCGGCGGAATCACGGCGGATCTGCGAGGTGGCCGATGGATTTTTGCCCGATGGAATTCCCTTTGGCACCGACCGCTTTGACCTCGTGACCCTGCTCGACGTGCTGGAACATGTGCCGGAGGACGGCCTCAGTGTCCGCCGGTTGGCTGAGCGCCTGAATCCCGGCGGGCTTATCGTGGCGACGGTACCGGCCCACATGTTTCTATGGCGCAAGCAGGACGAGTTGAACCGGCACCAACGGCGGTATACACGGCGGCAGTTAGAGTCAGTTTTCACGGGCAACGGTTTCCGGGTGGAGCATGCGACCTATTATAACGTGCTGCTTTTCCCTCTGATCGCCGGCATCATTCTCGGCAATAAATGGCTCGGCCGCGAACAGGCCGATGACAACCGGATTCCACCTGCTCCGGTTAATTGGGTCTTATGGAAGGTTCTCGCCCTCGAACGTTGGCTGGTTCCGCGGCTGTGTTTTCCGTTCGGAGCTTCCATCTTGCTGGTGGCCCGGAAGGACTGAGCCGGATTACGCTCAGGCCTTGGGGCCGCGGCCCACTATGACTACGTTCCAGCAAAGCGGACGGAGGAATGGGAGCAACAGCAGAACTTTGTCGAAAAGCTCCAACGGCCGGTACAACCAGGCCCACTGGTCGGCCTCCTCAATGACTTTTTTCCAGTAACGTTCCTTGTTGGGGTCGCGGCGTTGCAGCACGGCCATGAAACAGAAAATCAAAAGCGTGCTGAGCCAGAACCAGCGGGTGCGCGATTCGCGAAAATGGGCGCGCACGGCGCGGATGTCGGTGAGGCGGAGCGGGTGCTCGTCCGCCGTGCGAACCTCCATTGCGCGGCGGCGGTAGAGGTTGATCACGGGATTATAGGCGAGGGGGTCCCAGCTCACGAACATGCCGTCGGGTTTCAGGTGTTTGAGCAACAGGGGCATCGTGGCGGCCAGATCGACATGGTGCAGTGTGTTCCCGGTGTAAATGACATCGAATTTTTTGTCGGCGGGCAGGCCGAGGTCTTCGGCGGCGGAAACATGAGTCGAGATGCTTACCCCGTTGGCCTGCGCGAGCCGCTCGGCGGTGGCGCACATGCCGGGTGAGATATCGGTGGCGGTGACCTCGGCACCGAGCAGGGCAAAATACACGGAGGCTTCGCCGAGCCCGCAGCCAACATCGAGGAGCGTGCGGCCCTTGAGGTCGCCGAGGGTGCGACGGATGTAGCGCATCTCGGGCGCGGTGCAGGCTTCGTTCATCTGGCGGACGTTGATTTTCGCCACGTCGACGCTGGCGGCCCATTCATCGTGAAAGATTTCCTCGGCATGTTTGCGTGTGGCGTCGCGGGTGCCGGCAAAGAATTCATTGAGCTGTGGCTCGGTGTAAAGGCCCGCGCGACTGAGGCTGGCGCGGAGTTCGCTGTCGAAGAAGGCGGTATTCTGCGCCATGATCCGGTCGGGCGAAAAGGTGAGACCGGCATTCGCTTGTTTTTTGGCATGGGGCGTGGCGTCGCCACGCGTGTAGAATTTTGTTTCCTTCAGCGCGATGAGATGTTCGCCGGCCTGCGGGCCTTGCCAGGCGATACGGACTTGGCCGGCGCCAGGGTTTTCAATGGTGAGTTCCTTGAGCCATTGGGCCAGACGTCCGGCTTCGGCGGGATGGGTTTCGGCGAGTTGGAGGCGCAGCCGCCGGCCGGCCCACAGAAACTGATGCACGGCGCTTTCGTAGAGGATTTTCTTCGGCATGGCTCAGACGAGTTTGGCGGTTTCCTGCTCGGTGCCATCGGCCAGGGTCAGTCGTTGCTGCTGGCCGGGGAGGGCGATGCGCTCGCGCGGCTCGGTGCGGATGCGTTCGGCGATGGTGAGCATCTGCTCGTAGCTGACCGGCCATTTTTTGGGCGGAGGAGAGGTGATGAAGGTTTTGATGCGCTCCATTTTCGCTTTCAGATAGCGCATGGAAATGGTCATTTCGGGAAAGCTGCCATACATGCAGCCGGAGCAGGGCTTGGTGATTTTGAGCACCTCGTCGCGGAAAACTTTGCTTTTGTAGATTTGGGGAAACTTGGCGTCATAGGTCGCGATGTCGGAGCCGAGGCGGAAATCGCAGCAGGGGGCGAAATTGCCATTGGGCAGGACGGCGAAATAGAGGTTCGGGCTGTCGCACACGCCGTCGTTTTTCTGCCGCCAGGTGGTGGCGGTCTCGGCGGCGAAACGCTGGATGTCGTCGAGATACTGGTCGCTGTCGTAGAGCAGATAACCTTCCTGCCGCATGGCGCGGACGCGCTCGATGAGCCGGTTGACGTAGGGCAGCTCGTCCTTTTTCCAGCGCTTGGTCTGGTCGAAGGTCCGGAAATTCATCGGCTGGTCGAAGGTCGTGACGTGGATCGGCACGAGCGAGGAAAACCAACTGATCTCGGTGCCGAAGCGGATTATATCCTCGATGTCGCCGAGGTTGTCGCGCTGCAGCACGCAGCCGAGCGAGGCGAAGCTGTTCTCCTTGGGCAGGTATTTGGTGAATGACGCCATGGCGCGGAGGGCATCGTGCCAGGATTTGGCGAAGCCGCCGTTGATGTCGTCCTGGTTGCCGGGCCAGAGGGAATCGAGGGAGATGGAGATGTCGCGCCCGCCCGCCTCGACGGCCTCGTGGATGCGTTCGTCGGTGGCGAGACCGTTGGTCTGCATGCGCACATGGATTTCGCGGGACTCGAATTCACGGATGATGTCGGGCAGATCCTGGCGGGTGAAGGGTTCGCCGCCGGTCAGCAGGACCATCGCCACGCCCATTTTCGCGAAATTGTCCGCCATATGCTTGATCTCATCGAGCGTGGCTTCACGCACGTCGGAGTTGGCGTAAATGATGTTGCACTGCTTGCACGTCAGATTGCAGCGCGCCGTGATGTAGAACTGGACGTAGACCGGCGTGTTCTGGAAGAGCGTGGCGCGGGCCAGGGCGAGTTTGGAACGGGTGGAAAACATGAAGGACGGGTACGCGGCGGGACCGCTTTGGAACAGCTTGCTTAACGGGGGCGGACGGATTTTCAACCGCCGAGTCCAACCCCGTCGGATGGGGCGGCACGGCAGCCCTTCAGTCGATGCGAAAGCCGGACAAATACGACCAGTCCCAATCGTAGTTGCCATCCGGTCCGGGTGAGACGACGAGGGTCAGCTCCGTGCCGGGCGGGAAGGCGGGGAGCGGCACCTGGAACGATTGATCACCCCGGTCGGCTGGATTCGATGCGGGATTGATTATCCTTTGAAAAAGGACGGTGGGGCTGCCGCCGTTTTTTTTCAG
This sequence comes from uncultured Opitutaceae bacterium, assembly GCA_964541315.1. Lineage (GTDB taxonomy): Bacteria > Verrucomicrobiota > Verrucomicrobiia > Opitutales > Opitutaceae > Didemnitutus. The sequence goes on from CAZIQP010000020.1 coordinate 21,075, forward strand.
GCTGATGATGATCTCCACGCCATCGCTATGGCCGCCGTTGCTATAGGCTCCGGGCAGGAGTCCGGCGGTGAATCGCAGGATTTTTTCCCCGCCGTTCAGTCTGAATGTCATGGAACCGGGCGAGTGCAGCAGGAAAATTTCACGGTTGTTATCCAGGTAGCTGCCGCACATATTGGCGCTGATCGCACTGGGCAGCACGGCAAAACCCGGAAACTGAGCCGGGAGATACGGGCCGCGCAGGAAATCGATGGCGGTAAAATATCCCAGGTCCCAAGCCCCATCATTGGCCGGGCCGGGCGTGGTGCGCAGATACAGCTTCGAACCCGGAGTGAACGGCGGAAGAACCAGCCGCACGGTGTGCCGGCCCTGATCCTGGGGGCGATCGCGGGGGGAAAGATGCTGGTCGAATATTTGCTGCGTCACCTGGCCGGGCCGGACCAGGTCCACGACGAAATTCATCCCGTCGGTCGGCCGGGTGTAGCTGAAGGGATGCATGCCATAGGTGAACAGCACCGTGGTCTCGTCCCCTTTCAGGTCGAAACCCATGCGACCGGGCGGAGCGAGGATTTGCGCCACCATGTCATCTTCCTGCATCAAAGGCGCTGTGACTGCTTCAACCAGGAAGGGCGGCACGGTGCTGACGAGTGAATGGATCAGACGCAGCGGCACAGGCGGAGCCGGAGCCGGCCGGGCCATCGCATAAAAGCTGATCTTCAGCCCGGTGGGGTCGAAGCAGCCGGGTTCTGTGGTTTTCAAGGTCAACTGCCTGGCGAGTTTCCCGGGTTTCGCCTGATAGAGCGCCAGCAGATCGTCGTTGCTTTCAATCATCGGGCTGAGCGGGACGGGATCGCTGAACATGTTTGGAATTACTTTCCGATCCGAGGCCAGATTGATCCCCGCTCCTTGCACGTCCATGAAAACCGCGGGCGGTTTGTAGAAAAAAGCACGCAACCGGCCGACAAAACTGGGCGGCAGTTGCAGGGAGACCAGCACCATTTCGTCCGGACGCACGGCAGGCACGCCGATCGGTTCGTTCCACGCGACACTCGAGGAACCGAGCGGTCGCAGCGCGGGCGGTTGGGGCGGGCCCGGATCGGCGCGCAGGAGGGTCAGGCCCGAGCCGGATTCCACCGGCTGGTAATTGGCCAGCAGGGCGAGCAACGTGCCCGCATCATTCTGGGCGACGAAGCGCTGATCGATCGTCTGGATGTTGGCCAGAAAATATTCCGGACGCCGGTTTGCATCCAGCATAAAGGCGGTGTTGCGCGCGCGCAGCCCGGGAGTGTAGGCGCTGAATGTGCCGCCACCCATGGGCCGGGGCCAATAGTTGAAACGATTCAGCATGAGGTAGGCCTGTTCATTGCCAAAGAAATCGATGCGCCCCCGGCCCGCCAAATTTTGAAACTGGGGGAGCTGATAATAAATTCGTCTGGCATCGAGCAGGGCATCGAGCTGCCTTCTGGCCTCAGCCGGTGCGGTCAGTTGTTGCCAGGTCCGGGTCAGGCGGGCCGGCAGGCCCGCCGGAAACCAGAAGCCGGCTCGCCACGGTTTTTCAGCATTGGCCCACAGGGCGAGGCTGCAGGCCAGCACGGCGAGTGCGGCGGCGAGGGCGCGCAGCACCCGGGATTCCTTGGCGGGCGGGATTCGGCCGAGGAACAGCAAAAGGGTGGGCACGGCCACGAGCGTATATTTAAAATAGATATGGACATGCTCGTCGGCCCGGACGAAGCCGTGCTTCCAGGCGGCAAAGTTAAATCCTGCCAGAAACAAACCTCCGGCGAGTGCGGGGGGATTGCGCCAGCGGGACAGGAGACAGACCCCCAGCAGCAGTTGCAGCGTCACCGTGAGAGCTGCCCCGACAAGGAAGACCGGTCGGGGCTCGTCGTAGCCCATGGCCAGATTATAACCATAGGCGAGGTCGGACACACCGGAAAAATACCGGGGGAGATTGAGCAGATCCTGGCCGGCGATAACCCACAGGATGATCAGCGTGGCGACATAGGATCCGATGATCCAGGGCAGCCGCCGGAAATTCCGGTCGAGCAGCGACTGCACGAACAACAATCCGAAGGTGGCCACGGCCAGCAGGGTTTGCGTGCCCTTGAAAAGTGTCAGCAGGGCAAGGTAGCCGGCGACTGCGCAGCACACCAGCAGGGACCGCCGGCTCGTGGCCGGATGGTATTCGGCGAGGCACAGCCCGGAGAGCAAAATCGCGAGCGAGTAGGGCAGGTCGACGATCTCCGGCACCACGCACGCCACGAGCAGCAACCAGACCCAGCGCAACCCGCAAAGACGGGTGGAACGCAGAAAAAACCAGACCACAAGTGCGCTTAAAATGAGCTTGGTGAGAGCCTCGAGTATGATCCGTTTGCCGAAAAGATATCCGCTGTAGGTGTTGCCATAAGGAACAAAACCATAGGGTCCGGCCAGGGGCACGACGGCGGCGCCATATTGGAAATGCTTTGCGGTGAAGAATGCGTAGGAACCGTAATTGGAGGAATCCAACTGGGTGTCGAGGACTTGGCCGGCCGGGGAAAACAGACAGAGGGCCAGAAGCAGCGTGGCGACCGCCGGAAGCAGCCAGGATCGCAGCCAAAATGTCCGGGAAGGATCGGCCGGCCGGGGCATGAGCTGGCTCATCAGGGAGCCTGGGTGGAAATATTGATGTCGGTCCACACCGTCCAATCCCAACTGGTGTTGTTGCGGGGGCCGCTCTGGATTTCAAGAAACAACTGGCCGCCGGTCCGCTCGGAAAGCGGGAGATTGAAGTCGTGCAGGCCGCGGTCGGCGATCGCATTCACCGGATCCAGATATTGCCGGAAAAGCTCGACCCGGTCGGTGCCGTTGGACCAGTAGATCAGAAACAGGGCCCCGTCGGTATTGCCCCCGGCGGTGTAAGTGCCGGGCAGCATGCCGAATTTTCCGCTCACAAACCGGGCGCCGGCAGGCACATCGAAGACCATCTGGCTGGGGGCATGCACCACCACCACGGTGATCCCGTCGATGGTTGCCTCCGAAACCGGGGTGAGTGCCGTGTAGCTTACCGGATAAGTGGCGAACATGTGAAACAGGCGCTCGATCTCGTCGGTAAAATACCGCCGGCCGGAAGTGGGCGAGGGCAGTGCGCCCAGCTCGACGGCGGCGTGGGCAGAAAAATATTTCAACTGATCCTGGGGAATCTTGAGCGTGATCGACCGCACGCGTTTGATCAACTGGGTGTTGGCGTAATTCATGTAATCCTCCACATCCTCAATCAGAGGATTGAGGATAAATCCGGTGCGACCCTGGGGCAGTGGCATCAGGTAGTCCCGCTGCTGGATTTTTTCGGGATCGTTGTAGACGGTGACCTGGGGTGCGAACGTCCGCTGTGCCGACGCCTTTTCGATCACGGGCTTTTTGTCGCCGGCGTCGGCCTGTTCCGAAGGTTTGGAGCCGGGTTTCTCCTTCTGATCGTCCAGGCCGATTTCAATGTGGAGCGTGACTTGGGGCGGCTTGTAGAAAAAACTGCGGATCCGGCCCAGGAGAGAAGGCTGGAGATCGATCTTCGCCCAGAGCGGTCTGTCGGAAATGTCTTCGAGGGCGAGCGGCTGATTGACGGGCAGGTCGCCCGTGCGCAAAGGGTGCGGTACGATGCTGGCCGGGTCAAACGCGCCGGGCTTCAGCCGCCAGAGGCCGTAACCCTTTTCCGTGCGCAGATATTCGTAGCGCTGCGCCAGCAAGAGCAGGACGTGGGCGTCGTCCATGGTCGGCAGACGGTTGTCGATGGTCTGGATTTTGGAAAGCACATAGGCGGGCGCGCGGGCCGAGGCATACAGGTCGGCATTCAGCTTATCCAGCGGGGGACTGAAGGTGGAGTAGCTTTGGATGACCGGGCGAGGCTGGTAGTTGAACGAATTGAGGAGGGCCACGCCGATCTCGTAGCCCACCACGTCCACGGTGGAGTGTCCGATGATTTCTCGCGTGAGGTAGAGATCAATGTTGGCGCGCGCCGCGGCGAGTTTCTCCCGGTAATTCTGTCTGGTTTGCGACCAGTTGACGGTCGATTCGATGTTTTCCCAGACTTTCGCCTGAGCCTGCCCGAACACGCCCCGCATGGTTCCGGGCAGGGTGTTTTCCAAGGCGGTGAGGCCGAGAAGCATGGCACCGAGGAAAACCCAGTAATGGGTGCGGCGAAAGCACGGAGGATCGTCCAGCAGGGCGGGATAGGCGCTGAGCGGCAACATTGCGCAGAAGATGAAACCGAAGATGTGCCCGTCGGCCCGGACATAACCATGTTTCCAGTTCAGATATATAAAGGCGCCGAGCATCAGGGTATTGGCCACCGCCCGGGGCTTGTCGGGATTCAGCCGTACATGCAAAACGGAATAGCCGATCAGAAGGACGAGGAGCACGATTCCCTTCCAGAGCGGATCAAACGGAGCCGGGATGCCCATGCACCAAAGGAAGCCGTCGCTGATGTGCCATGACCCCGCCAGATAGGCGGGGAGATTCCGCAGATGCTGTCCGAGCAGCAGCCACCCTCCGAGATAAGCGAACACAAAGGCCAGCCCCAGCCCCAGGGCTTCACGCCGGCGTTTCATCCATGCGCTGTAGCCGCAGGCCAGGAGCACCACGAAAGCCGCCAGCAGCAGGTTGGTGAACTTTATCTGGCTGTAGACCGACAAAACAACCGCGATCAGCGCGGTGGTGTGTTTCCATGGCAGGTTGCCCCGGCGCAGGAGTTCAAAACCGAGCAGAGCAATGATCAGCATGTGCAGCGCATCCTCGTAGGTGATGCCGAGCAGCAGAAAGAAAATCAGGAATATGAGGCGCGTCCGGCCGGTCAGGCGGCTGGCCTGATAGGCGATCACCACGGCGGCGATGAGCGCCAGCAGGAGCTGGCCGGCGATGAGGGGCCAGAATTGGAATCCGGAAAAAGTCTTGCCCATGAGGAAGCCGAGCGGTCCGTAGGTGAAATTGACCTCGGGTCCGAATTGCATTCCTTTTTCGTAGAAATAGCTGAGGGCCATGCGCCAAGAGGGATCCAGATCCGGCGAAGGCGGGAACGGGAAATTGAAAATCCCGATCACCATAAAAATGATGAGCGCGCTCCAGCCGACAATTCGGCCCACGCGGGCTGGAAGCAGAGGCTCGGGTATTTCTGGGGCCATGATGGGTGGATGAACTTCGGCGCTTAGCGGGAAATGTCGATATCCGTCCAACAAGTCCAGTCCCAGCCGTAGTCGTTGTAGGGTCCGGGATTGGTTTCGAGATACAGCCGGCCACCGGCCAGATCCTTCAGGGACAGCGAAAAACCATGAAGCCCGCGATCTGCGGTTACACTCACCGGATTGAGAAACTGATCGAACAGGTCGATCCGCTTGGTGCCGTTGGACCAATAGATGATGAAGCGGGCGCCGTTGGAATTACCGCCGTTCGTATACGCGGCCTCAAGGAAACCGAACTGGCCGCTGATCGTCCTGGCGCCGGCGGGCAGATCGAAGATCATCCTGCTCGGCGCATGCAGCAAGGCGACAGGTTTGCCGTCGATGATCACTTCGGAGACCGGCAAATAGGCCTCGGCCATCACCGGCTGGCTTTTGAACACCCGGATGTCGTTGGCGGGGCTGTCGGGGTTTTTGGGAAAGAAAGCCATGCCGGAGGAGGCAGTCGGCAGCGCGGACACCTCAACATGGGCGGAGGCCGCGAAATATTTTTCATCATTGGCATCGATTTTCAGCGAGATGGCGCGGACCAGTTTTTGCGACCGGTCGGCGGCGAACTGCATGTAGTCGATCAGATCTTCGATCAGAGGATTGACGATGAATCCATTGCGGCCCTGCGGCAGCGGCATCAGGTAATCATGCAGATTTCCCGCCGTATCCTCCAGGCGGAGGGTGACCTGCGGCGGCTTGTAGAGGAAGCTGCGGATTTTCCCAAGGAGTGACGGTTGAAGATCCACACGCAGCCAAAGCGGCTGCTTTTCGCCGGAGGAATTGATGACCAGCGGCTGATTGACGTTGAGGGCGCTGGTCTGCAGCAGCCGGGGAGCGATGGTGGCAAGGTCGAACGGGCCGGAATTTCGCCGCCAGAGCTGAAAGTCCCGCTCGCTGTAAATGAATTCATAGCGATGGGGGAGCAGCGCCAGAACCTGGGCATCATCCATGGTGGGCAGGCGCTCGTCGATCGCCTGCACTTTCATCAGCACAAACTCAGGCGCGTTTTCCGAAGCATAAAAGTCTTCGTTCAGCCTGGCCAGAGCCGGCATGAAGGTGGAGTAACTCTGGATCACGGGTCGCGGCCGGTAGTTGAATTTGTTGAAAAGCGCGACCCCCTGCTCGTAACCCAGCACATCGACGGTGCCATTGCCCGCGAGTTTGCGGGTTTGGATCAGTTCACTGCCACCCCGGGCCGTTGCCAGACGGTCGCGGTAACGCTGCCGGGTTTCTTCCCATTTGATGACGGATTCCACATTGGTCCAAGCCTTGCCCTGGAAGATTGCCAGCGCATTTCGCACCACGCCGGGCAGTGCATTTTCCAAGCTCCATAGACCAAAAGCCAGGGTAGCCGTAAACGCCCAGCGGTGGAGGAGACGAAGCCGGGGGGGGTCGTCGAGCAGGGCTGGATACGCCGTGACCGGCAGCAGGGCGCAAAAATAAAATCCGATCATGTGCCCGTCGGAACGGACGAAACCGTGTTTCCAATTCAGATAGGTATAGGTGCCCAGCAGCAGCACATTGGCCACGGCCCGCGGTTTGGCGGGATTGATGAACAGATGCAGGACGAGGTACGCGGCAATGATGCCCAGGATGACCAGGCCGGGCCAGAGCTGTTGCCAGGACGTGGGTATGCCCATCGCCCACTGGTAACCCTCGCTGATTTGCCAGGAGCCGTAGAAATAGGCGGGCAGGTTCAGCACGTTCTGGCCGCAGGCGGTCCAAATCCCAAGGTAAGTGCCCACAAAGGAAAAGGCCAGCCATGCGGCCTCGTGGCGCCGTCCCTGCCAGAGATTATAGGCCAGCGCGACGAGCACGATGAAGGTGGCGAGCAACTGATCCGTGAATTTGATCTGGGAATATAGCGCCAGCACCGCCGCGATGGGCAGCATAAGCCACCGCCGGTTTTCGTCCGCCATGCGCAACAGTTCGAATCCAAGAATGACAATCACGATCATGTGCAGCGCATCCTCGTAGGTGATGCCGAAAAACAACAGGGCTCCTAAACAGATGAGCCGGGCATCGCCCTGCAACCGGCTTCCCTGCCGGATGATCACGGCGGACGCAATCAGCGCCAAAACGAGCTGGCCGACGATGAGCCCCCAGAATTGCAGCCCGGAAAAAGTTCTGCCCATGATGAAGCCGAGCGGCCCGTAGGTGAAAATGACGTCGTGTCCGAACTGCATTCCTTTTTCATAAAAATAGCCCAGGGCCATTCGCCAGGAAGGATCAAGTTCCGCCGAAGGGTTGAACGGAAAACTGAAGATCGAGGCGACGAGAAGGAGATAGAGCACCCCCCATCCGATAACGCTGGAGAAGCGAGGAGGCAGGAGGGGTGGAGAAAGTTCGGAAGCCATTAAAGACAATCTTTTTGAAGCAAGTATCCCGCGCCGTCTAGCGGGAAGTGCTGAGCACCAGATCGGACCAATAAGTCCAGTCACTGGCTGCATTGCCCATCGGACCGCAGTTGATGGCAAACTCCAAATCACCGGCTTGGGTCGATTCGGGAATGGCGAGATCAAAGGCATGGTCCCCCCGGTCGCGTGGTTCTTCCGTGGGTCGCAGCAATTGGCGCAGCAATTCGGTGCGCTGGCCCCGGGGGCTGATCCAGGTGATCACAAATTCCGCGCCGTCTGTGCGCCCCGGGTTGGTTGCGGCGTAGGCACCGGGTCTGAACCCAAAATTTCCACGCAATCGGATGCTTTTGGCCGGAATGGGGTAGCTGATCACCGAAGGCGCGTGGGCAAAGAAAACAAGGGCCCCGGCTTCCTGCTGGGCCAGGGCACCGAACGGAGCCCGGAGCAGTTTGGGGATCGGACCGGCGGTGTACAGTGGCAGGGCAAAGGCGGCCTTTTGGTCGGCCGTGAAGGTTTCCGTTGAACATTCCACCATCAAAGCCGCACTGGTCCGGGTCTCCCCGCTGGCCGAGGTGGCCCGGATTTTGAGCTGATGAGAGCCGCAGCCCAGCCGTTCGAAATGCACGGGAAAGTTGACTGATAAAGTTGTGACGGGGTCGAACGACAGTCTTTCTTCCACCCGGTCGTCGATCAGCAGTTCCATCCGTTGCAGGCGTCCGCCCGGATGGGAGGCTTGTGCCCGATACTCCTCCGTCGCCAGCCCGACCGTGGCAAGGCCCGTGAGACAAGGTTCGGTCAACAGGCCATCCGGTGGATCTCCCCGCAGGGGCAACGGTGCGGTGCGCCCGCTGTCCTTGAGCCGCAGCACCCGAAAACCGTGCGGACGGAAACGCTCCGGTTCCAATTCAAGATAGTTCGCGGCCACCCAGGCCGCCAGCGCCGGGAAGTGGGCGACCGGGTATTTGTTGAAACCCCGGTAAATTGCGAGGCTGGTATCAACGAAATATTCCGGCCGGTTTGCCGCCAGCTCGCCCAGCAATATTTCCATTGTGCCCGGTACGATCGCATAGCCCGTGTCACGCCCGGGCTGGGTGTTCGTCCACGGGATCAAACCGGTGAGGAAGGAACAATAAATGTAACGGGACGCCGCCCGGCGATCGGCGATCAGATAAAAATCAGGATGGTAGCCCCACACAAAAATCCTGTCCGACGGCTTGCTGTGCGCGCGGATGTAGGTCGCGGCATCGGTACCCGCGTCCGGTCCCAGACTGCTGGGCCAGGGCCCGCGCAACGGCCCGGCAACGACCGACCAGCCGGCGGCGGCGAGCACCAAGGCGAGGCTGACTTTGATGAATTTATGGCGGCTCGAAAAAAACCACGACCGACAGTCCGCCAGAAACCAGCCGGCGAGCAGGCTGAAAGCGGGGAGCAATTGCAGATAATAGTGGCCATAAATCCGGCCGGACGAGGCGGCGGCGGCCCAGGAGAGCAGCGTCCAGATCAGGAGATAAAACGCAGCCGGATTGATCGCACGCTCAGCATCGTTGGGACGTCTTTGCACCAATCCGACCAGTCTGCCCAAAACTCCGGTTCCCAACGCGACCGCGATCACCGGATAATTTTGCCAGATCAGCTTGAGACCTTCCAGGGCCGCTTCCATTCGATCATGCATGGTCGTCTCCGGGCCGTAATAGAGGAGATTGTAGCTGAAGGCGTAAAAATAAAAGTCACCGAGCGCCCCATTGTGCCGGAAATAGGCCACAACCAGTGCGATGGTGGTGACGAAACCAGTGAAGAGCCCGGCCAGTTGCCGGATGGCTTCGACTGGTCGCAACCGTCCGGCCGCGGCAAAATAAACCAGGGTTGCCAGTGGCGCTCCGAAATCCAGCAGGCCCGGCTGCTTCGATAAAAATGCGGTGGCGAAACCGAGACCGGCGATGCCGGCGCGCCAAAATGATTTTTGTTCCCATGTCCGCCAGAACCACCAGGTGGACCAGGTGGTGAAGAAAATCACAAACCACTCGGTGCTGAGCGAGTGAGCATCGCCGATGTAGAGCAGGTTGGTGGTGCAGGCGCAGAAAATCAGGGCCGACCAAATCCCGGCCACAGCGCCCCGCCAGCGGCGGCCGAGCCAATACAGCCCCAGCGCGGTGACCACGATCATTCCCGCGAGCAGCCCATGCACCGCCCGCATGTTGTTTTCCCCGAAAACCCGGAACATACCCGCAACGACATAGTAGATGAGCGGGGTGCGCTGGTCGATCGCATCGCGGTACATCACGCCGCCATCCAGAATCGAACGGGCTGCCGTGGCATAGATCCCTTCGTCAAGATTCCACACCTGGCGGTCAAAATAATTCCAGCGCAGAAAAAACACCCACAGTGCCAGCACCGCACAGGGCATCCAAGCCGGCGGGCTTTTTGAAAAAAAATGCGTGATTTGGCCCGGTCGCTTCATTCGGACAAGCTGGCACCAATGGTCGCGACAGGTACTTCGCGTGAATGCGGATCTCGCAGGCGGCGGCAACGGGGCACGGCGGTCATACCTCGTTAGACCGTCGAACGCCAATGACCCGCTATTCAATTTCAGAAATATTAAAACAGGGGAGATTCCGGGGGGCGGCCTTCTCGTGCCGGGCCGGATGGCGAATGTTTGCGTATGCTTGCCCGGAAAAAACCTCACTCCTCCGCCAGCCAGGCTTCGCGGGCGAGTTCGACGTGGGCGGGGAGAACCTTGGCGTAGTCGTAATAGCGGAGGGCCTTCGAATAGGCGGTGGGCGTGAGCGATTTTCCGCTGCGCTCCTTGGCGAGGCAGGTCCACATCATTTGTGAGAGGGCGATGGGATCTCCGGGCGGCACGAGATAGCCATCCTGCCGCTGGCCGACCATGTCGACAATGCCGTGGACATCGGTCGTCACCATCGGCGTGCGGAAGGCCATTGCCTCCATCACCACGCGGGGAAATGACTCCTCGTAGCTGGTGCAGACAAAAAGATCGGCGGCGACAAAGAAATCAAACACATCTCGTGTCTCGGGGATGAGCGTGACGTTGGGCAGGGCGAGGCGCTTCAGATCGCGCAGCAGCAGGTCAAGGTAGATCCCGGGCCGGGCGCCGACCAAAACAAAACGGAATTTTCCGCGATGCCCCTGGTGGTGGTTGAAGTGGTCGATGGCGCGGAGGAAAATATGCTGGCCCTTCCGCTCGCACACCGTGCCGATGTTGGCGATCACGGTTTCATCGTCGGCGAGCCCGTGTTTGCGCCGCAGGGCGGCGCGGTCGTGGGTCCGGCGGAATTCGGCGATCACATCGAGCCTGATCCAGCTCGGGACGATGCGGAAATTGCCGTGGATGTTGTCGTCTTCATAATAGGCGCGGGTCGCCGCGCAGAGAAACAGCGTGCGGGTGGCGCGGGCGAGCGCGTCATGCACGAGTGTGTGCAGGGGAAGCTCAAGTTTGTTTTCGAAAAACCGGAACACCGACGAGCTTTCGTGGATGTAGAAGAGCGAGGGCTTGCCGGCCCGGCGGGCCATCGGCACGCCCCAGAAACTCACCAGCGTGTTGCAGACCACGAGGTCGATGTGCTCCCAGTCCAAAGGGTGGGAGAGTTCGCCGAGCCGTTGATGGAAAATTTCTTCATCGGGCGAGGCGTAGAGCGGTGCGGCATCGACGAGGGTGATGTGCGCCCCGAGAGCCTCGAAGGCCGTCCGCAACGGGCCGTCCTGGGACGCGAGGATTTCCAAACCGAATCCGGCTTCCTTCGCCATGTAGGTGGCGTATTCGAGGAGGAAGAGCGGCGCGCCCTCGAGGTTCAGGTTGTGCGTCAGGACCAGCAGGCGAAGCCTGCCCGCCCGCGCGGTGCGCGTGCTGAGTGCGCCGCGACAACGCACCTGCGCGCCGGCGAGTTCCAGGTTTGGACTGAAATACGGATCACGATAACCCGGATAACGGCGGACGAACGCGATGTGCTCGGCTTCGTTGAAGGTGATGCCGCGGGTCGCGCTGCCCCAATGCATGAGCTGCGCCTGCGGGGTGTAGACCACCCGCAGATTTTTTGCCCGGACACGCAGGCAGTAATCCACGTCGTTGTAGGCGACGCCAAATTCTTTTTCCTCAAACCCGCCCAGCTCGCGATAGAGCGCGGTGCGCGTCATGAGGCACGCGCCGGTGACAGCCGATACTTCGCGCGCGGTCGCATGCCAGACGACGTCTACCTCGTTGCCGTGCACTTTGGCGAACGGCGTGTCAGCCAGTCCGCCGTGCGGGCCGATGATGATGCCGGTGTGGTTGAGGGTTTTGTCGGGGTAGACAAGCCTGGCGCCGACGGCCCCCACGTCGGGCTGCGTGAACCACCCCGCCATTTCCTCCAGCCAGCCGCGTTCGAGCGCGTTGACGTCATTGTTGAGATGGAGCACGAGCGGTGTGTCGAGGTGGGGCAGGGCGGCGTTGACGAGCTTGGAGTAGTTGAACGGCGCGTGCGGATCGGCCGGCCGGACGACGGTGCACATGAGGTCGATGCGTTTTTGGATCGCGTCGAGGTAGCGCACCGCGTCGGCGTCGCGTGAATGATCATCGACAATGAGCAGCTTCACGTAGCGCCAGTCCACGGTTTCATCGAGCAGCTCGATGCATTCCTGCAGCAGATAAAGATGATCTCGGGTGGGAATGACGATGGTGACCTGCAGCCGGGACAGAATGGTTTTTTCCCAGCGCAGTTGGTGATAACGCAACTGCCGGTGATGTCCGGCCTCGGGCAGGAACGGCGCGGCGGCCCACCCGCGGCGCTGCGCCGCGTCGGCCAGCGCCCGGCGTGCTTGCTCGTAGGACGGATCGGCGAGATCGGTCTTTATCGGAAGATCCCGGGCATGATGACAGACGAGTGGAATGTGGGCGACCTGGTCGGCGCGCAGCTTGTCACCGACGCGCAACAGCAGATCATGCCAGAAGACGCGATCAAACCCCTCGCGGAACGAGCCGAGTTCGACGAAGCGGTCGCGGCGCACGACGCTCAACTGGCCGGGAAACAATCCCGAATCGGCCAGCGCCGGGCTCCACCCAGGCTTGAAGAAGGGAGCGGTGTGCGCACCAGTGTCGTTTATCCAGTCTTCATCGGTGTAGACAAGTTCGAGCGCGGGATTGGCCGCGAGGCGTTCCGCAATTTCGACCAGCGCATCGGAGGAAAGCCGGGAGTGCCCGGTCAGCAACGCGAGATGCGTGCCTTGGGCCTGGTGCGCCGCCGTGTTGAGCGTGCGGATGAAATCCTTTGGATCGCCGGCCGGCGCTGATTTTAAACGCGGATCGCCGACGGGAGCGGCGACATTGCCGACGAAGCAGAGCTGCCAGTGCGGATAAATCTGGGTGAACAGCGAATCGGCCAGCTCCTGCAATTGTCCGGGAGTGCAACCGCGTGAATCCACCAGCAGCACGAAGCGCGGGCCGGCGGGGCCCAGTTTTTTTGCCGCCGCGTCGAGGGCATGGCGCAGGCGGGGCGTGAGCCGGTTGGCTGATGCCCAGGCCGGGTAGGGATCGGCCGCGACCAAGGCGGGGCGGGCAACCGTCGTGGGTGCGAAGCGCCGGAACAACCGGTAGCCTTCACGGCAACTTTTCCCGAAGTCACCCCACGACCCGAGCCGGATGCCCTCCGCACGGCAACCGGCGATGAAGGTCCTGACAATTTCGACAAAGCCATTGCGGCTGAAAGCGGGCAGCGGGCGTTCCCATTGGTTGCAACCGCGCTGGTAGAAGCGCCGGACAAAAACAAGATGGCGCGTGCCATCCTCGAGCTCGGCGAAAATCTTCAGGCACACCGGATCGCCGGCGCGTTCGTCGATGTCCACCATGCCGAAATATTGTGATTTCAGGGCGTGGGGATGGTCGGGGAAAAGATCCTTCACCTCGCCGCGCTCGCGGTCGCCGTAATCCATCTCGCTTTCCGCGAGCGGATGCGTGCTGGCGATGAGCCGGCGGATGCGCTGCTCCTGGTGGATGATCCAGCCCTCGACGCGCAGTTTGCCGAATTGGGTGCCGCCGATGAGCAGGGGTTTTTCCAATGCGCCGAAAAAGGGCGGGTTGGGCAGCGTGTCGAGGAGGACGACGGATGCCTCGCGCGCGAGGGTGCGCGCGAGCGGAAGGAGATCACCGGTCGGATCGGCGCGCCGGGCCTGCAGGAGTTTGTGCAGTTGGTCCGGCACGATGCCGGCATTGAGCGAGGCGCCTGGCTTGGGGCCGGCGAGGACGGAGATGTCGGTGCGCCAGAATTCTACCCAGCGGCCACCGGCATCGAGCAGCTCGAGTTTCAGCGTGCGGGCCCCGCGCGGCGGACGCACCAGCAGGGAAAAACCGATGTGCGGAAGGGTGAACGCACCGCGATACTGGCGCTCGAGATTTTCGCGTGGCAGGCCGAAAATCCCCAGACAGGTCACCCCGTCGATGATGGCCCGGATGTCGGAGAAAACCGCGCCGCTCTTGGAGTAAAACCATCCGCTGATCCAGACCGGTTCGCCCTTGAAGACCCATTGCCTGGGTTCTTCCACGTCAAAAATGTAGGCGTCGTTTTCGTTCACGGTTGGGTGGGGCAACTAAGGCGAGCCGGGCCGGGCAGCGCAAGCCCGCGCCAAGGCGGCATGGAGCGGCAGGGAGTTCGCCTCGTGAAACCGGCGGAGCACGGAGGCGCGGGCCTTGTCGGCCCGGCGTGTGTCGCCCTGGCCATGGGCATGGAGCGCCTGCTTCGTCACCTCGGCCAGTTGGTAGCGGTCGCCGGGCGGAATGATCCAGGCCTCGTCGTCGGCCAGCATCTCGGCGATGCCGTTGACGTTGGTCGTGATGATGGGGAGGCGGAAGGCGGCGGACTCGAGGAGGACCCGGGGGAAGGATTCCTCAAAACTGGTGCAGACAAAAATATCCGCGAGCCGGTAGAAATCGAAAATCTCGCCCGACTCGGGGATGAAGCGGACATTGTCCAGTTGATGGAAGGCCACCTCGTGCTTGAGCAGTTCGAGGTACACTCCCGGTCGCGCGCCGACCATGACAAACTGGATTTTTTTGCCCGGGAAAGCGGCCGACAGTTCCGGTTTCAGCAGCTCGATGGCGCGGATGAAGACATGCTGGCCCTTCCGCTCGCAGATGGAGCCGATGTTCACGACGAGCACGGCGCCGGGATCGAGTCCGTGCTTGCGCCGGAGATCCGTTTTGGCGTTCGCGGCGGCGAAGGCATCGACCCGCGCCACGTCCACCCAGCTCGGCAGGGAGACAAAATTATTCCCGTCGCCGAGATAGGCGAAAACCGCGCGCGAGGATTCGGCGGTGAACACGACGTGGCCGGCTTCGCGGAAGGCCGACTCGATGAGCGGGATCAGCGCGGGCGAGACCGACGGGGCGAAGAACCGCCGGATGTGGGCGCTCTCATGCACATACATCATCGCGGGCCGGCCGGCGCGACGCGCGGCGTGCACGGCCCAGAATGAAACCATGGTGTTGCCGATCACGAGATCGGTTTCCGACCACGGCAGGCCCGCCGTGGCGGTGGCGAGCGCCGTGAAAAATCTTTCCGGCGATTCGGCTTTCAGCGCGGCCGACAAGTCCACGATTTCCACCGGCATGCCGGCCTCGGTGAAGACGCGGCGCATGGCGCCGTCTTGCGGCGAGACCACCCGCACGCTGACGCCGGGCCGGTCGCGCAGAAATTTTGCGAGTTCAAAGATGAACCACGGCGCCCCTTCGAAATTCAGATTGTGTGTCGCGACCAGGATGCGCAGGGGACGGT
>CAZIQP010000020.1:36486-39232 GCA_964541315.1 uncultured Opitutaceae bacterium
GGTCCGGATTTTGACCGGAGCTTCGGCGCGGTAGTGGGCCCAGGCGGCTTTGGCTCCGTCGATCAGCTCGGCGGTATGGCCGAGCGGCACGCCGTGGCGGCGGGCCGCACCGTGCAAGGCCCAGAGCGCCCGGGCAAATGTGGCGCGGGAAAGCGGCGGCAGCGCGGCATCGGCGCCGGCGATGACTTTCGCCGTGAAGCGCTGCGCGAAGGCCAGATGTTTTTCGCCGTTGTCCAGCTCGGCGAAAACCTTCACGAGCGCGGGTGTGCTCTGGTTGGCGGGCAGATCGACGTGACCGACAAATTGGGATTCGGCATGACCGGCGAGATCCGCAAAGACCCCGCTGACGTCGTCGCGCGGCAGGCCGTGCAGCAAAATGGATTCCTGCACGGCATCGACGAGCGCGGTGACGCGGGTGATTTTGGCTGTGCGGTGCGCGAGCCAGCCGGTCACCGACAGCCGGCCGTAGCGCAGCCAGCCGGTGTCGCGCGGTTCTTCCAGCGCGCCGTGGAACGGCGGATTCGGCAGCGAATTCAGGGGCACGGCAAGAGACGAGGAAATCACCTCGTCGGCGAGTTCCGACCACGGAGCGTGCGGTCGCCGCGGGTGCAGCAGGAGCAGCGTCGGCAGCAGCCCGGCGAGGCGTTTGCCCAGCGGCGGGGGCACCGGGCAGGGCGGGGCATCGTTGGCGACCGTGATGGCGGTGCGGAAAAATTCCGTCCACCGTCCGGTCGGATCGCGGGTTTCGAGCCGCAGCCGCGTGGCGCCGCGGTGCGGCGTGACTTGCAGCACAAAACCGGCGTACGGGGGGCCGGGCCGGTGCAGGAATTTTTCATCGAGCCCCGGCTTTGGCAGGCCGTGCAAACCGAGAAAGGGCCGGTCATCCACCCAGGCCCGGAGGTCGGAAATAAAGCGGTTTTCGCCGGCAAAAATCCAGCCGGCCAGCCACGAGGGCCCGGCGGGAAAGTGCCAGTCCGCGGGATGAACTTCCACGGCAGATTGCCAGCCGGTGGATTCGGTCATGGCCGGTCGGTGGATGAAAGGGGGAGAGCGCCGGGGCGCACGCGGGTTGACATGGACAACCCGGCAAATTGGGCGGCGGCAGTGGCAGGTCAACCCTCGGGTGGAGAATATCCCGGCCGGTTTGAGGCTGCGCGACCGGCGGGGCGGGCTGAGTTCCGGGCCGGGACTGGCCTAAAAAACCATTAATCTACCGTGAAAAGTGCCGATAACCCGAATGAATGATTATGTCTTCACGCCATCGGTCGCTTTCCCTTCACCGGGGGCAACGGTCAACCCGCTGAACCAGGAACCCAACCCCATGAAACCGATCGGCGAATTGCTCGATGTGCTGACCAAATCCCAGGCGCTCGAACCCCTGATCGAAAAGACCGGGCGCGAACTCGTCGAGTGTCTGAAGCGGGGCGGAAAACTTTTTTCCTGCGGCAATGGCGGGAGTGCGGCCGATGCGCTGCATTTCGCGCAGGAGCTGGTCGGGCGCTACAAGGTGAACCGCCGCGCGCTGCCCGCGATCTGCCTGAACGCCGATGTCACGGCCATCACCTGCATCGGCAACGACTACGGCTACGACCAGATTTTTTCGCGCCAACTCTCGGCCTTTGCCCGGCCCGGGGATGTGCTGGTTGGTTTCAGCACCAGCGGCAATTCGCCGAACGTGCTGGCCACCTTCGCCGTGGCGAAAACCCTGAAGGTGACGACCATTCTGCTCGGCGGTCGCGATGGCGGCCAGGCCCGCGGCCGGTGCGATTACGAACTGATCATCCCCTCCCAAAACACGGCGCGGATTCAGGAGGTGCACACCTTGGTGATGCATTCCTGGCTCGACCAGGTGGACCGTGAGTTCGACCCCGCTTCCGCCAAACACACGAGCTGGATGCAGCAGGCGGAAATGGCCCTCGTTTGAATTTGTTTTCCCCGCCATGACCGACAAAGCCCTCTTTCTCGACCGCGACGGCACCCTGATCGTGAAGCACGATTATCTCGCCGATCCGGCCCAGGTGGAACTGATGCCCGGCGTGCGCGAGGCGCTCCACCACTTCATGGCCCGGGGCTACCGCCTGTTTTTGTTCACCAACCAAAGCGGCGTCGGTCGCGGCATGTTCACCCTCGATGCCGTCACACGGTGCAACGAGCGGATGCTGGAGCTGCTCGACCTGCCGTACCCCGGATTCACCGAACTGTGCATCGCCACGGAAGCGCCCGACATGCCCACCGTCTACCGCAAACCCTCGCCCCGCTTTATTTTGGAAATGATCGAAAAATATTCGCTGGCGCCGGCGGAATCCTGGATGGTCGGCGACATGCCCTGCGACATGCAGGCGGGGCTCAATGCCAAGGTGAACGCCGCCTGGATCAGGCAGGGGAATGTTTCCCTCGTGCCCGACGGGGTGACGCTGTTTCGGAATTTCCGCGCCTTCGCCGCCCGTTGTCTGGACGAGCAGCCCGACTTCGCCCCCGCGCTGGCCCTCGACCCCGCCGGCGTGCCGGTCGCGTTCACCTGACCCGGGTGGATTTCAGTCGGTCGCAGCCCTGCGCGGGAAAGTGGAGTGCGGTTGCGTAGCCGCGTTTGCGTGCCGTCCGTAGCCTTGGCGAAGGATGGAGCCGCAGCCGAAAGCGTGGTCCTCATGTAGGGCCGGCGCTTGTCGCCGCGCCGTCTTGCCTGGCGGTGGAGCGCGGCCTTCCGGCTTCGCCGAGGGCTACGACGGACAAGCCGGACGCGCTTCTC
>CAZIQP010000021.1:0-20770 GCA_964541315.1 uncultured Opitutaceae bacterium
AGAGCTGGTACAACCAGAGCGACGCCACCGGCTTCATCCGCCTCAACGGCCTCCGCCTACGCGCGAGAAATCTCGCCCAAGGCGGCCCGAAAGTCTGAGTTTCATTAAATTCGGTGCTCTAGCGGCATAACGAGTCAGACTGAGCGAGGACGATTTGCACGACGGTTGGTTGGCAATCAATTTTATTGAGGGTGTGTTTCACGCGCATGAATTCTGGCGCACGCACCTTCGGGGGGCAGGTCACCGGATTGTTCATCGCTTTGCCCGTGAAAACGATCGAGGCGTTCAAGTTTTTCGTCATCGCTTCGGCATCAACTGTAACAATTGAAACCTTACTCCTATTGATCGCCCTCGTGCCGGCGAAACGATGCAGGATCTATTTGGTCAGAATTCAGACTTCGTAGAGGTTCTCGCCCTCGTGCTTGACCCAATAAGTGCTCACGGCTGCGGCAGGATCGTTTTTTTGAATACCACGCGAATACTCGGGATGGTAAATTGTTGGTTGCGGGTAATGGACTGACGAGTTCCGTTGCATTGCATAAAGGCACATCGCAGCTGATGTCGGCTTGGGTCCGAAAGGCGCAAAAGCCAAAGGCTTTTCAGGACTACCGGCGAGCTGGCATATGCGATCGAAGGCAGCTGACATATCAAGTGTTTCAACTCGGAACTTCTCGAATCTTCCCTCATTGTGATCGCGCTCCAAGTTTGCGACGGACTCCCACGTCCTGCGCAAGGCCGAAAGTGGGGCGGGAAATGGAATGAGCAATTTCATCTTCGCGTTTGGATCCCCGCCAACTTGCATCCGCAAGCTTTCGACCAAGAAGCCAACGCTCACGACCCACTGAGCTCCACTGGTTCCGCTCCCCCCAAACCCCGGCAAGACCCGCCATGGCTCAATATCTTCGTAGAGCGGCTCGTCGTCAGGGGGGTAACTAAACGGCGAGGTGTATGTGACCAAGAGATTCCGTACTTTTGAGTTTTTGTCTGCCAACGTGCGGAGAATTGGAAAAAAGAACCTTTTCGGAAAAGACGTGATATCTAGGACGACGGACGTGGCCGCGGATTCCGCCCGGCGTGCGAACGAATTGACCCGAAACAACTCGTCCATGAGTTCCATCCTTTCGACCGATGCTACGTTTCCGCCAATGTGACTGAACCGCGCGCGCCTAGCTTCCAGTGCAATCCGTGTCCTGTCTCGATATTTGTCGGAATCAACGTCTTTTATTTCTGCGAATAGTTCACCTGAGAGGACGCCAAGGCTCTTCATGTGCTCCCAGCTAGCCAGCGATCGTTCCTCGGTGCCAACCGCTCCGACGAAATGCCACGGTTTTTGATTGCTTAACGATAGAGCCCAATCAACCGGCCCCCAAGGTCGGTATTTCATGGCTTGTCGTCGGGAAATCCTGGCAACAAAGGATGCTGTTCGGCTTGTTTAGGACGTGAGCGTTGAGCCCTGGACAACGTTACCTGAGCTTTCTTCACGAGAGCAAAGAGCTCCTCCATCGACCAATAATATGGCTCCTTTGTTTTCGCCTCAGGAAGTTGAAAGCGCGGACAAAGAATTGGATTGAGGTAGAATTTCATCCGGCGGCCACCTTGTTTAGACTTCGAAGAATGCTCGGATGCAAACAAGGCGCCATACCCAATCGCCTCCTGAATGAAATTCCGTAGAAGTGTCACCTCGTTGTCTTCCGACTTGAATTGAGCCAACTGCACAGAGATTCCGTTGCCACCGGGATACGCCATATTCAAATCGTTCATCATATCTGCGTTCAAGCGCATCCCAAGTTTCTCGACGAAACTCTGGCGGGCGTTGCCGCCAGGTTCCTCGGGCAATTTCTTGAACCACTCGTTACTTGCGAACAGTATTCCTGCGGCTTGGATATTCCTGTCGATTGTGCCACCCTTCAGCAACTCGGTTCGCTTTTCCGGTGGCAAGCTAGACTCATTTTTCAGAAACCCATCCCACACGCGGTGACAAATATGGAGAAAGACAGTGATGTTTCCGCCACTCAGGGAACGAATGTCGTCAAATCCCCACCACATGAATCGCTGTTGGCATCGAGTAGTGAGTTGCAGCACGGCTTGATCGAGTCGCTCTTTTCTCCACCATTTGCGGGTCCGCCACGGCGCATCCTCTGGTGGCGGCGATTCCCGATGCTGACGCTTCGAGTGCGCACCGCCAGTTTGCCGCCCCCAGGCGGAGGCGAGCACAGCATCTAGCATTCCCGCGCGGCCAGAGCGATATTCCTTACGAAGGAAGGTCCGCCATTCTTCGCTCCAGTTGCCGGCATCGTTCGCAACATCCAAGCCCAACGCTCGATCAACTTGGTTATCATCGGCGTTCAGGTTCAACTGGATCAACCGCTCCTCGGCAACTGGATGCTTGCCGAAAACGGATTTGGCTAGATTCGTTGGCAACTCGCCGACGGCTTGCTCCCTGCTAAAGAAATACGCGACCCTCTTCTGAAACGCATCGATCGCAAACCGCTCAAAGACAGTGTTTCTTTGCCGGGTTTTGGACTCACCCAAGAGAAAAATCTCTTCGTCCATCTCGATCCGGTGATAGTTGCGGCGGTTCTCCAACCTTGCCTCACTACCCCAGACACCCAAGAACTCCGGGTTGTCCCAACCGTAACGCCGTGTTCCCGCGCGATAGTGAACACGCGCATCACGGGAATAAAATACCCGATTGAGCATTTTGCGAAACGAAAGCAGCAAAACTCGCTGCCGCTCCGTGAAGGCCCTGTGCATTTCCTCAATCTGATCAACTCGGATTAGCACGGGGACATCTGCCGCAATCACTCCGCATTTGCGAAGGCATTCCGCAGTTCTTGAAATCGGCTCCCCGATGTTAGTCTTGCTCCGCCGAGTTGATTCGAGTGCGTCCCGATCCGCCAAATTTCCGTTCACCCAGCCCTGATAAAAATTCACCCGTTGCTTCAGGCGCGTCTTGAGCTGCTCCATGTTTTGAACGCCATCGAGTGCTCCGAACCAACAGTCTTGCACAGACACATCCTTTGCGAACTCCGTAGCGAATGACGGATTCACCATTGAATCAAACACCTCCGGCCGAGTCCCTACCTTCTCCACCGACTGGATTATGTCTTCGACGACCCAGTAATTGAAGAAGTCTGCGAAATAGAGGGGCAACTCCCGAAGGTCAACATCTTCGCCGCGACCCAAGGTGATCTGCACCAAGTCGGTTATCCCGCTGCGTGTGAGATTGATGCCTGCCGAAATAAAAGAGCGCAGTTCTTTCGGAACGGGGAATTCCACTCCTGCATCCTTATACGCGATGCGCATTTCCGGGCGGAGCAGATTTAGAATCATCGTTTTCCCGCATCCCTGTGGCCCACTCAGTACGACGTTGTTGCCTTGAAACACCGGGTGGATGGCAGTCTGCAACACTTCGGCACTGAACAACTGGACAAAACTGTTCTCCGTCGGCGTATCGTCAGAGAGGTAGAGTTGCTGAAATGGATTGATGGTGATGTTCATGTCAGTCGCGAAAGATACGCGGGAAGAGGGGCACCCAAGCGCCGCTTGCGGGCTTGTGGTGGACAATCGGAAGAGTGTTGTCGGGCGTATTGGAAAAGGTCGTGAGCGAGCAGCCTGTGCTTTTGTAACCAAACGTGTCCATGTTGACCGATGCCAGTGGGGCACAACGCGTCGCGAGGTCTTCCATTTCAACAGTGATAGGCCATCCCGGTTCTCCTTGCCGCTCGGGGCCAAGGAGGTCGCTCCGACGAAGCTCAATTACCGGACGGACGGTGAGTCTACCGCCCGATTGGGCTTCTTCATTTCGAAGCGTCTGCACACCATTTGGGCACAATATCAACGGAACAAAAAGGACGGGCTTGCCAAGGTTTGCGACAGCCCAGCGAATTGCATCAAGACATTGGCTTGCGGAGCCAACTATGTCCTCAAGTAAAACTATTCGAGTTAGAGGAGGACGGCGTCGGGTCGGGTCGAGGGGCGCAGAGCTTGGGTTCGCCATGTAACGAATCCAGTCCCCTGCAAGCTGGGGATTTGGGTTCGCCGTGCTTTCAGCGATCATTTGTAGCGCCGCAAACCCAGGTCGGTGCCCGACTCCTTGAAGGTGGTTTACTTTGTGAAACTCGTTGATGTCCATGCTGTCGGTCACTGGACAAAACCAAGTGTGATCGTGGATTTCCCTCTCGATCAATGCATGAAACGCTTGCCCACCGTGTGGTTCCAAACGGGCGGCGACTTGCGAAGCCACCCAACGTGAAATTTCTCGTCCCATGGCCGTGCGGTAAAGAGCCGCAAAGTCATTATGCGAAAAAAAGCTGATACGCGCCGCATACTTTAGGAGCAGCTTCTGATCTGCCTCGTCCGTCATGTTGCCAATCCATGCAGCCAGCCTTTCGATGTAACTCGGATTGAAGACTGGATTCTCGGCGGGGAGATAGACGCGCCACTCCTTCGTCGCGTGGTAATCGAGTTGGTCCAGGATGAATCCGTATTCGGACTTGGCGGATGCGTCTCCTGTCTTCTCGAAATCCCACTTTCGAACCAGATTTCGGAGCTGTTCTACTGTCATGACGCGCTCCCCAAAAGCTGTTCTACGATATCCGCAGCGAACGAGCCGAGGGGGGGCGGCACGGCATTCCCAATCACCCGATACTGCGCCTGTTCGTTTCCTTGGAAAACATAGTGGTCGGGAAACCCCTGAATCCGTGCTGCCTCGCGAACGGTGAACCCCCGTTGTTGCGATGGATGCAGAAAATATCTGGGAGCTCCGAATCGCGTGTCCACCGTGCAACTCGGCTTGTCCCATGCCAGTCGGCGGAACTTGCCATTAAACGTCCCGACAAGGTCAATCCCCCCGTCAACGCGCCTCAAGTAGCCCTTTGCGATCAGACCTTCCACAAGCCGGTGAAAACGCGCACCAAGTGCCGCCTCCAAACGGGCGAGTGATACGGGATCCGCATCGCCATGGTCTCGTTGGCGCTCCTGCCTTCTGAGCCTCCTAAGCATTTCCAAAACTGTCCGTTCGTGCTCAGTGATTTTTCCGAACACTTCGGGTATATCCCACGTAGCAATAGCATTTTGCCCCCCGCGTACATTGGAAAGCTTTTGGCCCGGTTTGATTCTCCGAGCAATATGCCAGTCCCGACTATTCCTAATGAGTCGGTGTGGATGGTGGTTGGACTGGCGGTCCACTCCAGCAAGGACGGTTCGCAGCTCACCATGAGGTGCATTCGGTGCCGTGAATCGAATATCTCGACCAGTCCGCCATGCAAAAAAAAGTACCCGTCGCCTGAGTTGGGCCATGCCCAAGTCCGCCACCTGACAGCGCATAGTATGTGTTCTATAGCCCGCCAGTCGCATCATCCCATGCAGGGATTCCATATAGCGGGCGTGTTCACCAGACAAAGCGCCAGAAACGTTTTCGACCACAAGAATTTTGGGCGATACTCTTCGGGCCAATGTCCCCGTTAGCGTCAGTAGATGATTGCGTTCGTCGTTGACCAATCTCTTTCCAGCTGTGGAAAACCCTTGGCAAGGTGGTCCGGCGATCAAGGCATCGATTCCAAATAGTGCGCGCTCGTTCGGAATTCCTTCAGTCAGATCGGCTTGGTTTGCATGGTTATCAATATTTGCAGCAAAGTTCAAGACTGCCTCGGGGTCGCAGTCGAAGGCGCCCTTTGAACGGAAGCCGCGTGCGGCAAAGCCGAGATCAAATCCTCCGCACCCAGAAAAGAGGCTGGCAAATGTCTTGGTTCCGTCGTTCATGCGAAAAATCTTGCAGAGAGATTGCTCGTTTTCACCCAAAAAGCGGAGGTAGGACTCGTTTTACCGGACCGGTTGAGCGGGATGCCGAATTGATGCCGCTGAATACAGATTCTGGATAGAGAGGCTGAAGCAGGAGATTGAGTGCAAGCCATGGGGGTGTCGTGAGCAGAGCGGAAGTGAATTCGGGCAGCAAGGTGTTTTGGAGTTTAGTGTTCTTCCTTCGCTCAAGCTTCTGAGGACGGGCTGGGATCTGGGCGCGGAGGTGGGTCTCAGGTTTTCTTTTGCCGGGTGTGGAACCCCATCTCTTTGCGCGGTGGTTCGGGCGGTGGGGCCATCAGCGGACGGAGTTTTTCATAGACGTCGCGCAGGATGACGTCGTGGGTGACGAGCTTTTTGTCGATCTCGGCGAGGCGTTTCAAGATGGTCGCATTGGTGGCAAGGGCGTCTCGCATCTGCACAAACGCGCGAACCACGTAGACGCTCATGGCCACCGCACGCGGGGCTGCGCAACACAGTGGCGGCCATGATGGCACCGTGTTCAGTGAACGCCCACGGACGTTTGCGGGCTCCGCCATGCTTAGGGCCCGAACTTGATATCACAGTTTGTGATATCAAGTTCGCATGCTCGTCGAGTGTAAGCTGAAAAATGAAGTCGTCGGGGAAGCGTGCAAAATTGCGTTTAATGGCCTGATTGAAGGCCATTGTGCTAACAGCAAACAGGCGGGCGAGGTCGCTATCGAGCACGATGCGCTGACGACGGATCGTGTGGATGGGCGGGAGATCGGGCGGGTTGTGGGGTGT
The DNA here is from genome assembly GCA_964541315.1 of uncultured Opitutaceae bacterium. Taxonomy (GTDB): domain Bacteria; phylum Verrucomicrobiota; class Verrucomicrobiia; order Opitutales; family Opitutaceae; genus Didemnitutus. The sequence goes on from CAZIQP010000021.1 coordinate 6,565, forward strand.
GGGCATGGACTATTTTCGATCCTCTCACGCGGAATCGAATGGGGTAACACGGGCCCGTGCGCCCTAGAGATGCGTCAGGTTGATGTACGGGTCAACTGTGAGTTGTGAGAAAAAGGGCTGAGGCGGAGCAGGCAGTCGAGAGCAGACAGTCGAGTGTCCTGGCCGAACCTGATTGGGGCGTGGTGCTGGCTTCTTTTACTGCCTGGTCCTAAATTTCGCGGCATCCTAATTCGATCAACCACGAATTCCACGGATCGCCACGGATACAGAAATAATTCAGGGGGAAATTCCGTCTCAGATTCATTCACCTGCGAGATGAATTCCCGTGGATTTGTATTTGCTTGATCATCCGTGTCCATCTGCGAAATCCGCGGTTTCTCGGTTGATCGTGCTCTCAACTCTGGACTCTCGGCTAAATCCTTTCGGCCCAAAATACCTTGCCAGAAAATCGGCGGAAAACTTGCGCAGGCCTATGGTAGAGTTGCAGCATGCTTCAATCTGAGGATTTCTCTGCTGTGCCCGCGTCAAAAAACAACTCTCTGCCTGACTTCCGCACCATGTACCGGGCGTTGTCGCGGCGGGACCCGACATACGAAGGCGTGTTTTTCACAGGCGTCAAAACCACGGGAATTTTTTGCCGGCCAACCTGCCGGGCCAAACGACCGAAGCCGGAGAATGTGGAGTTTTTCCCCACGGCCGTGGAAGCACTCCATGGTGGGTACCGGCCGTGCCGTCTGTGCCGTCCGATGGATGCGACCAAGCCCATTCCGCCCCTCGTGGAAAAATTGCGTCGGGCGGTGGAAGCTGCGCCTGATGGTCGGGTGACAGATAAGGATCTCGTTGCGATGAACGTCGAGCCTTCGACGGCGCGGCGGCAGTTCAAAGCATATCACGGCATGACGTTTCATGCTTACCAGCGCGCGCGGCACATGGGACTGGCGCTACGCGATGTGAAGGCGGGGCGGTCGGTGATTGAGGTGCAGATGGATCGCGGCTATGAATCACCGAGCGGATTTCGCGATGCGTTCACCCGTGCCTTCGGTGCGGCTCCGCGCGGTGCCAAGTCCGAGGACTGTCTTCTGGCGCGGAGAATCGAAACGCCGCTCGGTACGATGCTGGCGTTGGCGGACGGGCAGGGGTTGCGGCTGCTGGAGTTTGTTGACCGGCGCGGGCTCGAGCGCGAACTCGTTGGACTGCGACGTCGGTTGAAGTGTGCCATCGTGCCGGGTGACAATTCCACTCTGGATAAAACAGCGCAGCAGCTTGCCGACTATTTCTCCGGCTCACGGACAAAGTTTGATCTGCCGCTCGCACCGGTGGGTTCGGATTTTCAGCAACGGGTGTGGGCCGAGTTGCGGCGCATCGGACCCGGTCGCACGCGGAGTTATGTGGAACTGGCCAGGAAACTCGGCATCCCAAAAGCGCCGCGCGCGATTGGTCGGGCCAACGGTTCAAACATGCTGGCCATCGTGATTCCGTGTCACCGCGTGATCCGGGCCGACGGCTCGCTCTGCGGCTACGCTGGCGGTATCTGGCGCAAGCAGCGGCTGCTGGAACATGAGAGCAAGTTAACGGGTTAGTGTGGGAACAAGACTGGAATTCAAGCGGAAGTGCACCACGGATGCCACTGATTGACACGGATTGATGCAAAACAAGATGGGGTTGCTGACTTGATCTGTGAGCATCTGGGTAATCGGCGGTGAAAGCATTCATGGCTGCTTTTTCAGTGTCTGGCGTACTTGCGTCACGTCGGCCTTGATATCCAAGCGGTTCGCTTCGGGTGTCTGGGCCAAGGGCTCCTCACCATCGGGCACGATCGGATGGTAGTCCAATTTCTTGAGTGCGGCGATTTGCCAATACAAGGGGCTCACGTACGAGCGATGGAAGAGTTCGATCACCTTTGTGCCGGGTCGGCAGAAAACCAGATTCGCCAGTCCCGCTCCATGAGGAGCCACGAGGACCTTGGCGGCACGGAAAGCCGTGATCTGCTGCGTCCAGGTCAATTCTTCCAGGTGCAACTTCACGAATCCGTGCGATGCGAGCTCTGTCCACAGTTCGGAGTCGTTGGCCACACGCCGACGCTTGGCTTTTTCGCGCGAAATATACAGGCGTTCGCCAAACGGTGAGGACGGCAAACGCAGCGGTTCGGTGAACTCATCGAGTAAGCGAACGGTCGATGGCGTCAACTGGCCCAAGCTTGGCACGAGCAATTGCCCGCACTGATGGTGAGCCTTGCGCTTTGCGGGGAGAATCTTTCCGGCAAATCCTTGCCGCGCGAAAGCCTCGCGATTATACGGCTGGGCAGCATGGGCGATGAGTGTCTCGCAGTCGTCGGGCTTGAGTGCGAGCAATCGGGGCAGTTCCTCAAGGAGCCAATGACTGTAGCCTGCGCCGAGCGTGGTCGCGATCACCGCCGTCGTACCGTGCAACGGAACCGGGGGACGAATCTTTTTATAAGTCAGCAGCCAGTGTTCCTCGAACGGCTTGCCAAAATCTGGCGACACATCCCGCGCGATTGTCCGTCCGTCCGGCGAAAGCACATTCCCCGACCCAAACACCCGTCCGCCCGGCAAGCGCGCGAGGAACGTGGGCTCAAAGTTGCCCGAGACATGAGTCTGAAGAAATTCACGCATCTCCACCGATGCATGCGAGGGAAGGGAGTAGTCGACTTGTGTCACGCTGCCTCGCTCAGTCAGCAATCTGCCGCTGTGGGCCACGATCTGCTCCAGCAATGCACAGGCTGTGGGAGAAGGGAGGTAGGGTTCCGCAGGCACTGTAATTTGAGCTCAAGCAGAAGGAATCGGGCAAATTCCGACGGGGCAAGCTCCAGAACGATTAACCACTAATCCACACTAACGGCTCACTCATTCTGAGGGTTGAATCCGAGTCCGTATTTCGGGGTATTCATTAGCGCCAATTAGCGTGGATTAGCGGTTAAAACTCCGGTCAGCTTCAGCTCTCCGCCCGGCGCACAAGCGGGATCGCCGCGATGGCGCCGAGCGCCAGCATCAAAATGATCGCGAAGCGGAGGTTGGTGTAAGCGGTTTGGCCGACTTTCAACGTCAGCTCCAGCGGGGCGCCGCCGTCGACTTGCAGGCTGCGGGTGAAGGTGAGCACGCGGCCATTTTCGGTCAGCGTGACATCGATGGCGCTGGGCGCGGGCTCGGCGGCGAGCTGCTGATCCACGAGACGAGACGCGATGCCTTTCAGCGCCGTGTTTTCGTCGGCGGTGTTGCCCATGAGGAGCTGATCGATCTCCTGCGGATTGAAGTTCAGTTTGTTCTGCATGAGCGGATTCAGGCTGGCGGCCTGTTCCATCTGCTCGTTGCGGGCGCCTTCCACGCGATTGTCGAGGTAGAGTTTCTGCCGGCGCGTGTTGAGGCCGAGCACGGTCTGTTGCGTCTTCAGATTGCGCAACTGCACGCGGGCATCTTCGTTCGAAGCGTCGTCAAGCGCGCGGGCATTCGAGACGCGGCTCAGGACTTCACCGGCTTTCTGTTGGTCGCCGCGCTGAAGCAGCGTGTTGGCTTCCTGTAACAGCGCGACCGCTTGCTGGGCGTTGGCATTACGCTTGGAAGCCACCGACGAGACATACTGCTCAATGCTCCAAGAAGAAGCGAACGACTCTTCCTGCAGCCGCAGTCCGCCCTTGTAATCCTTCAAATCGTATCCCGGCGGAATGACTACCCGCCATCTTACATTCTCCAGCGGCACGTTCAGGCTCGGCCCGATCAGGCCGACCGGCCCGCTCTTGCCGGCGTTGGTGGCGGCGTAGACGAGACGCACCGCGGCGGAGCGGTCTGAGCCGGTGTTGGGGACAACATGGAAAAGATAGGCATCGCCTTCGCGCACGACGGAAACGCTCTCGCCGTTCACGAACGTGTTGTAGAGCGCGGCACCTTCCGGCAACCGCACGCGCAGCGTGCTTTTCTCCAGCACATCAACCTTCAGCTCGACAGCGGTCAGAAACGCGCCGCTGGCGGAGAAGAGCGTGGTCAAGTCACCTTGCGTGACCCGCAGCTTTAGCGCTTCGGCAACTTCGTGCCGTCGCACGGTGACGGCCAACGGGGCCTCGGCTTCGGCAACACGGAAGCACAACGCCGGCACACTGCGGTCGCTGCGATCCTGCAAGTTCACGGGCACGGCGCTCCAGTCCATCTTGGTCCAGCCGCGTGCGGGACTGCCCGCTTCGAGCTCCAACCGGCCGCTGGTGCGCACCGCCACGAACTGCACGGCTTGGCGCGTGCCGGGAAATTCCGCGGGAGCGACCGTTTCCCGGTTATGCTCACGCTGCGCCGGTCCCTGAAATTCGATCTGCACGTCGGTCTCGCCGGCGATGCCGCGTTGGAACCGGATCTCCCACAGATCGATTTCGCCCGCGACCTTGATGATGTCGCTGACCGCCGAGCCCGTGGCGCGCACGGTGCGGGCTCGCTCCTCGCTCAGGCCGGGCAGCTTCACGCGGAAATGTTTCACGGCCGCATTCTCGACGCGATACCGGAGCCCGATGCGGGTGAGCGTCTGGCCTTCACGCACCGTGACCTCGTGCAACGCCTGTACGGTCATCCACGGCTCGAGTGCCTCGATGCCGAGCGTCAGCACCCAGTCTTCCTGCAACAGGTGAAACGCGAGCGTGCCTGGCTGAAGTCCGCCCACGGAGCGCGGATCGACCTGCGTCACCTTTTCGCGATCAACGGCGCGCAGACGCAGTCCCTTGCCGGGCACGATCAAGGCCTCACCGGTTTGTCGGGTGGCTTCACGGATCACGAGATGAGGCACCGGCCACGCGGCCTGCGCGTGCGGTGCGGCGCCCGCGAGCGTGAGCGCAAAGGTCTGTTCGCCGATGGTCCGGCCGTTCAGGTGCATCGTCACAATCCGGCGCGCGCCTTCCTGCGCTTCGATCCACTGGCTGAGAGCCGGGCCGCTCAGGGCCTCGACCTCCAGTCCTTCGGGCAGAGCAAAACTCAGTTTGAAAAGTCCGACGCGCGTGATCGCGACATTCAGGTCAACCGCCATCACCAAACGATCGTCGTCCAGCGACAACACCTGGCGTCCCGTGACGCGCACTTCCGGGGCCACGGCGGAAATTTTCAAATCCACTTTTCCGCCCGCCTGGCCGTAACGCCAGACTTGCTGCACCGCGGCGAGCGGCCGGCCATCGCGCGTGGTCGGGAGCAAGGTCGAGTCGAAGTCTTGCACGTTGATGGTCGAGAGACCGGTGGCCTTCACGGCTTCCGGCTGCGCGTCGCCACCAAAGGCGATCGCCATCATGCCGACATCGCCGGTGGCGCCAAGAACTCGCATGGGCTCCAGCGCCAGATCGAAGGGCAGGGCTCCTGCGCCGAGCTGTGTTTCCACGTCGAACTTGAACGCTTCCGTCTGCGCCGGCTCGATCGCGACATGCAGACGCCGCTTGACCGGATCGAAGCGCCACGCCCCGACGGGACCCCGGGCGACGTCGCCCACGGTGAGCCCGGCCGGTACATCGAGATCCATTTCCGAAACACGGCCTTGAACAGGGCGCACCGTGATGCGTGAGAAACCATTCACCACGCCCGGGCCGGGAATATAGAGATTCGCCGCCTCGGCAAAAAACTGGGTCGCCTCGGCACTGAGGTCACGATGCTTCGGTTGCAGGCGGATCACCGCCGCGCCCTGCGGGGCGAGGATCAGCGTCGCGCCGCTGCGGTTTTCTCCGAGACCTGGTGTCGGGAGAATCTGCACGGCCATGGGTGAAACGAATTCCCATCCGCCTTGATCGAGTTCGAGTGTCACGCGCTGCGTCGCGGCGGGACCGGTGGGCAGCGCGATGCCGTTGGCCCGGTCCGGCACGGGCATTTCAAATTTGGCGTGCGCCGTGAGGATGCCTTCGCGTTCCGGCGCGACGTAGTAGGCGGCTTGTCCATCGCGTTCGACCTTGCCGACCCGCAGTCCGTCTCCCTTGAAATCGGTCAGCATCGCCGGGGCTTTCAGCAGCAGAAAACTGTCGCCCGGTCCGCCGCGTACGGTGAGATCGGCCTCGGCGTACAGGCGGTTTTCGCGGATCGTCCACGTCTGCACGATGGCTTGCGCGGCCTTGGCGCCGTCTTGCAGCCATGGTGCCGGCACGAACATTTCTTTTGCCTGCAAGTGGGTGGTTCCGACGAGGGAGAAACCGGCAATTCCCACGATGGCCAGCAGTGAAGCGACAGTGGTGGCTCCGCTCCCTGACGTGGTGGGTGCGGGCGGAGGAATTTCCGGCTGCTCGTTGCGGTCGCGGTTCCAGCGTGTGAAGACAGGCACGAGCAGCAGGAAGAAAACCGCCGCCGCAACTGCCGCGAAGAAATAGACGGCGCCACCATGTTGGGCGAGCAGGCCGATCGAGAGCAGCACGAGCGCAAGCGGAGTGGTCAGCGCGGTTTTGCCGCTGTCGTGACGTGCCTTGAGCAGGCTGGCTATCAGCAGCGCCGCACCAGTCAGCGCTGTAGCCGCGCCCCACCAGACGATCATCGCGCGCCAGTCGCGGACATTCGCGACCTGAATCGAAACATTTTCCGAGGCGGGAACCATGGTCGCCGCATAGGTCAGCTCCTGCGCATTGGGCCGGGCGTACACGGCCGCTTCCCCGGCGTATTTCAATGCGACGAAAATCGCGACCGCCCCGCACAGCAAACCTACGCCCACGCGCCAGCCATAATAAGAGCGGAGGAACAAGGCGGTGAGCGCCACCAGACCGAGCAAGGTGAGCACGGTAAATTGCCGGCGCTGGGTGATCCATTCGAAACCGGTCTCAGTCAAACCGGGCCGGATCACAGCGGCGTTGCCACCCTGCGGCACGAGCAGAAAACCGGTGTCGCTTTGCAGCGACCACTCATTGATCACCGTCGGCGCGACGGTGCGTGGCGCCACGAGTTTCACGGTGCTGCCGGAATTGCCGGCGGCCTGGCCGAGGCGCAGCGTGACCGCCACGGGTTCGTTGGGATTGATCTTGGCGGGCAGCGGGATGATCGTCTGGTCGCCATCGACGCGGGCGTTCGTCATCTCATTGTCGACGCGGGCCTCCCAGAGTTTCATTCCTTCGGGCAGAATCAGCCGCAGCGCCTTGCGCCCGCGGGTCTTCACGAAATAATGCACATCGGTCACGACCTGGCCGTCGCGGGAAATCTGGCTGGAGAGTTTGGCGAAATCCACGACCTGATCCACGGTCTCGCCCGGCGCATACCATTCGAGCCCCATCTCCAGTTTGAAGGGACGTGCCGTGTACTGGTAAACCGCAAGGGCGGGCGAGGTGGTGAGCAGCCGGAATTCGGCGGGCAGTTCCAGCGGTTCCAGTTTCAACAAGCCCCCTTCCGAACTCTTGATCTCGTGTTTCACCTGCAACGGGCTGGCGACCTCGATGTAGCCGCGTTCGGCCTGCACGCCGAGCGGACGCACTTCGCCCGGCTTGATCGTGCCGCCGCGCGCACTCATCGGCTGTTCAAACGTGACGAGCAGCGTCGCCGCACCGAGCACCGGCTGGTGCAGGGAGACGATCACCTGGTTGCCTTCACGCCGCCAGTCGCGACGGACGTTCTGGCCGACCACATCGATGTTGCCCACGGATTCCGGCACCTCGATGCGCCACTCGCTGGCCGGGGCTCCGACCACGAAATAATTCAGCAGCACGCTGCCGTACACGATTCCTTCCTTGATCGAGTACAGATGAAAGGCATCCGCCTGAATGCTCTGGCCGAGCGCCTCCACGCGCAGCTCCGCCGACCAATCCGACTCGCGTAGCCGCCACGCCTGTTGGAGTCCCGCGGTTTGTTTTGGGAAATAGCTCAGCGGCACCTCGACCAACTTTTCCACCTTGGCCGGCACGAGCCGGTAGCCCGGTGTCGCCACTGCGCTGATGTGTCCGCGCACGGATTTGGCGCCGGGAAATTTCAGGGCGGGCAAACGCCAGTCGCCCGCGGCCGCCGCCTGGTTTTTCTCCAAACGAAGTTGCAGCAACTGCCGTCCGTCGATGGCCCGGCCGAAAAAAATCTTGAGCGTGCGATAGCCATCGGCTGTACCGGTCTCGGCCACATAATCAGTGATATCGCTGCCGGTGACTGTGGCCACAGTGTAGTCTGCCGGAATCAGCAAAGACCAGTCGCGCAAAGGCGCCTCGCGGACATCGAGTTCGAGGCTGGCGTTGATCACCCGGTCGGTCTCCGCCAGCTCGTAGGTCGAGATCGCAGAAACGCCCACCTCGGGCTGGATCTGCGAAGCCAGAACCCGGTAAGCATAATTCGCCGAGGGAAAGCGGTAGACGAACACCTGGCGCACACCGTTCTCGGCGGCGGCACCGGGGAATTGCGTCGGCGCGAGCTGCATCATGCCCGCCACGTCGGCGACTTCGAGCCGCACTGCCCCGCTGTTCGCCACGCGCAAAAACCCGGAATGTCGCACCACATTTTCCGGGATCAGCCGCAGCGGCTCGGCGCGCACCGGAAAGCCGCTGAGTTCGGTCTGGCTGCGGACGGTCAGAGAGCCATCGGTTTCCACCGGCCGGCTGAACCGCACTTCGAGCACGCGACCGGTGCCGTCGGGAAGAACTTTCCAGCCGACGACATTCGTGCCCTCGACGCCGAGAATTTCCCCCGGGCCTTCGAGCCGGCAACGCACGCTGCCGAGCTTGCCCTGCAAGATGCGGAAAGAGAGCTCGGCTTCCTGCCGCAGGAGGCCGGCCCCGAGCCGGACCTCGGATTTTTCAAAGCTGGTGAAGAACAACGCGCCCTCAGCTTTTTCCCGCGAGCGCTTCCACGCCAGCGAAGCCGCGCCATCGGCGGGCAGAAATCCCGACCAGCCTGCCACAGTCGTGACCGGCACGATGGGCGAGTCCGGATTGAAGCTGATGCCGGCGCCCAATCCTTCAAGTTGCAGCGGCACGACCGCTCCGGCCGGCATCGCAAAATCCAGCGTGCGCCAGTCGCCCACTTCGCGCACCTCGGCGACGAACGGCAGTTCGATCGGCAGCAGGCCCTCGCGATCGCCTACCAGATCGTAGGCGAAACCGCCTTCCTTGATCGGCACCAATTCGACGTGCCAGCCATCGCCGGCCGCTTTTTCACTGAGCGCAGCGTGACCTTGCAACACGCGCAGATGCGCCCCCGTTTTGGCGACGCGGAATTGACCGCGCAGGCGGAAGCTCATGCTGTTGGCCGGATCGGAAATTTTTCCGGAGAGCTGGGCGCCGATCAGCTCGGCTTCGGCCAGCGCGGCGCCACGTGGGGAAAGTTTTATCTCCAGCCGGCCTTCTCCGGTGGCAAAAAACTGCAGCAGATCTTTCGTGGTGCCCACATCGCCGAGTGGCACGAGTCCGATGGCAGACGCGACGCGCAGATCGATGGCGGTTTCGGTTTGCAAAATCACCTTGGCGGCAAAACCGACGGCTTCACCCGGGGTGATGAGCAGGAGGGCGGCTTGGCCCGGAATGGCGGGCTTGGTCACGCGGGTGCGCACGATGAGTTCGAGATTCTGCGGATCGGCCAATCCGGCGGTGAGCAACGGACGGAGGTCGAGCAGACGTTTGCCAGCCGATCCCGGAGTGAGGCTGAGACTCTGGCGTACCGACCAATCGCGCAGGCCTGCGCCGGAAACATCGATCACCTCGCCGTCGCCGGAGAGGCCGAGGGTGAGTATTTCCGGTTTGCCTTGGAGGATGTGCAACTTCATGTGCGCCTCGCCGGTGATCTCGGTCAGGCCGAGGCGGACGGTTTGGTCGACCGTCGCGGAGAAAAAAAGCGGAGGAGGCGGCGGCACGCCTTTCGCGTCGATGATCATGCGCCCGGTTTCCGGGGTGAGGGTCGTGGTGACGTTGGCGGAATCGGGGACGGGCTTGGGCGCGGCGAAGGCGGTCAACGCTCCGGTTGTGGTCATGGCGAATAACAGGCCCAGTCGGCCGGCGATGATTCGAAGCGGCGTAGTAACGTTCATATGAGTTCTCCGTTGGGGAAAAATGCCCCGCCTTCGTCCTGGTGGACTACGGCGCGGCAAGATGCAGTTTGTAATTGTGCGGTCAGGTTATAGCGCAATGCGGCGCGGAGGTTGTCAGACCGGGGTCAAAGTTTTGTCAGGTGATTGTCATGGGGATGCCCTGACCAATTGTTCGTGATGTAGGAGCGGCTTTACGCCGCGATGTTGGACGAACGTGGACGGCGTGGGTCATGAGATCGCGGCATAAAGCCGCTCCTACAAAAGAAATGGTGCCAACCTTTCATACTTACTCCCCGGACAACTTCAGGGCCTCTTCGAACATTGTGACGAGTTCCTGCACGCGGGGTTCGTTCGCATAGTGGCTGCGGAGTTTGTTCACCACGGGGGCGAGGTCTTTCAGATTGACCGCGTTGGCAGCTTCGCCGCCTTGAAGCTTCTCGGCGAGCAGCGCGGCCACACCGGCGAGCTGCATGGTGGGCATGGCGCGGTCGAAAGCCGGTGCCTGTGGGTCATAGTTGAGCGTCCAATTACGTTCGACCATGTTGCCCGACGCGGCGTCACGGAAACGCACATAGACCTCGCCGAGTTCGCCTTCGCCCTGCGGCAACGCCTCGACCTGATAGACGGCGACGGCAGCTTCCTCGGAGGCGAGTTCAGCCGCGTCGACCTTGTCATTGCGGAAATCTTCCTCTTTCAGCCGGTGCTGCTCGAAGCCGATGAGACGGTAATTGCCGACGCGCGCGGGATTGAAACGAACCTGCAGCTTCACGTTTTCCGCGGCGGGACGGAACGCGCCGGCGAGCTGCTTCGCGAAACTCGCGTCGGCCGCCTCGGGCGAATTGAGGACGTAGTAACGGCCGTCGCCCTTGCGCGTGAGATTTTCGAGCATGCCGTCGTCGAGGCCATCGAAGCCGACGCCGCACGCATCGAACGCGATGCCCTGCTGGCGCAACGCTTCGACCGAGGCGGCGAGTTGCGCGGGGTTGGCGTTGCCGAGATTCGCCGCGCCATCGGTGAGCAGCACGATGCGGTTTTGCGCGCCGGCTTCGAACTGGCGGTGGGCGAGTTCGCTGCCGAGCTTGAGCGCCTCCTCAAGATTCGTGCCCCCTTCGGCGGGCGTGTTCTTGATGATGTCCAGCACCTGGGCGGTCTGATCACCGGGCAGGGATTCAACGAGCAGCCGGGGTTGGCGGGCAAAGCCGATGAGTGTCAGCCGGTCGTTGGATCCGAGCAGCGAGGTCAGCGCTTTCATGGCGCTTTGGATGGTGGCGGCGCGATCCTCGCGCTCCATGGAGCCGGAGGTGTCGAGCAGCACGGTCAGGTGCAGCGGTTGCGCGGCGTCGCGACCGGAGGCGGCCACTTTCACCGCGATGCGGACGAGGTTGCGCTGCTGGACAAACGGGTGAGCGGCCTGTTCGATCCGGCAGGAAATTTTTTCGGCCGGGGCGGGCGTCGGATCGCCGTAGGAAAAGGCATTGTAGAATTCCTCGGGCCGGATGCTCGCGCGATCCAGCGTTTCCCCTTTGGCGAGCGCAGCCTGCGCAAGGCGGAACGACACATCGCTCACATGCAGGGAGAAGGTGGAGACGGGTTCTTTGCTGGCGTTGATTTCAGTGAAGGTTTGAACGGGCGCAGCGGAAGCCTTTGCCTTTTCGAGCGGCAAGTCGGCAGAAATGGCGTCGATTTCTTTGCCGGCTTGGCTGTCCCGACCGGCGGTGAGAGTGTTTTTGGCCAGATAGCCTGCATCTTTCTTGCCCTCGACCGTGAAGGGGGAGAGCACGATATTGTCTGCGTCGCCGGTGGTCGAAGCTAGAGTACTTTTTTCGTTCAAGCCTCGACCGGGGAAATGCGACTCGACCATACCTGAGACGACGGGAGCGTTTTTATATCCATATCCATCTGTCGGCGCGGGCGGGCCAGCGACCAGCTCGAAAACAAGGCCTTCCTTAGTGCCGCTCTTTGCGGAAAAGGTCAGGCGCTCATTGCCGCTGCGGGTGCCGGTTTCGGCTACTAGTTGTTTCGTGTCGACGGTGATGTTAGAAGTCAGATCGCCCAGATTTGTTTGGACGCGGCTCCCGGCGAGAGTGGGTTGATTTTGGAAGTTGAAGGCGGTGCTTTCGCTCGCTGGCGCAGCTGCCGGGGCGGTCGTAGCTGCGTAGGCTTGTCCTGTCTGCGGTGGAAGCGCGCGGCGTTGACGAGTTTCCGAACTTATGGACTTCATTCTTGAAAGATATTCGTTTTGAAGAGCTGCTTTTTTTTGGCCGAATGCGTCGCGATCGCTGAGGGCACTGGCTTCAGCATCTCTTTCTTGCGTTCTGGTTGCTGTATCCGCAGCTGCAAGTTGGAATGCCATTTCGCGATTCTTGTAATCGGAGGATTTCTTGCCTTGCTGTTTCGGCTGAGCCCAGCCGTCGGCGACAACCAGTTCACTTCTTGGCTCTATTGTCGTAGGCAGCTCAAGAATTACGGATTTCTGGCGGTCGTTTTCTCCGTAGATCGACTTCCCGAGCTTAAACGAGTTCGTTATCTGAAAACTCGGAATAGACATCACCGTGAACAGACCGATGGCCAGGCAGGCCGCGAGAGCGTAGAGCCAACGCCGATCCTTCCGTTGTTTTCTCTTCGTGGCAACCTTCGGCAACACAACGGTATTGGTCGAAATGACCTGCGTCGTTTTGTTTTCCGGCGCACCGAGGGCTTGCAGGAGTTTTGCGCGGCGTTCGGGGGCGAGGCGCAGCGGTTCTTGGTCCGGACGGATCGCTTCGCCGACGAGGCCGCGCACGGCTTCGATCCGGCGTTTGAAGATGGCGAGTTCGGGTTTTTCGTTGGTCAGTCGGGTGAGTTCGGCGGCTTCAAAGGGTGAAGCTTCGCCGGAAACCCAGGCGACGACCCGGGCTTCAAGCTCGGGTTCGATCAGGGTGGAAAGGTCTGGTTTGTGGTCGTTGTGATTCATGGTGTCCTCCTCAGAGGGAACGAGGCAGTTTTAACCACGGATTGCGCAGATGAGCACGGATGGGGCAGAGGCTTGGCTGTAGGAGGGGCTTTATGCCCCGATTTGAAAATCGCACGGCTGTCGACAGTCCAATATCGCGGCGTAAAGCCGCTCCTACAGTTTTTGGTGCGATCAGAAAATGGCTGGAATCCGTGTTCATCGGTGAAATCTGTGTTCGATGTTTTTGGTTAGCCGCGGCTGCCTTCGATGCCGGCGTGGCGCAGGGCGTCGGCGAGGCCCTTCAACACGTGGTGCAGCCGGTAGCCGACGTTGCTGACGCTGAGGCCGGTGCGCTGGCTGATCTGCTGGTACTTCAGGTCGTCGTGATATTTTAATTGGAGTAGGGTTTTATCTTCCTCCGACATTTCGGCGAGGAGCAGACGCATCATCCCGATGGCTTCGTTTTTGCCCATGACTTCGGGCGTCGGGCTGTCGTCGTTGGTGGCGGTGTCGTCTTTCAGTTCCGATTCGGGCTTGCGGTCGCGCAGGTGGTTGATCGCGAGATTGCGCACGCCGCGGTAGAGCCAGGCCCGGGGATTCTCCACCTCGGCCCAACACTGGTGCAGACGCAGAAAAGTTTCCTGCACGATTTCCTCCGCCACGGTTCTCCTTCCCACCAGTCCGATTGCGTAGCGCAGCAGTCCGCTCTCCTCGGACTCAAACACCACGACGATGCTGGCGGGCTTGGGCGTCATCGTCGCGGATGGAGATACCGCTGGAACACCAGGGGGCGGCGGGGAAACATAGGCATAAACCAAGGGTTCCATGGTGTCGGTGAATGGGCGGAAATCATAGCTCCATGCCTATAGACACGCGGGTTTAGGAATCCTTAGAAAATAGTTTCAATGACGGGACCACGGCGTGGGCGGGCCACCATAGCAATAGCATAAGAGACAATCGGTAAACGGCATGCACGACGGACCAAGACGAGAGGCTCGTTGCGACCTTGAACAAAAGACGCCATGGGGTTGGCAATCAGGACAGCGCAACGGTGAATAACGGGCAAGAGGGAAGCTCAGCTTGCCAGGCGGCTGGAGTCGGGATGTTCCGGGGGCGACTGCCGCTTCCAGACTTCGCTGCGGACCAAGCCCCATTGCAGCGAAATCGCGGTGATTTTTTCGAAGTTGTTTTCTGAAAAATAGCGCAAGACGGGTGGCAGCTCGCGGGCGGCCAGTCCGGTTTGCCAGCGGAAATAGGCGTAGAGTACGGCCAACCACGCGCGGGCCCGCAGCCGGGCGAGTCCGCGCGCCGGCAAATCGAAATCCGCCCAGAGCC
>CAZIQP010000021.1:20870-38392 GCA_964541315.1 uncultured Opitutaceae bacterium
CGGGCCCGCAGCCGGGCGAGTCCGCGCGCCGGCAAATCGAAATCCGCCCAGAGCCACAGGGCTGCGGGGCGGAGACTCGTTTCGATGCGGGCCATGAGGAACTCCGCTTGCGTGGCGGTAAAGCAGTCGAGAAAGAAGAAGGTAATCACGGCATCATAGTGCGTGGGCCGCAGATCTGCGGCCAGCAAATCGGCCTGCCGAAAGGTGACGCGATCCGTCGCGGTCTGTCCTGCGAGCCGGCGGGCGGCGCGAGCCAGCATGGCAGGGCTGAGATCAAGACAGTCGATGCGGGCATGGGGCGCCGCTGACACGAGTTGTTCAAGGCAGCGGCCGTCGCCTTCGCCCAACACGAGAATGGACCGGCATTCGCGCAACCGCTCGAGATGGGCGAAGCGCGCCCGCTCCAAGTCATGGCCGAAAGCGAGATATTCCAGCGTGCGATAGACACTGGCCAACCGGTCGAAGCTGCGCCTTGATTGCATAACGGTTAACGTCAGGTCCAGAACAACAAAACAAACGGCGTCATCAGCGTGATATCAACCAACGCGCGTGCCAGTTGCCGGCCAAGGCGGCGATGAAAGAGATCAAGACAACCGAGTAAAATCGCACTGCTGATGGCGCAAACGATCATTCCTTTTGCGTCGTTCCCGCCGAAGACCGCCGCAGTCGTGCCAAGGGCGGCGATGATGCATGGCAGGGCGCGGACCCATGGCCGGCCCTGAGGAAACTGAAGGGCGAGCGACGTCTGTCCATGCGAGCGGTCCACCTCGTCTTCCCAGAGTGAAATCAGCGCGCAGTCGGTGAAGCAGAGCAGTCCAAACAGGAACAGCGGGGGAACCAGACGGGGCAACACGGCGGGACGGTTCGCCACTGGGAAGCAAGCCACGCCAATCGTAAAAAGAAGCGCCACACAGATTTCCTTGGGTGCCCGCCATCGGTGGCCGCGATGGAGATATTGGTGGGAGAGCAGGTAGATCAGCACTGGCACCAGGAGAAAGAGACCTGAACCCAGCTCGACGGACGTGAGACGGGTGAACGACAACGCGAGGGTGGCCAGCAGCACGACGAGCCAGACCGTGGCGACCGGCCAGCGCCATCGCTGATAAAACCAATGGCGCTGGGTTCCGATTTGCGCCGGGTCGAGCCGCCATCCTTCGATCCAGCGGTCGACCGCGTAGGCCAGCCAGACGGCGGCACCGAGGACAAGCGTGTGATGGGTATGCAGGTTTACCCCCGCAACGCGGGCCAGCGCGGATTGCCACGCGACCGCCACGAGCGGCGCATCGAGCGAAAGCACGGTCAGCCACTGCCACCAATGCGGCCGACCCGGGACGTAGCAGTGGAGGGTGCGTGGCTCATCCATCTGCAATCAAAGGAGGGAATTATCGGACGATGGCAACCAAAGGACCTCGTTCGCGCCGCTCCTCTTCTTCATGCAAACGGGTGCGCGCTGCGAGAATGTCCGCCCGTCCCAGGTAACCCAGGACTTTGCGCGAGCCGTTTCGTTCGACCACTGGTAGACGGCCGATATTGCGTTTGAGCATGGTGGCAATCGCGTCGTCGACGGTTTCGTCCGGATAGGTTGCCGCCACATTGGTGCTGGCCGCCTCCAGCACGGTCTTCGTGCCCGCCGCGGCATCCTGCAAATGGCGCATGATGTCGCCGCGCGTGATGACTCCCGCCAGCCGGCCCGCAGCGTCCGAAATAAGAGTGGCTTGCCGGCGGGCCAGCGCCGGATCGCCCCGGGCGATGGCATCGGCGAGCGCGGACAGGGTCATGGTGGCGGGGATCACGGGCGGGTTGCGGTCCATCACCTCCGCCACCCGGACTTGTGCAAACACATCCACGCTGTACTCGCGGGCGATGTGCTGGCCGCGCCGGGCCAGTTTCTCGGTGAGAATGGAGCGGCGCATCAGCAGAACCGTTACGCACAAAGCGGCCACACTGCCGACCAGCAAAGCCGGCAGAATATTCAAATCATGCGTCAGCTCCAAGACGAACACCATGCCGGTGAGGGGCGACCGCATCGTGCCTCCCATCATGCCGGCCATGCCCACCATGGCCCACAACCCGGGATCGCCCATGCCGCTGACCGAGCCGGCCAGAGCGCCGATCGCGCCGCCGATCATCAGCAACGGCGCCAGCACGCCGCCCGAAGTGCCCGAGCCCAACGCGACCGCCCAGATAACGCCTTTGACCAGTATGAGCATAACGAGCGGTCTGCCGAGCAGGTCGCCCCGCATCAGTTGATGTATCGTTTCGTAGCCCACGCCCAAAACCTTGGGATCAATTACTCCGCCTACGCCCACGACCAAACCGCCCAAGGCCGGCCACCACATCCAGTGAATCGGGAGTTTGGCGAACAGATCCTCGCAGCCGTATACCAGCAGCGTGAGTCCTCCGGAACCAAAGCCGATGACCAGGCCGACCAACACGGCAAAGGCCAACAAGGACGGCGCCAGTGCCGCATGGGCGAGGACGGGGAAGATCGGTCCGGCACCGAGCAGAGGCACGCGCAGCACCGAGGCCACGATGGCGGCGACGGTCACCGGAATGAAGCTGCGCGGTTTCCACTCGAACAGCAGCAGCTCGACCGCCAGCAAGACCGCCGCAATCGGGGTGGCAAACACGGCTGACATGCCCGCGGCGGCCCCGGCCACCAGCAGGGTTTTGCGTTCGGCGGAGGTGAGGTGAAACAATTGGGCGAAGATCGACCCGAAGGCGCCGCCGGTCATGATGATCGGACCCTCCGCCCCGAACGGTCCGCCGGTGCCGATCGAAATCGCGGACGATATCGGCTTCAGGATCGCCACCTTTGGGCTGATCAGGCTGCGGCCCAGCAAAATTGCCTCGAGCGCCTCGGGGATGCCGTGTCCCCGGATCTTTTCCGAGCCATAGCGCGCCATCAAACCGATCAGCAGCGAACCGATCGCCGGTACCACCATCACCCACCAGCCAAGGTGGTGGTTCTCCGGCGCCACGGGTGCGGAAGAGAAGCGCAGAAAGAAAGCCGCGTTGGTGAACACCGCGATCAGCCAGAGCAACGCCTTGGCCACAAACGCCCCAATGGCCCCGATCGGCACCGCCAGCGCGCAAAGGAGGAGGACGCGCCGATCGGTGCTGAAATCCGCGAGGACATCAGGCGCGCGGGCGGGGACGGGCTGTGGGAAGCGGGCGAGCTGGGCGGGTGCGTTCATGGAAATAGAGAACGGCCAAATAATATCGCAGTACGATATAAAGCAATAGGATTGTCTCCGGGAGTTTTTGAGCTCTTGCTGCCCGGCATCATCCACCATGCCTGCGTCGAGCCCCCGTATTGCCAAAGCCCATTATGAATTGCTGGCTGCGCTCCGTCATGCACTGCGCCGGTTTCAACGCTTCAGCCGGGAGGCCGCGCGCGCCGCCGGTCTGACCCCGCAGCAGCATCAGGCGTTGCTGGCGATCAAGGGATTTCCCGGCCGGGATTATGTTTCGATCGGTGAACTGGCGGAGCGTTTGCAATTGAAGCACCACAGTGCCGTCGGCCTCGTCAACCGGCTGGTGCAGCGCCGGCTTGTTTCACGCACGCCATCGTCGGCCGATCGCCGCCGGCAGGACGTGAGCGTGACCGCCAAGGGTGAAAAATTGATCGGCCGGCTGTCGGAAGCCCATCTTCGGGAACTGCGCCAGCTCCGTCCGGAACTCCGACACCTGCTCGAATCCATGCCGGAGTAACCGGCGGATAGCAGCGGTCTAAAATACGTGCAGCCGTGTTGGCGCGTGGCGGTAACGCGACCAAGCTTTCGTCTGCGGCTTATGCGCGGGCGACAAAACTATTAAAAACTGCTCATCGCCCGGCGGTGTCGCGCCGAAATTGCAGAGGCGCTTTCGGGCGCAAGCAATTCATGCGCAGCAATATTAATTTTTGCCCAGAGTTTTGCCAACGGACGGTTAGCGGTGTGGCGCATCTGGTGCTATATTGGTTCGCACCACCCGGTAAACGAATGACACACGCCACCGCTACTTTTCTGGCCAAGATGAATCCGCGCCAACTCGCCTTTGTGGCCATCGCTCCCGCCGCCCGTTGCGTCATCAAACGTGATGGCACGATGGTGCCTTGGGATGGCGCCAAGATCACCTGCGCCATCGCCCGCGCTTTTTATGACGTGCAGCACGATGGGGCGGAAAATCCCGACCGCGACAATCCGGCGGCGCGCTATGGACTCGACCAAGACGCCTTTCTAAAAGCGCAACGCATCGCCGCCCGCGTGGCCCTGATGCTCGAACTGTACTACCGCACGGGCCGGCATCCGACCATTGAGCAGATCCAGGACAATGTGGAAAAAGCCATTGCGGCCGATGGGGAATGGGCGGTGGCGCGTTCCTACATCATCTATCGCGAGCGCCGGGCCTCGCACCGGCTCAATCATTACGCGGAGAACGGCCTGAGCGATTACATCGCCATTTCCAAGTATGCCCGCTACCGCCGCGATCTCGGTCGCCGCGAAACCTTTTCGGAGGCGGCGCGCCGGGTGCTCTCGATGCATCTGCAGCATTTCGAGTCGAAGCTCGCGATCCCTCTGCCCGCGCCGGACGAAAACTCCCCCTTGCCGCCGGGTGACCGGCGTTTTCTGACCGAGTGGCTGGCGGGCGGAACGCTTGCCAATGCGATGCACCGGGCCTTCGGGGCCGTGGCGCAGAAACGCGTACTGCCCTCGATGCGTTCGCTGCAGTTTGGCGGCGACGCGATCCTCAGGAACCACGCGCGGCTGTTCAATTGCTCGTTCAGCGCGGTGGACCGGCTGGATTTTTTCCGCGAATACCTTTTCCTGCTTCTGGCGGGCACGGGCTGCGGTTTCTCCGTGCAGCGCCATCACATCGAACGCCTGCCGGTGCTGCCCGTGCGGCGCGAGGAGATTGAGCTCGAGGTGCGGCACCATGCCGTGGGAGACACGATCGAAGGCTGGGCCGGGGCGCTGGATAGGCTCATCCGCAGCCACTACGAGGGCTTAAAGGTTGAATTCAATTTTTCCCAGATCCGCCCGCGTGGCAGTGAGCTCAAAACTTCCGGCGGCAAGGCACCAGGCCACCTGCCGCTCAAGCAGGCGCTGTCCGATGTGGAGGGCGTGTTGAACGGCGCCTCCGGCCGCAAGCTGCGGCCGATCGAGGTGTATGACATCTGCATGTATGCGGCGCGTTCGGTGCTCAGCGGCGGCATCCGCCGCTCGGCCACGATCTGCCTCTTCTCGCCCGACGACGAGGAGATGATGGGCGCGAAGACGGGCAACTGGTTCGAGAAAAACCCCCAGCGCTCCGCGTCGAACAATTC
The DNA here is from genome assembly GCA_964541315.1 of uncultured Opitutaceae bacterium. GTDB lineage: Bacteria > Verrucomicrobiota > Verrucomicrobiia > Opitutales > Opitutaceae > Didemnitutus. Next base: position 26,179 of record CAZIQP010000021.1, read on the forward strand.
CGCCGTACTATCGCGCCGGGAAACCGACGACACGCTCTTCCGCCGGCTCTTTGCCGCGCAGAAGGAGTTTGGCGAACCCGGCTTCTATTTCGCGGATCATCCCGACCATGGCTGCAATCCTTGCTGTGAGATCGGCCTGCACCCGGTGATCGAGGGCGGGCTCGACGAAGCCGAGACCGCCCAACTCCGCGAACTCGGTTACACCGGACCGCTCACGCCGGAAACCCGGCTCAGTGGCTGGCAGATGTGCAATCTCACCACGATCAACGGCGCCGTGCTCCAATCGGTGGACGATTTCCTGGTCGCGTGCATCCATGCCGCGGTGATCGGGACGTTGCAGGCGGCCTACACGCAGATTCCGTACCTCGGGCCGGTGACGCGTTACCTCAACGAACGCGACGCGCTGCTTGGTGTTTCCATCTGCGGTTTCATGGACAACCCCGAAATTCTTTTCAACCCGTCGGTGCTCGAGCGCGGCGCCAAGCTGTGCCGCGCGGCGAACCGGATTGTCGCCGGCGTGCTCGGTATCCGGCCGGCGGCGCGCGTGACGTGCGTGAAGCCCGAAGGCACGGCCTCGCTGCTGCTGGGCTCGGCTTCAGGGATTCACCCGCACCATGCCCGGCATTATTTTCGCCGCGTGCAGGCGAACCGCCGCGACCCGGTTTACCGGCATTTTCATGGGTTGAATGCGCATCTGACCGAAGCCTCCGTCTACCGGCCCGGCACGGATGACGTCATCACCTTTGCCATCGAGGCGCCACCGCATGCGATTTTGCGCGAAGAGATCGGCGCCTTGGATTTTCTGCACTTCGTCCAGCTCGCCCAGCAGTACTGGGTGCTCAAGGGTGAGGATGGGGCAACGCGTTCTCCCGGTTTGCACCACAACGTGTCCAACACCTGCACGGTGAAACCCGACGAGTGGAACGCGGTCGCGGATTTTATCTGGAAACATCGCGAACATTTCACGGGCGTGGCCTTGCTGGCCGAGGATGGTGACAAGCGTTACGCGCAGGCCCCGCGCGAAGCCGTGGTGACCGAAGAGGATGCGGCGAAGTGGAACCGCATGAAGTACGCACCGGTGAACTACACGCAGCTCATTGAGCAAACGGATGAGACCAAATTGAAGGAAGTGGCCGCCTGCGCCGGCGGCGCGTGCGAGCTGACGTGAGTTGTGATCGGGAGCATTTCGTGAGGTGAGTCGTTAAGCCGCGATTCAAACGTCTGATCGCGGCGTAAAGCCGCTCCTACAGTAAGACACCGGCGATTCAGATTCCAGCCGGTTTGGCACCCGTTTCACCGAGCATGAAATCCAGGACGTCGGCAGCATGGTAGGAAAAATTTCCGTTCTTCAGGAAGCGGTTCAGGTCCATGACATCGTCGCCGGCGGTGACGATGGGCGGCTCATCTTCGCTCAGTGAAACCGTCTGGCCGAGACCGATTGCGGCCATGAGTCCGTTGCACAGGCATTTCCGGCCCACGGCATCGGCAGGATCGCCGCCTTTGCGGATGAAACTCGCTTCCGGCTCGGCCGGGCAACGGTAGCCGACGGTGCCATCCTCCTTTCGGTAAGGCTGGCGCAGATAGCCCATGTCACAGGTGCGGGCGCGCGCCTCGTAGACTTCGGGATCGGAAACGGTGTCGTACAGATCGACGACCTTGAAGGGCATGCCGGTGGGCGAGGCGCGCGGATCAGTGCGCATCGCCAAAGTGCCGGCGGCGCTGCGGCGCAACACCGCGAGCTTGATTTCCGGCTTGAGCCCCGATTCTTCGCAGAAGGCGAACGCGGTGCCGATCTGTACGCCGGTCGCACCCAGCGCGAGGGCGGCGGTCAATTGATCGGGATGCGCGCAGGAACCCGCCAGCCAGAAGGGGAGACCCAGGGCTTTGATGGAATCGAGATCGGGGGTGTCGCGCGGGCCGTAGACGGGTTCGCCGCGATCATTGAACTGCGGCAAGCCGCGCGGCGGGGCGTTGTGGCCGCCGGCGGTGAAGCCTTCGACGATGAGCCCGTCCACCCGTCCGTTTGATTTGCTGGCCAGCGTGGTCGCAAGCGCGGAGGAAGACACGATCGCGAGAAACGCCGGACGGCGCAGCGTAGGAGCCGGTGCGCCGGTGAAATGCGCGGGATCAAGGGTGAGGCGTTGTTCGTGGCCGTTGGTTTCGCCCTCCACAAAAATGCGCAGCTCGGCCGCTTGCCCCGCCGCAAATCGGTCGAGCACGCCCGGGATGGAGCGGGGAATGCCTGCGCCCATCAAGACATAGTCGACGCCGGCGAGCATGGCGCCGTAGAGCGAGGCGAGGGTGGGAAGCTGGGTCTTTTCCAGCAGATTGATTCCGACCAGACCGGAGTGACCTTCCTTGGCGAGCCAGACCTCCACGAAATTTCCGACGATGGTGAGAGCGGTCAGCTCGTCCGGGGACTCGAGCGAATACTGCGGGATGAGGCGGTAGGGTTGGGACATGAGCCTTCCGCCGGGGAGAAAATAGCGCGCTTCGATGCTGCGCACGGCATCTTTGAGCGGGCAGTGGGCCAGGGCCCGGCGGATGTTGCCGTCGGCATCTCCGTCCTGCAGCCGGCGCACCAGCACGGTGGCCAGTGCGATGCCGGAGACCACGCCGAGTTGCCCGCGGGAAGAGATGGCCCGGGCGAGCCGCCAGTTCGACACGCCTACGCCCATGCCTCCCTGAATGATGACGGGGTGGTGGATTTGGTTAGGTTCAGATTGTTTCATGGAGAAGAGGGGTTGGTTTCGGACCGGGCTGTTTTGCCAGGGTTCAAGCCGTCAGGTCGCAGCGGGCGGGGCGGGGAGAGCATTCGCTGGCGGGAAATGGTCTTTTGCGAACGGGATTGCTTGGTTTTCAGCCGGACCGGCTGAGGATGGGTGCGCACGGAACGGATCGGGATTTTTTGCACGGCTCCATTATGCCGCCAGAGGAGAAATCAGGCTGCGCAGGACTTGCCCAACGTTCGGCACGGGTTGCTTGGGCGGGTGCGGTGGAGAGATGGCATAACCCAGGCTGACCGCACCGGTCCCGTGGGTGACGGCCCCTCAAGCACCTTGGTTTTTTCCATCACAGAAAACGCTTTTTGGCCACAACCGCTTATTCATGGCTTCAGTCCGCCTGGCCTACCGATACAACCTGATCAGAACGTCGCTGCGGACCCAGCCGGTCTGGCCGCCGGGGAAGGTGAGCCGGGTCCAGTTGTTGAGAAAGGTTTTGTCGGCGACGGCGATCGAGCCGGCGGAAAGCGGGGACGTCTTCTGCGCAGTGTCGGCTTCGGTGGGAATACTGCGGAGGACCGCGGCCTGCCACACGATCACGGCGTCGGGATGCGCAAGCTGGCCGTATGAGCGCAGGCTGAAAGTCGCGGCGGCGGCGAGCAGAATGGCGATGAGGATCGAGGTGAGCGCGGCGGGCTTGGCCCACGATCCGATCCGGCCATAACCCTGCAAAAGCAACAGCACGAGCGCGGCGGCGATCAGGAGCGAAGCACCGGCAAGGATCAACTGCCATTCGCCGGGCGAGGCGCAACGCGCGAGCTGATAACGGCCTTTGCCTTGGGAAAAATCCACGAGTTCGGCGGGCGCCAAGCCGGAACGTTGCAGACCGAGGGCAAGCGCCCAGCGGGTTTCGGACGCACCGGGGGCGAGGAGAAACGCACTGGTCCAATGCGCGGTCGCCTCGGCCCAGCGGTCTTGCTGCGCGAGCGCGAGGCCGAGGTTGTGGCGCGCAGTCCAGTCGGCGGGCGCGGATTTCACCTCGGCCCGCCAGCTCTTTTCAGCCGCAGGGAAATCACCACGCTTGTAGGCTTCGGCGGCGGTCTCGGCCTTGAGGGACGATGGGACCGCGATGAGCAGGAAAACAAAGAGAAAGGGGAGGAGGTGGCGGCCGGTGAGCAGCGAGAAGAAATTCCAGCCGGGAATCTTGACCGCCTGCAGCGCGCTTTCGGCCCGGGCCGTCCAGTCTGACGGCAACTCGGCCCGTGGTCCGTGCTGCACGCGGTCGGCTTCGTTCCAGAGGGCGGTCCAGGCGGGGGCGGCGTCACGCGAGTGTGCGGCGACACACGCATGCACCAGCGGCGTGCCGGGGGCGGCGTGGGAAATTTCCCACAGCGCGGCGGTGTGGCGCTGCCAATTTCTCAGTTGAGAGCCGAGTGTTGAGGGCTGGGAGCCGGAACGGCGCAGTTCGGCGAGAACGCCGGCCAATTTCTCCCGGGCGGCGCGGCGGCGGCGCTGCGGATCAAGCGCGCGCGAACGCAGCGCGGCGAGCGTGAGCCAGGCGATCAGCACGATGAGCGAAGCCGGCACGGTGGCGGCGAGCCAGAACCCGTTTTGATGAAACGGAATGATGCCGCGGTGACTTGCTGTGAGCGGATCGCGCGGGAGATTTTCCGGCGGCACGGGCGGTATGGCCGTGGGAAGTTTCGGCGCGTTGCTCGGGTTGGTCGGCGGAAGATTCAGCGAAAATTGGACGGGCGCGCCCTGGATGTTCTGGGGGAGCGGCGTGGCGGGGGCGGCGGAGACATTGATCGTGACCGCCTCCGTCGTGATGGTCTGGTAGCTGCCGCTGGCGGCGTTGAAGTAGGTGAACCTGATCGGGCCAAGGGTGTACGGACCGGGTTTGGTCGGCACGAGCACGACGTCCTCGGTGAGCGAGCCTTCGAAGAGCGAGTTGTCCTTCATCGTGCGCTTTGACTTGGGCTGCACGACTTGGAAATCGTTGGAAACATCGCGTTGCGGCAGGCCGGAGATGTCAGGCCAGTTGCCCACGCCGGTGAGCTCGATCGTCCACGTCACGGGTTCGCCGACGGCGGGCGTGGTGGGCACGACCTTGGAAACGAGGGAGAATTCGCCCACGACACCGCTGAAACCCGGCGGGGCGGATGGCAGGGCGAGGATGCTGATTTCAACCGGCTCGGTGGTGAGCGCGCGCTGTTCGACCGAGGGACTGGAGAACAGTCCGAAGCCGGTCTGGCCGACGACAAGATTGGCGATCTGGGTGGCCGGTTTGAGGGTGAAATTGCCCGCCTGTTTGGCGTAGGCCCGGGTGTTTTGCGTGATGACAATGCGGCGTTCGCCGCGCTGCATGGTTTTGGACGCCTCGGGTTTGCTCCAATCCTCGGCGATCAAGGGTGCGGCCGGCCAATCGACGACACTGCCGAGGGTGTGAAAATAGCGTTCGACCACACTGAGGGTGCACGTAACGGGAAAAACTTCGCCGGCCCAGAAAGTATTCTTCGGAAGAATCAATTTGGCGGAGGCGATATCGGATAAGGCTAGGCCGGTGCCACCCACAGTGGCGTCACCCACGGTGTAACTGGCGGCTTTTACCTGCAAAGCGCCCTTGTCGGTTTGCACCGTGAATTCGGGGATGGTGATCGGAGTGCGCTTCGTCGGACGCGCGGGAAAAACCAGGGAATAACGGTGCGTGATCGTGCCATTCACCATGCTCGTCTCGCTGTTTTGCGAGGGCTGGCCGACGAAGGAGAGTCCGTCGACCGCGACCGGCGGCAGCTTGAGCTTGTCGAGTTCGGGTTCGCAGTTCTCGAACACGAGGGCAAGGTCACTCACCTGATTATAGCCCAGTTGGCCGCCCGGTGGCTCCCAGCGGACGATCTGGGCGAAGGCGGTGGCGGTGCCGACGAGGATAAGAATCAGAAATGTAGGAGCCTGCTTGCAGGCGATGCATCGTAAGATCGCCTGCAAGCAGGCTCCGACAAAAGGAAGAAGTGAACTGAACGTGATGCGACGCATGGGAAATGTTACCAGTCCTTGCTGACCGGTTTTGTTTTTTGGGGCTTACCCTGCATGATCTGCTGCAGTTTGGCCGGTGAGTCCTGATCACGGACCTGTTCAAGTTTTTGGAGAGGCACCGCCAGCTCGGGATCAAGCGGGGTGTCGGGCTTTTTCTCGGTCTGACCGCCGACTTTCTGGGTGCCGCTGGAAGGCGGCTGTTGTTTGGGCTCGGGTTTGGGCGGGGGAGGTTCCTTTTCCTTCATATCGCCAAACGCGTCCTGCTTGGGCTCCGGCTGGTTCTGGGATTCGTTTTTCTGTTCATCCTGCTTTTTCTGATCAGACTTTTGCTGGTCCGGTTTTCCTTGCTGATCCTTTTGCTGCTGGTCCTTGGAATCCTTGTCCTGCTGATTTTGCTTCTGTTGGTTGTCCTTTTGCTGGTCGTCCTTGTTTTTCTGATCCTGTTTCTGCTGGTCCGGCTTTTTTTGGTCCTGCTTCGGTGGTTCGTTTTTTTGCAGAAGTTCCTCCAGTTCTTTGCGCAGCTTGGGCCAGTCGGCTGCTTTGGCGTCGGCTTGTTCGCCCTGATCCACGGCGGCCAGGGCGTCGCGGATGACATTCTCCGGCGGCTGCTGTTGCGCGGATCTGAGGCGCTGGCCAAAGGTGAGGGTGGTCTCGGCCAGCTCGGAGCAGTCCTTCGCACTCAGCGCCTCCTTGGCGGCGAGGCGCGTGATGGTGGTGGTGAGCGGGCCGGCGAGGGAGTCTTCGGCAGCCAATGCCGAATGATGAATGGTGAATGCCGAAATTCCGAAGAGAATGAGCAGGGCCGCGGCGGCGGTTGTTTGCCCTTTGGCATTTGGCGTTTGGAATTTCCGCGACGCAGACGCGCCGAGCGGCAGCGCCCGCTCACGGGGGCGGACGGGGAACTCGGCCCAGAAGCTGATGAGGAGCAACAGCAGGCCCGGGGCGAGAAACCACTGGAAACGTTCGAGGAGGCGCGCGGTGTTTTTCTCGGAGAAATCGCCTTTCCGGCCGGCGTCGATGGTTTGCTTGAGCAGTCCCGCCAGATCGACCCACGAGCTGGCATCGGCGTAGGCTCCGCCGGTGGTTTGCGCGAGTTCCTGGAGGGTGGAGCTGTTGAGGCGCGAGAGCACGACGGCCCCGCGTTCATCCTTCACAAAGCCGCCGCCGCCATCGGGGATGAATCCGCCCTGCGTGGTGCCGATGCCGAGCCCGATGACGCGAATGCCCTTGGTCTTGAGCGTTTCGCCCAGTTCCTTCCAGTCGTCCTCGGTGCTTTCGCCGTCGCTGAGCACGATCAGGTAGCGATCCGCCGTGGAAGTGCCGAAGGACTGGATGGAGGCTTCGAGCATGGCTTTGTAATTGGAGCCGCCCTCGGGCAGGTAGTCGGGCTTCAGCTCGGGCAGAAATTCGCGCAGGATTTCGTAGTCGGAGCTGAGCGGGCTTTGCAAAAACGAGGTGCCGGCAAACAGGACCAGGCCAACCCGCTCGCCTTTCAGCCCGTCGAGCAGGGAGGAGATGAGGAGTTTGCTGCGGTCGAGCCGCGAGGGCTTTACGTCCTGCGTCAGCATCGAACGGGAAAGATCGAGGGCGATGAGCACCTCGCGGGATTGGTCGAATACTTTTTCCTCCACCACGCCCCACTGGGGGCGGGCGAGGGCGACAATGCACAAGGCGAGACCGAACCACAGCCAGAGGCGCGGCCGGGTTTCCGCCGTGGTGTGGGCGGAGCCAAGGGAAACCTGAAACGCGCCGGCCCAGGCGCGCGCGATCTTCGGCCACTGGACGGCGGCGCGCGCGGTGTGGCGCGCCAGCTCCCAGGAGAAGAGCAGCACGAGCGGCACGAGCAGCCAGAGAAGATGCGGCGAGTGGAAGCCCATCAGGTTTTGGAAGGCAGGGCCGGACCGCCGGGCTGGCCATCAACTCGCGGCGCGCCCGGCGGTCGCGCCCTGCCAAAAGGCAACTGTGGCGGCAGTGCAAACAGGCCGCCGAGGAAAAGCAACACGGCTCCGGGCGCGGCAAACCAGGCGAAGAGTTCCGTGGTGAGCAGATAGGACTTGGCTTGGAACTCGATTTTCTGCGCCGCATCGATGGCCGCGAAAGTTTTGTTGATCGTGTCCGTATCCATGGCGCGGAAGAATTTTCCGCCGGTCTGGTCGGAAATCTGGATGAGCGCACCTTCATCCAGGTCGGATGGCATTCGGCTGTAGCCGAGTTTGTGGCCGCTTTCGTCGAAGACGGGCATCGGCACAAGTCCGGGACGGCCGACCCCGATCGTGTACACCGGCAGGCCGCGCGACTTGGCAATCGCGGTGGCTTGTTCCGGGGAGAGCAGGCCGCGGTTGTTGGCACCGTCGGTCATGAGCACGATGAACGCGCCTTTGCGCTGGTTGTTTTCCTCGCGACTGGCCTGATGCAGGCGGGAGAGCGCCACGCCCAGACCGTCGCCGATGGCGGTGCCATCCTCAACCATGCCGATCTTCAGGCGTTCGATTTGTTTGGCCAGCCATTCATGATCGAAGGTAAGCGGAGCCAGCGTGTAGGCGCGGCCCGCGAATACGACAAGGCCGATCCGATCGTTCGTGCGCCGGTGAATGAAGGCCTGGATGATCGGCTTGATGGCCTGGAGACGGTTGATGGCCTCGCCATCGCGTTCGTAATCCTCGGCATTCATTGAGCCGGAGAGATCGATCGCGAGCATCAGGTCGTAGCCCTGCTGCTTCACTTCACGCTTGTCCTCGACGCTTTGCGGACGGGCGAGGGCGAAGACCAGAAGGACGAGACCGATGAGGGCAAAGGAAACGGCCCAGCGGGAAGTGGGGATGAGCGACGGTTTGTGCCACGCGCCCGCAAACGGCACCACCAGCACCGGCGCGCCCCGCCTGCCGCGCACCCACAGGACGAGCGGCAGAACCAGCAGCGCGAGCAGCCACCAGGGGTCGTGGAGCGTGTAGTTGGTGAGCGGCATCAGCGGGGAAAAATGCCAAATTCCAAATGCCAAACTCCAAATAAAAATCCAGAACCCAAATACCTTGGGCCTAGGTTTTGATTATTGGAGTTTCTTTGGCGTTTGGACATTCGCGTTTGGAGTTTTTGCCGTCGCTCAGCGACGGCGGCCCGATGCCATCCGGGCTTGGAAAAATCGTACCAGCGATTCCAGGCGCGGTTCGTCGGTGCGGACGGTGAGCCGGCTGAGCGAATTGGGAAACAGGGCGCGAAAACCCGCGTCGCGTTGCGCGACCCATTCGGCATGCGCGGCACGCTGCGCGGCGGAAGCACCGTTGAGATTCACCAGCCGGCCGGAGACGGGATCGTACGCCGTGAAGATGCGGGTGTCGGGCAGTTCGCGTTCCCACGGATCGTCGACGCGGAACCCCATGGTCTGATAGCGGCGGCTCAGCACGCTCCAGCCTTCGGGCGCGGCGCGCGGCGGAAAATCTCCGAGCCAGATCATGATGCTGTGGCGCGGGGCGGCGTGGGCCAGCATCCGCCAGGGAATGAGGCTTGGGTCTGGCGTCTGGGATTTGGCGGCGGCGGATTCAAGCGCCGGGGCGGGTTTGCCGAGAAGCTGGGCGGCGGCGTGCATGATCTGGCCGCGGCCGCGCACGGGTTCCTTGAGATCGTAGCCTTCGGGCGAGGCGTGCAGAAAACCGACGCGGTCGCGGTTGACGGCGCCAAGCAGCATGACGATGCCGGCGAGTTCGAGCAGGGCCTCGCGTTTGGATTGCGCGCCCGAACCGAATTGCAGGCTCACGCTGTCCTCGAACACGAGCAGCAGGGTGACCTCGCGTTCCTCGATGAATTTCTTCCGGTACGGCTCGCCAAGGCGGGCGGTGACGTTCCAGTCGATGTCGCGGATGTCGTCGCCGTAGGTGTATTTGACGACTTGGTCGAATTCCATGCCGCGCCCGCGGAAGGCGGAGCGGTATTCGCCGCTGAGCACGTTCTCCACCGCATGGCGCACCCGCCACTCGAGCTGCCGCAACAGCGCGAGCTGGGAGGTGACCAGCGAGGTATGCTCTTGAAGAGGGGAGGGCATGGGTTGAATCGTTCTCTTAATCGTACTCTTTCTCGTTCTCCTGTTCTTTGGTTCGGTTGGTTCGTCCTGGCAGAGGAGAGAACGAGAAAGAGTACGAGTACGAGAACGAGAATGATTTAGGTGCTCGCCGGCACCGGGGTGCGCTGCAGCACCTGCAAAAGAATTTTGTCAGCCGAAAGTTCCTCGGCCTCGGCTTCGTAGGTCAGGCCGACGCGATGGCGGAGGGCGTCGTGGAAAATATCCTGGATGAGCGCGGGCGAGACATAGTCGGCGCCGCGCAGCCAGGCGAGGGCGCGGCCGGCTTGGAATAGCGCGAGCGAGGCGCGGGGAGAGGCGCCGAAGTTGAGGAGGCGCTTGGTTGAGCCGCCCTCGGCCGTGGCCGCGAGGTCGCGGGTGCCGCGGACCAGGGCGAGAATGTAAGCCTGCACGCCGGCGGAGACGTGAATCGCGTCGACCTGCGTGCGGAGATCCAGCAGTTCCTGTCCGCTGGAAACAGGCTGCAATTCCGGGGCCTTGGTGACCTGACCCCACATTTCCATCATTTGCGCTTCTTCGGAAGCCGACGGATAATCCACAATGAGCTTGAAAAGAAAACGGTCCGTTTGCGCCTCGGGCAACGGGTAGGTGCCTTCCTGTTCGACGGGATTTTGCGTCGCCATGACGAAGAACGGGCGGGGCAGTTTGTGCGACGTGCCGCCGATGGTGACCTGACGTTCCTGCATGGCTTCGAGGAGGGCGGACTGGACCTTGGCAGGGGCGCGGTTGATTTCGTCGGCGAGGACGAGGTTGGCGAAGATCGGGCCCTTGTGCGTGGCGAAGGCGCTGTCCTTCGGGGAGAAGATCATCGTGCCCACGACGTCGCTCGGCAGCAGGTCGGGCGTGAACTGCACCCGTTCGAACTGGATGCCGAGGGCGGTGCCGAGCGATCGGATCAGGAGCGTTTTCGCCAAGCCGGGCATACCCTCAAGGAGGACGTGGCCGTTGGCGAGCAGGGCGACAAGGAGGCGTTCGACGACGGCTTCCTGGCCGATGACGGCTTTGCTGATTTCGTTGCGGAGTTTCTGGGACCAAGTGGGACCGTTGAGCATGGAGGGGAAGGGACGGAAAAGTAGCGAGCAGTGAGTAGCGGGTAGCGAGTAGGACAGAAGAAGGGAAGGATTGAAGCTGGCGGTGAGGATTAATCACTAAAAGAAGCAGTTTGCGCAGGGCAAGTGCTGAGCGGGGGGTTTGACTGTGACGATCACGGTCGGTTGCATGCGAGGGTCAACTTTATGGCAGATTTTCCAGACATCGTCGGAGCGCCGCTCAGGGCGAGATTTGTCTCCTTGCGGGTCCGTCCCGAGGAGGTGGAGGAGCGGTTTGTGCGTGGGACCGGGGCGGGGGGCCAGAAAATCAACAAAACCTCGTCCACCGTCTGGCTCCAACACCGGCCCAGCGGGGTGGAGGTAAGGTGTCAGCGCGAGCGGAGTCAGGCGATGAACCGGCTTACCGCCTGGACCGAATTGGCCGACAAACTGGAATGGCAGAGGCAGGAGGCTAAGAACCAGGCACAGTCCGCGCGGGAACTGGTCCGCCGGCAAAACCTGAAGAAAACCCGCAGTCAGAAAATAAAGATGATTCAAGCCAAGAAACACCGCGCGAAGATCAAACAGAAACGCAGCGGGGGATGGGAGGAGTGAAACCCGGTTTGGGCTGCTGTTTCAGAAGGCACGGATCGCTTTGATTGAGCGTTGCACGGTTAGAGCAGTTCGATTTCGGCACCGACGTGGACCGTGCCTTGTTTGGTCTCGTGGATGAGGTTGACGCCGAAATAGACGGCGGTGGGGTCGGTTGGGCCACGGCGGAAGGTGGCGAGCGTCTTCAGCGGCTCTTTGCCGCGTTCGCCCGTGAGCTGGTCGGTGGTGGTCACAATGCAGCGGTCGGATTTGCCGGCGCTGCGAAAAACGGCGTCACCGATACGGAAACGCATCCACGAGTCTTCGGCGAAGGCGTCGCAGCCATCGACGACGATATTCGGCCGGAAGCGGTTCATCGGCACGGGCTCGCCTTCGTTTTCCTGGATGCGGTCATTCAGGTTCGAGAGCGAGGCTTCGCTGATCACGAGAAAGGGGCACGCGTCGTTGAAGGCGAGTTGGTCGCCGGGTTGCGCGGCGGGTTTGAGGTTGGACCGCAAAAAGTTTTCGCCGATGCGTACGAGGTGGCAGGACAGTCCGAGAAAATCGCTGAGCCAGGCGGAGGCGGGGATGCCGCAGTCCTCGGCGGGCAGGCCTTCATGTTTCCAGACAGTCACGGAGCGAAGCGGAGCAGATGGATCGGAAGCGGTGGGAACGGCGATGCTGCCTGCTCCGTCGGCCGAAAGGGTGAGCATGCCGGGAGAAAGCTGCGCCGTGATCAGGGCCATGCGGGGCACGGTGCGCTGGGT
>CAZIQP010000022.1:0-26845 GCA_964541315.1 uncultured Opitutaceae bacterium
GACCCTCGTCGCCTTCAAGCCGGATCGGCTCAACCAAGCCTGATTTTTTGTCCCCCGTCTTTGCGTCTATCAAAAAAGACTGGGAACTTCCGTGCCGGTTGAAAATTCGACCGGCTGTCTGACCGGCTCGGCACGGCCGGTATGCTGCGTCGCGGTCACACCAAATGATAGCAGAGCCACGCGAACAGCATTCCGACAAGCCCGATGATCGTTTCGCAGACGGTCCAGGTTTTGAAAGTTTGCGCCACGGTGAGACCGAGACAGTCCTTGACGATCCAGAAACCGGCGTCGTTGAGATGCGACAGGAAGAGCGAACCGCACCCCACCGCCACGATGATCAGGGCCGTGTGCGCCTGGGTGAGCTCCGGGTGCAGGGCCAGAATGGGCACCAGCAATCCGGAAGCCGTGGTGATCGCGACCGTCGCCGAGCCGGTCGCGACGCGGATGAAAGCCGAGATCAACCAGCCGTAGAGCAACGGCGACAGATGAAATTGTTCGCCCAGCCTGCCGATCGCATCCGCCACGCCGCTGTCGCGCAGCACACGCGCGAAGCCGCCACCACCGCCGACCACCAGGACGGTCATGCCGATGGAGGCGACGCTTGTTTCGGTGAACTTCAGCAGCCGCGCCTTCGCGTAGCCGCAGTGGGTGCCCAGCGACCAGAGGCAAAAGACCACCGAGACCATCAGCGCCATCGTCGGGTTGCCAATGAACGTCGCGACATCGCGCCAGGCGTGGCCTTTGGGCAGCGTCAGTTCCGCCAGGGTGCCGAGCAGCATGAGAAGCACCGGGAGCATGATGGAAAAAAGTGTGAGTCCGAATCCCGGCCGGCGGAGAGTCGGGTCCGTCGCATCGGGTTTCGCCAGGTCCGCCGGAAAAGCTTCGACCCGTTTCACGGCCCACCGGGCAAACAGCGGTCCGGCGACCATGGCCGTGGGCAGGCCCACGATAAAGCCCCAGAATAAAACAAGCCCCATATTGGCCCTGAGCGTTTCGACCGCCACCACCGGCCCCGGATGGGGCGGCATCAGGCCATGCATGACCGAAAGACAGGAGAGCAAGGGCAGCGCCAGCAGCAGGAAGGGCTGCTTCGTCTCCCGGGTCAGGGTCAGCAAAATCGGCAGCAGCAGCACGAGGCCGACCGCAAACCAGGTCGTCAGCCCCACCGCCAGCGCCAGCGCGATGATGCACCATTGGATGCGTTTGGGCCCGAAGAATGCCGCGAAACGTTTCGCCAGCACCTCCGCCCCGCCCGATTCGGCGAGCAGCTTTCCCAGCATCGTGCCCAGCGCGAGGACCGCGGCGATCCCGCCGAGCGTCGCACCCACGCCGTCCTGGACGGACTTGGTGACGCCCAGCATCGTGTACGCAGCCGCCTTCCCGCCGGCCCCGTCCGCCGGTTGCGCCATCAGCACCGCCCCACCGCCGACGAGGAGCGACGCGATGATGAGCGAAACAAAAGCATTTATTTTGAGCCAGGTTACCAGCAGAACCAGAACACCAATCGCCGCCAGAGCCAAAAAAATGAGGTGCAAATCGTGGGGGTTCATACGATGCCTGAGCGTCCACCAATCGGCGGCGGGAGGGAAGCCTGCAATTGCATCCGGCGGAAAATTTCGGAGGCAGCGCGCGGCCAGCTCCACGCACCGCACATCAAATCCGCAACTCCGGGCTGCGATTATTCCAGCGGATACCGGATCACCTGGCCGGAGGGCAATTGCACCCGCAACGGATGGTTCTCCTCGAATTGGATCTGCCGGTAATCTTCGCCCGCCACCGGATTCAACTGCCGGATGTATTTATCCGGGCCCACCAGATCATCATACGTCGCCCTCTTTTTTCCCGTCTCCAGATAGTACTGGTCGGCCGCCGCCGCGAGCTGGCGCAGATTGTTCATCACCACCTTCTCCTGCGAGGCTGTCCGCACCTTTTGAAACGCGGGAATCGCCATCGCCGCGAGCACGCCCACCGTGACCGGATTGTAGAAGGCCATCACCGCAACGTCCTGTTTGAGCGAACGATTCCAGTAGGACCGGATCAGCACACCCTCCGGCAGGTTCGTGCGCACCGTAATGAGCGGACGATCGGCCTGGGGAATGTTCGCCAGCACCATCGCCAGGATTTTTTTCGGCTCGGCCGACAAATGGGCGTTTAAAGTTTCCAGCTCATGCAGCTTGGCAAAGAAATGCGGGCTGATGTAGCCGATGCCATTGGCCTTGTCGCCAAAGGGCGCGAGGGCCTTCTGAAACCCGGCCGTCTGCGCCAGTCCGCCCTTGGCATTCATGCATTCGGCGAGAAATTTCGGGGAAGTCGCGATCATCAGCGTCGATCCGTCTATCGCGATCACGGGCTTCAGGCTCTCGACGGGCATGGGGATTTTCAATTCGAACAATTCCAGCGTTCCCTCCTGCCGCCGTTCGAACATCGGGATCTTCACCAATGCGTCGTGCAACGACGGTGCGATGCCATCCACGGTGAGCAGCAGTGAAAAAGCGGGCAGTTGCACCCCATCCGGCCCCGGCGTCCGAATGCCCGGACCGTCTTCGAACCGCATGACGAGCGCCGAGCGCCCTTTCCAGTTTTGCACAATGCTGAGCGCGGAAATCGCCGCCTCCTGGCCGGCCTGTTTCAAGGCCTCCTCCAGCTTGTTGGCGGTGACATCGCCACCCACTTTGGCGACGACCGCATTGACGGTCTTATAAATTGCGGGCAGATCGATTTCATTCTCACAGAATACATCCGTGTTGGCGGGAGCGAGGGTGAGCCGCTCAAACGGCTTCGGTTCGCCGCCGAAGCCCGCCATCAGGCCATGCCGTCCCTCCGGCGTGTAGAAAAACACGCGGTTGCGGAAAAATCCCGTGCCATCGCCGACGGAGCTCAGACCCACGGCCTGAATATCCGTCAGACCCATTATTTTAAAAAGCGCCGCGTAATCCTGATTCAATTGCGCGGCGGCCTGCGGCTGCGCCTTGGCCACCTCGGTCATGATATTTTGCACCATGCCCGCGAGTTTCAGCGCATCCCCGTCGATGTCCGCATAACCGTAGAGCGTGCCCCCGAGTTCCAACTGTTTGCTTACCGCGAGAAAATGCCGGCTGCGTTCCGACTCCTTGACAACCTCCAGTGCCGGCGTTTTGGGGACCGCTGGTGCCACGGGTGCGACCGCCGCGGATTCCGCCTCCTTCTTCTGACAACCGGCCAGCCCGGCCAGTAATAATGCGCCGCCTACCACGAGTGATTGGATGTTCATCGGAGCACGATTGCTAGCCGCGAGAGCTGCAGACGGAAAGCCAAAACTGGCACGAGGCATGTTATCGTAATTTGATGTTCAATTGCAGGAGGGGCTTTATGCCCCGATTCGCATTCATCCTGTTCTCGGAAATTCATTATCGGGGCATAAAGCCCCTCCTGCAGTTTTCTGACTCAGATCTCTCCCTCAGAATAAATCGCCCTGCTGCAACGCGCCGCGTTTCACCGGATCAAGTACGCTCATCTGGAGCAGCCAGGGAATGGTGGCCGCGGCAAATTCCGGCCGGCGCACCAAGGCCAGCAGCAACACCGCGCCCGCCAGCGCATCGTAGAGCGCGGCGTGATAATGCCGCCGGCTCTCCGGACAATGCACCGCAGCCAGCGCGTCAAGCCCGGCCTGCTGGCCGCACGCCTCCACGAGTTCCTTCAGTTTGCCGTCGCCGAGCTGCGGAAAAAATTGCGGGTAAAGCCGCCCGGTGTCGATCCACGGTCCCCACTCTGTCGTGGATCGACCGACTTGCGCAAAATCCGGCGCGGTCCGCGGATATGGCCAGACAGACTTGAGCAGGGAATTTTCCACCGACGCAAAATGCGCCGCCAGCGGCCCGCGCTCGCGCAGGCCCGCAAAATATTCCCACTCATCGCGGAAAAGGGCTTCACCCGCCACGCTCTCGGCGCTGAGTCCGTGCACCGCGGTGTCTTCCGCGCTGACGCGTCCGATCGACCGGCACAACCGCGTCCGCGTGGCGGCAATGCTTCCGGCCAGCAAGGTCACAACCCCGAACTCGATGATGCCAGAATTGCGGTTGCCCTCGAAGTCGATGAAATGGATCGGTGTGTCGGCCAGAGACATGGCCTCCACGAAACACACGAAAATCACGAAAATCACGGCTAATCTAACAGGTAGGCTCGCCATTCGTGCTCCCGACTCCTTGCCGCGCCGAAGCCGGGCGAAGGCGGATCAATACTCGCTCTTCCGCCCCTTTCCGCGCGGGGTGAACAAGGCTTGCGCGAGGAAGCCCAGGCCGAGTGTGCCGGCGAGCATGCGGATGTTGCGCAGCGCGCCCACGACGTGCTCCACCGGGGCCGACCGCGGCTCCCGCACCCGGTGCATCAACAGCAAGGTCAGTCCGGCCAACAGCGGCATGAACGCGAAAAAGACATGATACACCGTGTTCACCGCCCAGCCGCCCGCCAGCGCCCAGGCGAGCAACTGGCCGGCGAAAATCGGCGCAAGCGCGGTGCCGAGCGCAGCGGCCGCAATGTTGCAGCCCACGGCAAATCCCTTGGCCCCGGCCGGCATCAGTTTCATCAGCAGATTCAGTTGCGCGAGCACGATGCCGGCGTTGGTCGCGCCCGTCAGCGCCCACACCACGAAGAGCAGCCAGTGCGTTTCGCGCGTCACGAAAATCCACGGCAGGCCGGCCAGCGCCCACAATGGCACCGCCACCAGGAGCACCGGCCTGGCCCCAAAACGCTCGATCAGCCGGCCCCACGCCGGCAGGGCCAGCGCGCCAAACAGCAGTGAAAACGACAGCGGCCAGCTCGCCTGCTGCGCCGAAGCCGTGAGCGCACTGAGCATGAACACCGGTTGAAAAGCGCCAAAGCCGTTGAGCACCGCGCCCCAGCCCATGCCGAACAGCACCATGCGCCAGAACATTGTCTGCCCGCGCAGCCGCGCCCATTGTTCCGTCCAGCGCACGGCGGTCGACGGCACCGGGTCGCCCTCCGCCGGCGTTTGATGCGCGTACCCCGCCGAGATGATCCGAAAAACACAACTGACGCCGATCACCGCGCCAAACATCTCCAACGAAGGCCGGCTGAGCGCCGCGCCCGCCAGCAATAGAAACGCCAGATTGGAAAACTGGCACCAGCGGTTGCGCTGGGAAAAATACACCGCCCGGATGCGCCCCGGCACCCAGGATTGGGTGTAGGTCGTCCACGCGACCGACATGATCGCGGTCGTCAGTCCGCAAAAGAAAATAAATCCACCCGCCACCGCCGTGGCGTGCCCCCGCACATGGTCCGGCGTCAGTCCCAACGCGCCGGCAAAGCCAATCCATCCCGCTATGTTCAGCCAGATGTTGACCAGGAAAACATCCCGCGCCCGGAAACGTCCGAACAGCGCGGGAGCAATAAAGAGTTGCAGCAATTGGCACCAGAACGGCAGCGAGACCAGCAGGCCGTAGGCATCGGGCGGCAGCCGCAATCCTTCGCTCAATAGCGCCGCCACCACCAGGTTCGCCGGCAAATTCAGATAAACCAGTGGCATGGCGAAGATGCCCTCGAACGTACTGCCCCGCATGCTGCGCCGGAGGAGTGCCCGTCGCGCAACGGGCGTACCGGCAACGGGCATGAAAGTGAGGGTCGGCATTTTGCTAAACCATCACGTTATGCAGCTTGGGCCTGACGTCGAGCAGGCGCTGGGTATGACATTTTAAGCATCGCCTTCTTCGTGGCGGCCCAGCCGACAAGCCCGTGTACTTGTCGCTGTCCCGCCCTGCCCGACGGCTTCGCTCAATTTCGCAATAACCAATCGAGTGGTTGCATGCCGAGGGAGACTTTGCTGCTGACGGTCGTGCCGTTCATCAGCCACACACTGCATTCGCCGGTGAGGAGATTTTGCCAGAGCAGGTCGGACTGTTGATCGGCATTGTAATCGCCGGCTCCGCACAGTTGCCAGTCGAGAGTCACGGTGCCAAGGGTAACGCTGCTGCTCACCGTGGTGCCGGCCATGAGCCACACGCCGTACTCGCCGGTCACTTCGTTTTGCCACAGAATGTCCGACTGGCCGTCCTTGTTGAAATCGCCGGTTCCGGCGAGCATCAGATCGGTGGACACAAACCCGAGTGAAACGATGCTGCTTACAGTCGTGCCGTTCATCAGCCACACACTGCATTCGCCGGTCGTGCGGTTCTGCCAGACGAGGTCCGACTTGCCGTCGCCATTAAAGTCACCCGCGCCACACAGTTGCCAGCCCGGAGTCACGGTGCCGAGAGCAACCGTGCTGGTTACGGTCGTGCCGTTCATGAGCCACACGCTACAGGCTCCGGTGGCGCTGTTCTGCCAGAGAATGTCGGTCTTGCCGTCGTTGTTGAAATCACCCGTGCCGCAAATCTTCAGACCGGCCGGACCCGTGCCCAGGGAAACTTTGCTACCGACCACCGTTCCCGACATCAGCCATACACTGCATTCGCCGGTCGTGCTGTTCTGCCAGAGCAGGTCGGATTTCCCGTCCCCGTTGAAATCCACGCGATAGACCGCAGGAGCGGTGGTGGTCTTGACGGTGAGTACCGCGCCAGCGCTCGAGACCGAGCCCAGGGAATTGGTACCCACCACCGTGTAGGTGCCGGCATTTCCGGAAGCAACACTGGCGATGGTATAAGAAGCACCGGTGGCTCCGCTGATCTTCGATCCGTTTTTCTTCCACTGGTAGGTCGGTGCCGGCGATCCGCTGGCAACAACCTTGAAGGTAACGGCAGCGCCCTTGGTCACCGTTTGCGTAACCGGTTGTGTCGTGATCATCGGTGCACTGTTCACGGTGAGCACTGCGCCGGTGCTCGTGGCCGAACCGACGGAGTTGGCGGCGGCGACCGTATAAGTGCTGGCGTCTGCGGGAGTCACGCTCGCGATGGAATACGAAGCGGCCGTAGCGCCAGCGATAGCCATGCCGTTCTTTTTCCATTGATAGGTCGGGACGGGATTGCCGCTGGCAGCAGCCGCAAAGGTGGCAGAACTGCCTGTAGTTAACGCAAGGCTGGCAGGTTGCGTCGTGAAGACCGGAGTGGTCAATGGTGCGTTCACCGTGAGCAGGAAGGTATCCGTCGCCGTCAGCGATCCGTCGCTGACAGTAACCGTGATCGTCGATGTGCCGGTCTGTCCGGTTGCGGGCGAGACAGTCACCGTGCAATTGGCGCCACTACCACCGAAGGTGATGCTCCCATTTGGCACGAGTGTCGTGTTGGACGCCGTGCCGCCCAGCGTCAGGCTGCTCAGCGCCGTATCCGCATCACCCACGGTGAAGGGAATCGCGACGGTCGGCGTACCCGTCGTGGTCGTTTGATTGGTGATATCGCTGATGGTCGGAGGGGTCGGTGCGGTGCCGGTCGAGGTGACCGTCAGCGTCCAACCGCCGGCGATGCTGCCTTGGTCCCCCGCCCAGCCGTCTACTACATACAACGACCAGGTGCCATTCGGCGTTTGCCCGACCAAACCGGCAAATGATCCGTCATAAGGTGCCGCAGGCGCGGGCGCGGGAAACACGATGGTGGATGCGCCGTACACGGTCGGCTGATAGGTGCCCGTAACCAACGCTCCCGTCTGCGGCAGCAACGCGGTGGCTGTGGTTGAAAAAGTGAGCGTGGCGTTGGTGGTGGGGCTCCCGCCGCCGCCGACTTTTGACATCAGCATGATCTTTTGCCCCGTCGGGCTCGCCAAAACGATATCCACATCGCTGGCCCAGGTGTGGCTGAAATTATTCAGCCTCACGGTGACTGCGCCGATGGTTCCACCCAGGCCCGAGATCGTGATGTTCGAGGGATAGACCGACGCCGGGCCGGAATCCGGAATCGCCATTGCTGCACTATTAGAAACCGTCTGCGTCGTGGACGAAAGCGCGCTCACGGTCAGAATAAAGGAAGCAGTCGACGTCAGCAATCCGTCGCTTACCGTCACGGTGATCGTGGTCGTGCCCGTTTGACCGGCAGCAGGAGTAAGGGTCACCGTGCGATTCGCACCATTGCCACCGAAGAAGATATTTCCGGCGGGAACCAGCATCGTATTCGAAGAAAGTCCGCTCACGGTCAGACTGCCCGCGGCGGTTTGCGAATCGCCCACAATGAAACTGATCGGACCGATGGCTGTGCCGAGGCCCGTGGTTTGAGCCGGGATGACTGAAATCGTCGGCGCAGTGTTCACCGGATTAACCGTAAGGACGGCTCCAGCGCTCGTCGCTGGGCCGGCGGCGTTGGTCGCGACCATCGTGTAGGTGCCCGCATCACCCGCTGCCGTACTGGCAATGGTGTATGCGGCATTGGTCGCTCCGGCAATGGCGCTGCCATTCTTCTGCCACTGATACGTTGGCGAAGGTGTCCCGCTCGCGGCCGCCGTGAAGGTCACACCCGCTCCCGCTGTCACCGTCTGGCTGGAAGGTTGTGTGATGAAAGCGGGAACGCTATTCACGGTGAGCACTGCTCCGTTACTCGTCACGGAGCCCACGGAATTGGTGGCGACCAACGTGTAGGTCGCGGCATCACCGATCGCAGCACTGGCAATCGCATAAAAAGCACCCGTTGCTCCGGTGATATTCGTGCCATTCTTCCGCCACTGATAGGTCGGCAAAGGATTGCCGCTGGCGGCCGCCGTGAAGGTCACACCCGCCGCCGCGACGACGGTCTGGCTGACCGGCTGAGTCGTGAACGCCGGCGCGCTGGTCGCAGCGTTCACTGTGAGAATCGCGGTGCTGCTGATCACGGAGCTGACAGAATTGGTCGCCACCACCGTGTACGAACCGGCGTCTCCCGCCACGATGTTCATAATGGTAAGGGATGCACCGGTTGCTCCAGAAATATTCACGCCACCCTTCTGCCATTGGAATGTCGGGGTCGGCAAACCGATCGCCGCTGCTGTGAAGAGCACCCAATTGCCGGCCGTCACCATCTGGTTGACTGGCTGTGTCGTGAATACCGGAGCACTGGTCGCAGCGTTGACCGTCAGCGTTGCTGTGCCACTAGTAACAGAAGTGACGGAGTTGGTCGCCACCACCGCGTACGAACCGGCGTCTCCTATCGCTGTAATAGCGATCGTATAAGAGGCTCCGGTCGCTCCGGAAATACCACTGCCGTTTTTCTGCCATTGGTAGGTCGGCGCCGGCGAACCGCTCGCCGCCGCAGTGAACGTCACGCCCGCTCCCGCCGTCACCGTCTGACTGGCGGGTTGGGCCGTGAAAACGGGCGCCGTGGCCGAGATGGCCAAAGTGAGCGTTCCAGTGTCCGAGGTGGTAGAGCCGGCAGAATTGGAGATCACCGCCGAATAGACGCCAGCGTTGTTCGTCTGGAACGCGGTAATCGGATAGGTTGAGGCAGTTGCTCCGCTCAAAATGGCTCCGTCCTTGTACCATTGATAAGTAAACGGAGCGGTGCCATCGGCGGTGGCGGACAAAGTGACGGCCTGACCCGCGGCTACCGTCGCACTGGCGGCATGCGCCGTCACGCCCGCAACGAAGCATAGACTGATAAAAATACTCGCCGCCAAATGCAGAAGGAATTTTTGAGTGAACATATTGAAGTACCGCCTGTTCGACTCGCTGACCCGGGCATTTAACGGATGGCTCAACCTTGCCCGAAGCTTACGGACCGTTTACCAACACGTGGTCGCCAACTCCATATCGCTGTGAAAATCCCGGCGCGATCCGGCAAAACATTAAAATTGTGGAACCAAAATTTTCCGAATTTGTTTTCCGCATCGTACAATTTCTCCACTGCCGTCGGCATTCCCGCCGTCACGGAGCGCGGTAAGCACCGGAAGTGTCACTTGACGCTTTCTTTTCGCCGCGCCTACGTTGTTCAGTCTCGAACCCATGGCGCATGGCCCGAAATCCACTCCCGACCAGTCCAAGCCGCGCAGGTTCAGTTTCGGAAAACTCCGGGTGAATCACGAGCCGATCGGAGCCTTGGCCATGAAATATCGCTTCCCTCCGTCTCTGGCCGTCTTGGCTGCCGCGCTGGTGTTGTTCGCCGGCTGCTCGACGGCTCCGACCGAATATCACGAGCCACCGCCGCTCACCGTCGCCGACCGGTCGGCGCACAATCTGCGGGTGTTCGAACGGACCTGGGAGTTGGTGAACGAGAAATATTTCGACGCCAGATTTCGCGGCGTGGACTGGTCCGCCATGCGCACCAAGTACCGGCCGGAAGCCGTGGCTGCCACGGACGACACCGCCCTCTATCTGGTATTGAACCGGTTGTGCGCGGAATTGAAGGAGTCGCACCTCGCCGCCATCGCTCCGCGCCGCGTCCACGAATTCCGCACCGAGCATCGCGCCAGCGTGGGCTTCCGCATGCAATGGCTCGAAGCCAGGCGGGTGGTCACCGGTGTCGTGCCCGGCAGCCCGGCCGCCATCGCCGGAGTCAAGACCGGCTGGCTCGTGGTGGCGCGCAACGGGGCGGCGTTGACGGACAAGGACGACTATCTGCCAAAACTCGGCCAGCCGGTGTCCTACGAATTTCTCGATGCCGAAAACCAACTGCATCTGCTGACACTGGAGCCGCAACTGATCAATTTTGCCCAGCTCGAATCGCGCGAATTGCCCGGGGGTGGCCGCTATCTCCGCTTTGACGAATTCAACCGCCATTCGCTCCATTGGTTGAGCGAACAAATCAAGGCCAAAACCGCCCAGCCCGGCGTCGTGATCGATCTGCGCAACAATCCGGGTGGCAACCTGCTGGTCCTCGATGTCGCTTTGGCCGAGTTTTTCCCCCGGAAAATCGCCGCCGGCCGTCTGATCAAACGCAACGGACACGGACGAGAAAACGAAAGCTTTTCCTGGTCGTCTGCCCGCTATGCCGGCCGGGTCATGATTCTCACCGACAACTCCACCGGCAGCGCCGCCGAGATCTTCAGCCACGTCCTGCAACAGTACCGGCGCGCCACGATCGTCGGGCGGCGCACCGCCGGCGCGGTGATTGTCTCGCGCAACTACGATCTCCCCGGCGGCGGACAACTCCAGGTGCCAGTCTGCGATTATATCGGGCTCGACGGCCAGCGGCTCGAAGGTCGCGGTGTCACGCCCGACATGGCCGTTCCCGCCCCCACCCTTGCCGATCTGCGCGCGCACCATGATCCCGACCTTGAAACCGCCCAGCGCGTGTTGCAACAAGCCGCTGCGCGAACCGCGGAATAAACCCGCCCGGAAAATAAGCCACGGGGCGTTCAATGCTTGCAACCCCAGGCGGAACCCGACCGGAAGCCGCGTTCCATCTCACGCGAAAAGATTTGAATCCGCTCAACGTTTCTTCTGTCCGGTGCGGACAAGAATATCCTGGAACCAGCCGACGCCGGGTTCAAAGTGTTTGCCGCCCTTGATCCGGGGATACTCGATGGCGCGCAGCTTGTCGCCCTGCTCCTCGTCCTCGCCGATCAGGCCTGACCCGCCGCGCAGGGCGCAGGCGACGGCTTCATCAACGCAGCGCTGGATGAGCGCAAGGTCGGTGGCATTGGCCGGCGCGGAACGGGCAAAATAACCGCTCTTCTGCACAAGCACTTTCTCGGCCTTGACAAGCTGGGCGAACTGCTTGCCGAACCAGGCGCCGACATTGACCTTGTCGAGCGCGACGTGGCCGAACGCATCGCGCTCCACCTTCTCGCCGCGTGATTCGATCTCGGCGATGATGGAGTCGACGCAGGCGCCCTCGCTGACGAAGATATTGAGGTTGCCCTGCTGCTCCATGACTTGGCGGAGGCGATCCGCCTCCGCCTGAAGATTGAAGGCCAATTCCGGCACATAGACACCGTGCACGCTCCATTTTTTCGCATCCAACCCGAGCCCGGGCACAAACTGGCTGCGGTCAATCCAGGCAAAATAATCGCGCGTGGTGGCCGCCGTGAGCCAGCCGGAGTGGCGCCCCATGATCTCGTGGACAATCAGCATCCGCCCGCTGGCACCCTGCTCGCTGGCGACGTTCTGAAAAAAGCGCGCCCCCTGCTCCGCCGCCGTCATGGCGCCGAGGCTTTGCCGGATGGGCGTGATGTCATTGTCGACCGTCTTGGGCAGACCGATGACCGAAAGGTTGTAGCCATTCTTCGCCAGGTAGGCGGCGAGATCCGCGGCCGCCGTATTCGTGTCATCACCGCCGATCGTGTGGAGGACATTGATCCCGTCCCTGACGAGCTGGTCGGCGGCCACTTTCTGCGGCTCCTGGCCTTCCTTCACCAGGCCGCGCTTCACGCAGTCCTTGATGTTGGTCAGCTTCACGCGGCTGTTGCCGATGGGGCTGCCGCCGTAGCGCAGAAGAATGTGCGCCTGCTGGCGCAGCTCCGGAGTGACCTTGATCGAGTCACCCAGCAGGAGACCCTTGTAGCCGGAACGGTAGCAAATGATTTCCGTCTCGGGTGAGACTTCGGAATATTTTTTGATGAGACCGCCAACGGCAGCGCTCAGACAGGGAGCGAGACCGCCGGCGGTGAGAAGGGCGACTTTTTTGGGATGTGTGCTCACGATGGTATGGGCACCCACTTTTCTGCGCACCCGCCCAAGGTCAAGAGCAGGCTTGGGCGGAGCGGATCGAAATATGCCGCCAGCAGGGAATTTTTCGGTATTTACCGGGCGGCACTTGCACCCCGTTTTCAGGTTGTCGCGCGCGCCGATGACTCGACTCTGGTGGCAACCTCGTGCCAGCAAAAAAAGCATCCAACCCCTGCCACCCATGCGTTTTGCCTGATCTCACTCGTGTTTTTGTTGGTTTCCGCCGGACAAGCTTTTGGCGCCACCGAACGAACCGTGCTGCCTCTGGGTTCGCCGCTGCCGGATTTCACACTGCCGGCGGTCGGCGGTCGCGATTACACTCCCGCCGACTTTGCGCCCGCCAAGGTGTTCGCCATTGTCTTCACCTGCGACCACGGCCCCACGGCCCAGGCCTATGAAAACGCTTGAAAAAGTTGGCGGCGGAATACCAGCCGCGTGGCGTGGGTTTCCTCGCCATCTATCCCAATCATGCCGAGGCGGTGCGGCTTGACGCGATGGGCTACACCGATCTCGGCGATACACTGGCCGAGATGAAGATTCGCACGGCGCACCGGAATTTTAATTTCCCCTATGCCGATGATGGCCCGACGCAGGCCGTGGCGGAAAAGTTCGGTCCGGCCGCCACACCCCATGTTTTTATCTACGACCAGGCCCGACACCTGAGTCTCCAAGGCCGGATTGATGACTCCGAACGCGAAGACTTGGTCAAGCACCACGACACCCGCGATGCGATCGAAGCCTTGCTGGCCGGACGCGAACCCGCCGTCACCACCACGAAAGTTTTCGGCCGCTCCCTCAAGCGGCGCGAAAAAACCGAGGACTGAGGCAGAGCCGTCGAACCATGCCGCCGCTCATTGCGCGGCAGCGGCGGGTTGAGCAGGCTTCAGGTATTTGTCGAGGAAGGCTTCGACCCGGGTGTAATATTCCACCCGCTTGTCGAGATGGGCCATGCCATGGCCCTCCTCACTGACAATCATCGTCTCGTGCGGCACATGGTTTCGCTCCAGCGCGGAAATCAGGCTGTGCGACTGCTCGATGTCCACCGTCCGGTCCTCCTTGCCGGCGGCCACAAAGACCGGGACCCGGATCTGATCCGCATGCCGTCCGGGGGAAATCGCCTCGAATTTTTCCGGCAGTTTTTTGGGGTCGCCAAGTTTACGCAGCATGTAGCCGTAGCTGACGTCCTCGTGCTGATAGTATTTGGTGTCCCGGATTTGCTGCGCCCAGTCGAACACTCCGGCGTTCGTCACCGCGCACCGGTAGAGGGAGGGTTCGTTCACCACGCCGGAAATGGCGAGATAGCCGCCGAAGGAACCACCCATGATGGCGACCCGCCCTCCATCAATCAGCCCCGAGGCGATCATGGATTTGGTCGCGTCGGTCACATCGTCATGCATCTTGCGAAAATCAAATTTGTCCTCGTAGGGAAACATCCAGTTGTAACCGGTCGAGCCCCGATAGTTCGGCTGAAGCACCGCGTAGCCCCGGCTGGCGAGAAACTGCGCCTCCCCATTGTAGCCCCAACTGTCCCGGACCCACGGGCCGCCATGCGGCAGCACCACCAGCGGCGGCGGATTTGTTTTTGAAGCTCCGGCCGGCAGGGTCAGATAAGCATCAAGCTGGCGCCCGTCGCGGGTTTTGAATTTGACGACATTCATGGCCTGCATGCGCTTGGGATCAATCCACGGCGCGGAATTCTTCACGAGCCCGATGGTGCGCTTCTCCAGATTCACCCAGTTGTAAGCGGCCGGCTGCCGGTCGGAATAAGTCTCAACGAGCAACAGAGTCTGCGCGTCATTGCTATCGATGATCCGGGCGACCAGGCCCGGGAAAAAACCGTCGATGATCTTCTGGAGGGTGCGATACTCATCGCTGAACCAGGCAGTGCGCGGGCCGTTGCGCTCGAACATCGCGCCGAGAATCTCGTTGCTGGCCCGGGTGCGATAGAGCCAGCCATCGAAATCATAGGCTTTGTCCTGCAACAGCACCTCGCCAAGCTTGCCGGTGGCCGCGTCCATCAGTTGCAAAGCCCGGGGTTTCCCTTCCTGCCGCGGCCCGACCACCACCACCTGGCCCGGCTGGTCACCGGGAGCAATCACGTCGATTTGATCCAGATCCACCGGGCACTTGGTCCATTGTCCGTCGGCTAGACGCTGCAACGCAAGTTGGCCGTCATCAGACGTGAAACTGAATGCGAGCTGCCCTTCCCGGTCCGCCATATACCCGGCGAGCTGTCCTTCCCTATCCGCACTGTACCCGTAGACAAGGCCACCCTTCGGCAGAGGAAACCGTTCGACAATGTGCGCCTCGTTGCTGTCGCGGGTATTCATCACATCGGACGAATTGATATTGACGGAGGCAAAATTCACGACCTTCCCCGTCTTGATGTCCGTGTTGATCACCGCCGCACCGCCATCCTGCTGGGTCTCGAAATCATAGCTGTTCCAGACCAGCGGACGAAGCCGGTTCTTTGGCGGAACGGCGATCAGACGCGTGCCATATAACTGCAGCAAAGGGTACACGCGGTCCAGCCGGCCGATCTCCGCCGCGAGCAAGCCGAGCCCATAGCGCTTGCGCGCGCCGAGATGGAAGATGAATCTTTGGTCATTCAGCCAATTAACCTGGGTGATGTCGGTGTCCCCTGGACTGTCGAGTGTCTCCATCTTCTGGCTTTGGAGTTCATAGACCATAAGGGCGTGCTGATCCTCGCCGACTGCGATAATCGCTGCAATATGCGTGCCCGAGGGATTCAGCGTCGGTTGCGACAGCAACCGTGGCCGGAAAAAATCCATCGCCGGGATCGGCTCGTTTTCCGGGACCGGAGTGATGCGCTTGAGGTCGAGTTTTTCGGCGGCAAAGGCCGCGGAAGCAACGGCACCAAAGGCAAAGATGCGGATTAATCGCTGGACAAGGATGCGGCAGGGTAGGCTCATTTTTAGGGGTTGTTTAATGATGAGATAAGTTTTCTGGCCGCGTGTAGCCACGAAAAAATCAACCGCGCCGGAATAACCCCGCTTGCCTCAGGCGCATCACTTCAGCAGTTCCCGCAGGTCCGCCAGACCGAGCCTGGCCGACGCGGCGTCGCTGGCTTCGAACACATCCGCCAACAGCGCGCGTTTGCCGTCCTGCAGGGCCATGACTTTTTCCTCCACCGTGCCGGCACAGATCAGCTTGTAGCTGGTGACCACCCTCGTCTGACCGATGCGGTGCGCACGGTCGGTCGCCTGCGCCTCGACGGCAGGATTCCACCATGGATCGAAATGCACGACGACATCCGCTCCGGTGAGATTCAGGCCCGTGCCGCCGGCCTTCAGCGAGATGAGAAACACCGGGACGGATGCATCATTTTGAAACCGGTCCACCTCGGCTTGCCGCGCCTTGGTGCTCATCGAGCCGTCGAGATGGCAATAGGCCACCCCCTCGGCCTCGAGTTCTTCCCGCAACAGGGCGAGCAACGAAGTGAATTGCGAGAAAACGAGCATGCGATGCCCCTCGTCGATGCTCTCGGCGAGCAGTTCGCGGAAGGCGTCAAGCTTGGCAGAGTCAGCATAATCAGTCTTAGGATCCCGGTCCGGGCTGCGTCCGGCCTCCACCAAGCGCGGATCGCAGCAGATCTGGCGCAGCCGGAGCAACTGGGTGAGGGTGGCGAGACGAAGATTGTTTTCCGAGGCTCCTTTGGCTGCGAGATCGATGAGTTCGCGCTCGGAGTCTTCCTGCATTTTCCGGTAGAGCGCCGACTGCGCCGCGGTCGGCTCGCAGTAAATCACCTGCTCGATCTTCTCCGGCAATTCGGGCGCAACGACGAGTTTTGTACGCCGCAAAATGTAGGGAGCGGTCCGGGTGCGCAGTTGTTCGTCATGCCATGTCCGCTCCTCACGCTTCAGGCCGGGAGGCAGCTTGGGGAGAAATCCGGGCATCAGAAATTCAAAGAGCGAGCGGAGGTCATCCAGCGAATTTTCCAGCGGCGTGCCGGTCAGCAGAAAGCGACCGTTTCCCCGCAGAGTGCGCAGCGATTGCGCCGCCTGGGTCCGGCGGTTCTTCAGATGCTGCGCTTCGTCCGCAAGAATGAGATCAAGCTGCATGCCGCCAAAAAGTTCCACATCACGGGCGAGTGTGCCATAGGAAGTGATGATGAGATCGTGCACGGCGAAATCCACTGCAGCCAGCCGGCGGGCACCGTGATGAACGAAGGTGCGCAGCCCGGGGGTGAAACGCGCGGCTTCGCGCCGCCAGTTTTCGACGAGTGATGCCGGGCAGACGACGAGCGAGGGGGCCGATGCAGTCTCTTTCATCCGCCGCAATGCGTTGGGAGCAACGCGTTCCACCTTCAAGGCTGCAAGCAGGGCAAGCGCCTGCAACGTTTTGCCGAGGCCCATTTCGTCGGCAAGGATGCCACCGAGCTCCTGCCGATAGAGATGCCAGAGCCAGGCGGCGCCGAGTTTTTGGTAGGGACGAAGAACCCGTTCCAGCGCAACGGGCACCGGCGCAGGCGGCAGGGCGGTGAGGTTGCGCAGCGCGGCACTCCGTGATTTCCATGTCTCAGGCGCTTGAAAATGCGGCGCCACTTTATCGAGCAGATCGTTCACCTCGGTCGCGCGGGCCCGGGCGATGCGATGCCGGCGGGACACGTCACCTCCTGCGGCGGGATCGCCGGCCAAGGCGCGATGCGCGGCCTCGATCTTCGCGAGACGGGTGGAGTCGATGAGATAAATATTTTTGCCGTCCTCCACGTAGCCCCGGCCGGCGGCAACCGCTTCGCGCCATTGCGCATCGGTGGCGGAGCCGGTTTTGAATCCGAGTGTGACCTCAAAGCCATCGGGCTGCTCGGTGATTTCCGCGGCGGTTTCGGCCGTCTTCAGATGCGCGGTGTTGCGTTGGAAATTGGCGGTGAACTCGGCGCCGAAGTGTCCGCGCAACTCCGCTCCGTAAGTGGCAAGGATGTTCAGAACCTTGTGGCGGTCGCGCAGCCACCATTTGCGCGTGAGCGGATCCAGGGTGAAGCGGTGCAGGCGCAGAAATTCCAGCGCCGCATCATAACCGGACGCTTCGCGTGAAGGCAGGGTGATGGCCAGGTAATGCTCGGAGCCGTCCAAGGTCATCGGCGTGTAATCGGGTTGACGCGAAGCCGGGCGTTCCGATGCGGCACGGTTCGCCGTGCGACGTGACGGCGCGGCCTCGGGTTCCGAGGTTTTTTCGCCGAGGTATTCGCTCACTCCCGCCAATTCACATCCATCCCACGCGAGCGGCACACCGGGAACATTGACCAGATAGAAAACAGGCTGACCGGTCAAAGCCCCGATCAACTCCCGCAATTGCGCCCGCTTGAATTGCACAAATGACACCGGCTCGGGTTTGACTCCCAGACGTTGCAACACCGCCAAAGCGGGAATGAATTCGGGTGACGGCACGACTGACAAATCCAGTTCGAGACGGATAGCAATGGCATCGCGCGAAGCGGCACTGATGAAATTGGGTGGCAGGAACAGGCGAAGCATGCGATGAAGAGCGGCCCATCCCGCAGGCAGTACGCTCGCCGCGCAACGAGGAAATATCATGGGTAGAGCGGTTACTGGGAACCGGTCCCGGGGCATCCGGCTCAATCCGATCTTTGAAATTATCAGAGGAGACAAAGGCTTATTGAGTGCCGGCAGCAGCAGCCCAGGAGCGCGTCCATTCCCTCGCCAGGCGGCCGGAGGGCGTGAGATCACTCTCCAGCCAATGGCCGTGGGCTGAGGAGTCCGGTTTCACAATCGAAGCCGTCTCACGCACATCCGACACGGACCAATTGCAGTGGCTCAACCCCCACTGCTGCATGAAATCCATCCACTCCCGGGTCGAGGCTTCATCGACGTCGCCTTTACCGTCGGCGTTGCAAGTGCCCCATTCCGTCACGAACAGCGGCAGGCCTTTTTGCAGGGCCCGGAGCGCTTTGTCGCGCAGCCATTGCTTATGGGTGCCGGCATAGAAATGGAGGCTGTAGGCGATGTTCCTGGCCCTGATCGGATCGTCCGCGACCACATCCACATCCTGCGACCAATTGGGTGAGCCGACGATGATCATGTTGTCCGGATCGATCGCACGAATGGCGGCGACGACCTGTTCGGCGTAGGGCTTCACGTCGCCGGCCCAGGTGGCATCCTTGGTCGGTTCGTTGAAAATTTCATAGAGCACATTCGGCGTGCGGCCATAGCGCAGGGCCATCGCCTGGAAAAACTTCACCGCCTCGGCGGTGTGCTGGTGCGCGTGGTGATCGTGCCAGTCGATGATGACATACAGATCGGCGGCGATGGCGGCATCGACCAGGGCACAGATGCGGGCCTGCTCCGTTTCAGGATGCTCAAGATAACCTTTGCCCTCGACGCCCATCGGGATGCGGATGATGGCGGACTTCCAGTCGAGCTTGAGCCACCTGACAACGTCAGCGTTGTAGAACTCGCCCTTCCACTGGCTCCAGAAAAAACTGTTGCCCGCCAGACTGACCGGCATCCCGTGCTCGCCCACGATTCGGTTGCCCACCGTAAACAGCCGGCCGTGCCGTTTCACGGAGCCATAAGGCGTGGAAAAATCAATTTCCGGCATGAACTTGTTTTCCGGACGCTGATTTGCCGTGGTGGCCTCCGGTTGCGGCGTGGACGAGGTGGCCGGGGGCTGCCGAGCGGGACTGGTCTCCGCCGCCCGGGCAGTCTCGGCCGGAATCGGAGAGGGCTTTGGCGTGAGTTTCCACATGGCGCAACCGGCAAAGAGAAAAGGCAGCCCGAGGATGAGCGGAAGACGGAGTGGTTTGTTGTCCATGACCTGGATTGGGCTCAAATTTGAGCACCAGAAAATTGCGGATGGCAATCCACGGATGCGTCCCGCCTATTAATTGGCGGTAAAGAATGACCAAGCTGTTTAAAAACAACGCAGCGACAATCGGAATTCTCCACCCGGATCCGGCCAGGAAATCTCCTGCCCAAAAAAGCCGCGCGCAAAAACATCAGGGCTCGACCACCACCGGCAGACCGACCGAGGCAAGCTTGAGCAAGGCCAGGGCATCCCAGTTGGCCAGGCGGAAACAACCATGGGATTCGGTACGACCCACTTTTTCCGGATCGGGCGTGCCATGAATCCCGTAGCCGGTCCGATCGAGTCCGATCCAGGCCAGACCAACCGGATTATTCGGCCCGGGGGGAATGATGAGTTTGCGGCCCAGTTCCTGACCTTCGGGTGATTCCGGGAAAACCTCGGGATCAAAAGTATAATTGGGATTGGGAATGATCACGGTGACATGCAGTTCGCCGACCGGACGTTTCTCGACATCACGGGCAATGCTGACCGGGAAATGCGCGATAATCCGGCCCGTGTCATCGGTCGCCTCCAGCACATGATCAGCCAGCCGCACATGGAGCATTGCGGCCTTGGCCGTCGGATTGAACAAGCCCGCCGCCGGAACCTTGATGACCGTACCGGGCACAATATTGTCCCAATCAACGTCCGGATTGAGTTTGCCAAGAAATTTTGGACTGGTGCGGTAGCGTTCGGCAGCGAACTCGAGCGCGGTCGCGTAGGCCAGAACGGTTTGCTCCGATTTGCCCAGCCATGTGGTCGGCAAGGGCTGGAGTGCAGCCAGTTCTTCACCGGTAAAGGTATGCTGGCCGAGAGCCGGAGCCGTCAGCAGGAGAGCCGCGCAGGAGGCTTGATCGAGTTCACCCGTTTCGCGCAACCCGGCGTTGCGCTGGAAAGCCCGCAGGGCCGAAACAGTCTGGGAACCACGCACCCCATCGATCGAGCCGCAGGAAAAACCACGACGAGACAGCTCCACCTGCGCTTCCAGCCAGTCATGAACCGGCACAGGAACAGGACCTGTCTGGCCGGGGATATCCGCCTCGGCCGGAGCAGTGTCGGAAAGAACCGCCGGTATCTCGTTCTCTGTCTCAGCCGGCAGAGCCGGAGTGTCTTCTGGCCGGCTCGGCTGAGCCGCCATACTGCGAGTACAGACGGGCACATGCAGGCAAAGCACGCCTAAAAAAAGAGCAAAAAAACGGGAATGCTGATGCCAAAGTATCACGAAGCCAAGTTGGATGGTTTAAAACAAATGAAAATGCGGAAATTCACAATCATGGGCGGACAGAAATGCAGACCATTTACCTTACAAAAGAACCTTTGCGTGCAGACCGCGCCCAATCACGGCAATAATCAATCCGCGCCCTGAACCCACCAATGCAGAAAAACCCGGCACCACCATGCTTTCATTCCACATTGACCGCTAAGGGCTTCTGGAAAACATTAACCAATCTTTGGCATCGTTTTATTTGTACATTGTCCCAATTTGATCCGTTATACAGCAAGCAGCCGCCGAGCCTGCGATTCATCCATTCGATCAACACCGACCCGCATGCCTGAAGCACTTTGCCCATTCTGCAAAAAAACAGCCTCACACAATTGGTGCGGCACGCGCAGCGAAGATGGCACGGATTATCAAGTGCAAGCCTGCGGGAGCTGCGGCACCACCTTCCTTTGGCCTTCCCCTTCCGAAGAACAATTGCAACGGGCTTACGCGGCGAATTATTACGGAGGCGGCGAGACAAAATTCAACGGCGGCATTGAAAGTCTGCGTGAGACCTTCGCGGGTTTTCGGACCAAAAGACTCGCCCATAATCTCACCGCCGACGCCGCCATCCTCGACATCGGTTGTGGCGACGGCCGCCTGCTGAGAAATTTCCGCAAAGCCGGTTTTAAGAATTTGCATGGCATCGAGCTGCCGGGACCGGCCGCGGAACGGGCGGCGAAAACCCCGGAAATCAAACTTCACCTCGGCACCCTTGCTTCCATCGACCTGCCTCCCGCCAGCTTCGACCTAATCACTCTCGTCCATGTCTATGAGCATCTGCCTGCACCGAGCGACACCCTGGACCGGCTCGCCAGGCTGATCCGGCCCGGCGGACGTATTTTCCTTTCTTTTCCCAACATCAAAAGCTGGCAGGCCCGTTTTTCGGGCGGCCACTGGTTTCACCTGGATCCACCCCGGCATTTGTCGCTCGTCCCGCCGCAGACCGTGGTTGAACATTTGCAAGCCAAAGGATGCAGACTTTTGTTTGAGCATCATCTCTGCCTTGAACAAAATATCTATGGCTGGATCCAAAGCGCACTGAACTGCGGCGATGATCGTCGGAATTTTCTTTATGAGCGGTTAAAGCGAAACCGTTCCTATGCGCCCGACCGGGGCTTCGGCAGTCTGGTCTTGCACGCTGGCATCGGCGGGCTGCTGCTCATGCCCGCCCTGTTGGCGGATTGTTGCTCGGCCTTGGCCGGTTCGGGAGCCACCGTTGAGCTGATGTTCGAACAAACCCCGGTCCACTGACATTTTTATGTATCGTGATAAAAAAGTCATCGTTGTAATGCCCGCTTACAATGCGGCCAAGACCCTCAAGGCCACCTATGATGAAGTGGTCGATCAAGGCATCGTCGACGAAATTATTCTGGTCGATGATGGCAGCCGGGACGAGACGGTGGCACTGGCGCGTCAACTCGCCAATGTGACGGTCCATGTGCACGATAAAAATCGCGGCTACGGCGGCAACCAGAAGACGTGCTACCGGCTCGCGCTGGAAAAAGGAGCGGACATCGTGATCATGGTTCATCCGGATTATCAATATACCCCAAAACTCATTCCGGCGCTGGCCAGCCTGATCGCCAACAATCTTCATGAATTCGTCATCGGCTCCCGCATTTTGGGCGGTTATGCGTTAAAGGGCGGCATGCCTTGGTGGAAATATATCGCCAACCGGTTTCTCACGACTGCGCAGAATGTGCTGCTCGGCGCCAAATTGTCGGAATATCACACCGGCTATCGCGCATATTCCCGGCAATTGCTGGAATCGATGAATTTCTCCAAGATGTCCGACGATTTCATTTTTGACAACCAGTTCATCGCCCAGGCGCTTTGGAGAAACTACTCCGTCGGAGAAGTGAGCTGTCCGACCAAGTATTTCGCCGAAGCCTCTTCCATTAATTTCCACCGAAGCTCCGTCTATGGATTGGGCTGCCTGCAAGTGAGCATGGAATACCGGTGGGCGAAATTCACCAAAACCGTTCCGCCGTTCATTGCGATCTAGCCGGCCAATAAAACCTTCCCTCTCCCACCTTGAAACTGCAATCCGCCACTGAAAAAATCCTGATCGATTGCCTGCTGATCACTCTGGCGATTTTCATACCGTACAGCCAGGTGGCCCAACATCGTTTTATAGAATTCGACGACGGGCTCTATACTTATCAGAACAATTTCATTATCCAGGGGCTGACTTGGGACAGCTTGGTCTGGGCCTTCACCAACACGGACGCCGCCAACTGGCACCCACTGACTTGGATCTCCCACCTGGTGGACAGGGAGCTGTTTGGTCCTCACCCAGGCGGCTATCTGCTGATGAATGTCGCCTGGCACACCCTCGCCGCGTGCATGTGCTACATGGCGTTTCTCCGCTGCACCAAAAAACGTTTTTTCGCCCTGACGGTGGCGCTCATCTTTGCGTTGCATCCGGCCAACGTCGAAAATGTCGCCTGGACCTCGGAACGGAAGAGTTTGCTTGATGCATTCTTCTGGTTCCTTGGCATCATCGCCTACATCGACTTTCTGGAAACACGCAAACTGAAGTTCTACGGCGTGGTCCTGATCACTCATATCCTTGGCCTCCTGTCCAAGGCGATGCATGTGACCTTTCCCTGCACCTTAGTGCTGATTCATTTGCTGCACACGGCGGCCAATGCCGACGGCAGGACATTTTCCCTGAGGGACTATCGCCTGGCCATGGTCAGCAGCCTGAAGAGTGTCTGGCCACTCCTTCTCCTGTCCGCCTATTTTTCCCTGGTCACTGCTTCAGCCCAAAGCATAGCCATGAGCAGCATGGAGATTCATCCCCTTACTGGTCGGATCGTCAACGTGCTGCAATCATACGAAGAATATATCCAGATGTTTTTCAGTCCTGGTGAATTGTCCCCCTTCTATCCCTTGTTTTATAAGGAGCAGCATTTGCGCAATGCGATTCTTCCCGGCCTGTTTCTTGGCTCGATCACTTTGCTTTTGGTGCTGCTGGCGGCAAAGCGACGCCCGGTGCCGCTGCTCGGCTGGCTCTGGTTCCTCGGCACCATGGTCCCGGTCATCGGGTTGGTCCAGGTGGGCGCTCAATCCCACGCCGACAGGTATCTTTATATCCCGATGATCGGACTTGCCTTTGTTTTCCCGGAATTATTCGACGTTTTCACCACTTGGAAAAAAACAAGCCTGCAACGCTTTCAAACAGGATGGCTTGCCTTGACCACACTCTCACTGTGTTTGGCCACCTATGTCCAGGTTGGCTATTGGGAGAACGGCGTCACCCTTTTTCAACACGCGTTGAAAGTGTCCGGGGACTGCGTCACTTCGGTCAACAATCTGAGTTGTGCCTATTTGAGAAATGAACGCTTCGCCGATGCAATCGCTTTTATGGATTCCAAAATACGCATTGCGAAGAATCCATACAACATCGGGAAACTCTACACGCTTAAAGGCCAGGCTCAGCTTATGCTCAATAAGAACGAGGAAGCGATTGAAAGCGCCAACCGGGCGATTTCCAATGGCCGGGGGGAAACAGCCACATTTTGGATTTTGGCGAATGCCCATTATCAGCTCAAGCATACGGAACAGGCAAAAATGGCTCTCGTCGCAGCCAAACAGATGCTGGGGGCGCCTTCGGCCTACCAACTGAATGATATGAACATTAGAGAAGGCATCCGCTATTTGGATATAATATTGCAGTCTTCCGATTCGTCCAGCAGCGCCAATTCAGCTCATTAAAAACGCAGGCCGCATCGAAAACGATGCGGCCTGCGGTGCGACAAAAAACCAAGGTCAAAGCCTTTGACCCTCTGGGGTGATGCTGAACGAGTAGGCTGCACCGAGAGCGGAATTACTCACCACATAGCCCGTGGCCGATGCCATCCAGGCAGAGGGAAGTACGTTGCCTTTGCCGATATAATGCACATAACTTGACAGATTGCCGCTGACTGCTCCAGCAGCATCCGCAGAAAATGTAACCGACTGAAGGCCGTATTCCATCATGTATTGATTGGCTGCACCCGCGACCTGCTTGCAATCATTCATCAAAGTCTTCTCGATCGAACTCTGCCTGACTTTTTGGAACGCCGGAATTGCCATCGCCGCGAGCAAGCCGATGATGACAACGACTATCATTATCTCTACGAGGGTAAAACCCTGGTTGTATCTTTTCATGGAATTTATTATTAACTATTATATTTATTTAGCGGCTCGTTAATGAACCGTATTGAAATGATAGAAAAATCCCGCCCACCGAACAAGTGCAAATCAGCGTGAAAATCCTGCCTACGCCGGGCTGCTTACAAGCAGATCGATCACGAGCGGATTTAGGATACGGCCGAAATCAGGGCCTATTCAAACATCTGTCATCCACTCGGTTGGGTTCTGGGCTGCCTGTTTCGCTTAAAAATTATGTAACCTTTGCCGGCACCAACGGTATTTCTTGCCACAACTGATTGCCTATTCACGCCGCCGATGTTGCACGCTGCCTCCCAAGCCAACTCCACATCTCCACCCGTCTCCAACGGCGGCTAGGGTTTACTTCGAAGTGGAGCGTAATTCCGATCACGATCTCATGCTCGCCGTCCGCGCCGGTGAAATAAGGCGGCTCGGCGAACTCTTCGAACGCCACCACCGGCGGCTTTACGGTTTCTTTGTACGCCTGACCAACCAGCCTGCGGTCAGCGAGGATCTCGTTCAGATAGTTTTTTATCGCATCCTCAAATACCGGCACACCTAACGCGACGAAGGTAGTTTTCCGCCTGGTTCTTCCACCTGGCAAGAAAAGTAGCCGCAGATCATTTCCGCAAACACCCCCCGACTCCCACCCCATCGAGCCGGTGGATCTGATCGAATTCCCCGACTCCGGGCCGGACCCATCGGCACAGGCCATTACGACCGAGGACGTAGCTTTGCCCCGTACGGCCCTCACCCATCTGCCCCTCTCAACCATCGCGAAGTCCTCGTGCTTTCCCGGTTGCAACAGCTCAACCATACGGAGATCGCCCGATTGATCGATCGCTCCGCCGGCACAGTCAAAGCCTACGTCCACCGCGCGCTCAAAGAGCTGCGCGATGCTCGACACCCATGAGCGCATGGCCGATTCATCCAGTCCTTTCGCGCTCGTCAGAGGTCGATTTGATCGCTTCTTCGCAACGCCGCTCCCGGCCCGACCCTCGCTGCAATTTGCTTTTGCCCGCACGTTATTCGTTGGGGGACTGTTCGTCGGCCGACCACCCTTCTCCCCGCCGATGATTCAGCCAAACCTGTTTTTGAGAAATTAAGCCGCGACGAGGCCCTCGACCCCAACGGCCAGTCACGCCCTTACTACCCTGCTACAGCCTAAGCAACCCGAGGAAATGTCCGGCGCCAACCACGATCCTATCCTCCAACCTGCTATCACATGAAAATACGATTTCACTCCTCCTTGCTCCGCCTTGTGCTCCTGACCGGCCTGTTCACCTTCGCCAGCGTTTCGCTGCACGCCGGTGGAGACGGCACTACCACAAGTGTCAAACTCTCCATCCGGGACAAACCGGCCACTTTCAAAATCGATGTCTCCCGGGCGAAGATCAATCTGATCGGCACCGAGGGCGACACTGTGACAGTCACTTCCCTCACGGGTGAAAACGATGGCAAACAATGCCAGGGAGACGGACTTCGCCGGCTCGACGACGACGTCGGCTTTGCGCTGGTTGAAAACGACCATGTCGTCAGCCTCACCACCGGCGGCGACCACCCTGTTTTAAAAATTGTCGTGCCCCGCGCCATCGCGGTCGATTTCAGGCCGAAGCAAGGCGCGGACCTCATGCTCAAAAACATCTCGGGGGGACATCGCGATTCACGACCCCGGTGGCAAAGTCCTGATCGAAGATATTTCCGGATCATTGGTCGCGGATACTGGGCTTGGCGAACTTCACGCCACCTACACCACTGTCCCAACCCGGTTGGTTGCCATCACATCGATGGATGGCGAGGTTGAACTCCGTGTGCCGTCCGACACCAAAGATCCCGAAAATCTTACCGACGCGACAGATGATTTTCCCAACCAGACAAACACATTCTATCTCGAGGAGCTGTGCACCTGCGTGCAGCAAGCCGCCGCGCCTTTGCTGCCCGCCGGAAGCAAACTCACGGTTACTTTCACCGACCTCGATCTTGCCGGCATGATCCGCCCGGACAGAAACAACATCCGCATCATGACCGGCACCACCATTCCTCGCGCACAGCTAAAATTCCAGCTTCTTGGTGCCGACGGCCGGGTATTAAAGGAAGGCGAACGCCAT
>CAZIQP010000022.1:26945-38341 GCA_964541315.1 uncultured Opitutaceae bacterium
GGGTGCCGGCTTCATCCGTTCCGGGGACAAGGACCGCGAACTCCTCGCCGCCATAGCGGAACGCCTCGGTTGGTGTCTTGGTATAAGTGATAAAAATACGCACAACATGTCGCAACACCTCGTCGCCGGTGGGACGTCCATGCTGGTCATTGATCGGCTTGAAACGGTCTAGGTCGATCATGAGCAGGCCCAGCGATGCGTTTTTGCGCGCCGCCGCGGCGATGCTGCCGGCCAGCATGTCATCGAACGCCCCGCGATTGTACAGGCCGGTAAGCCGATCCCGGCTGGCGAGCTGGCTGAGCTGTTTGTTTTCGTTGCGCAGACTCAATACTTCGATCTCAGCGGCGAGCCGGAGCGTTTTGCGGTGTTCCTCGGCCTCGATTTCCAACGCATCAAGATCCGGCGGCTCGGCAGTGGTGATGGACAAAAGTTCGCCATACGCGATCCAATCCTGACTGATCTGCTCCAGCAGAGGACGGAAGGCATCACGATCCAATCGCGCCAACACTCCCGCGCGGAGAATCAAAGCGTCCATCACGCGTGCTTGCTGCGGTTGGTTCAGGACCATGAAAGTGGCTGTCGCGTCGGCGAGCAGGAGCAAAGCCGTGGCCGGCCGGCGCTCCGGATCGTCATCGACCGGTCGGGGAAAAACCGCACAGGCTTCGAGCGCGCCACAGACCGTTCCGGGCAGTTTCCACTCGAGAAGCAGTTGCGCGCCGATTTTGAGGTGATCCGTCCCCCAGGTGCTGCGCTCGCTGGCTTGCAGGGCATCGTCGTCCCCCGCAGCTCCGCGCAAAATCGGTTCGTAGTCGGCCGGCAATGCCGTCGCAAACACGAGCTGGCCAATCCGGAAGACCAGGCCCGCGATGAACGCTTCCTCGGGATTCCATTGCCGGTTGCCGGCGGCAAGCCGTTTGACGGCCACGGCCCGGGCGAGTGACACGGACCAGAAACGGCTGAAGTTGAAACTCGGACAGCTCTGGTGGTGCTTCTGCGACACGAGCGAGAATGACAGCGCCAGCAACTGGGCGCCGCGCGTGCCGATGCGCGCCACGGCATCCGCGAGCGTGGTGCCATGAAAACCAAGCCCAAGCAGCGGCGAATGGAGATATTTCAGGATTTTTGCGGTGAGCGCCGGATCGGCGCTGATGACATGAGCAAGTT
Organism: uncultured Opitutaceae bacterium; assembly: GCA_964541315.1. Lineage (GTDB taxonomy): Bacteria > Verrucomicrobiota > Verrucomicrobiia > Opitutales > Opitutaceae > Didemnitutus. Next base: position 28,110 of record CAZIQP010000022.1, read on the forward strand.
CATCCAACGTGGTGTCATCGGAATCGACCAGTTGCAGTATGCGCATCGCCACCGCCGGAGGGCTGGGCAGACGGTTGGCCGCTTTGAGCGCAGGGAATGACGCCTTGTTCATGCGGCAAACACCCGGCGCACCCTGGTTTTCAACACCCAGCCCACCGCACTCGCGGCCGCCGAAGCGGGGGGCTTGTCGTCTGCAAACCGGAAACAGGCGAAACAGCGATGACCTGGGAGCGGCATTTTGAAAAAAGGCGGGCGATGGCCGAAAGTTTGTTCCGCCCGACCATGGGACGCAAAGGCAAAACGACCGACAGCCAAGGCTCGACGGAAGTGAAACTGCTGCTATGCTGAAACCACCCCCAAGGTTCAACCCCGAACAGGCAGTGTCGATGACGCTCATCCCAGTTTTTATTTGCGCGATATTTTCACGAGTCTGCCTCGCGAAGACGAATCGGGGAGATCCGTTGCGTGGCTGTCTTTTGGCCGCCGTGCTTTCTTGTGTGCTGCTCAGTTCCGGCTCGGCGGCTGGTCCGGCGGATGCGCCCATCGCCAGCTTTGTTCATCTCTCGGACGACGAAGGTCTCGCCCATTCTGATGTGCGCGCGATCACCCAGGATTACGAAGGCTACATCTGGTTCGGCCTCCGGCTGGGCGGGCTTACCCGCTACGACGGTTATGAGCTCAAGGTCTATCAACACGATCCGCTCGACCCTGACTCCATCGGCAACAAGATTATCTGGTCGCTGCTGGTGGATCGGCACGGTGTGCTCTGGATCGGGACGGAAGGCGGTCTTGACCGCTATGATCGCGCCAGCGACACGTTTGTTCATTACCGGCACGACGCGGCCAGGCCCGACAGCATCGCAAACAACGTCGTGACCTGTCTCTTCGAGGATTCGAGCGGCAAAATCTGGGCTGGCACACGCCAAGGCCTCTGCCGTCTCGACGATCCCGCGCATGGCACGTTCACGACGTTTCGCCGGCCGCAGGTCGTCGCCGGCAGCACGGTCAAGGACACTTTTCGCTCCATCACGGAGGATACCGCGACAGGATTGCTGTGGTTGGGCGCGACCGACGGACTCGCCGCCTTCGATCCCCGCACCGGCGCATTCGCCTCGTACATCAACGATCCCGCTGATCCAACAAGTATCAGTCGCAACGCCGTCAACAAAGTCCTGCGCGACGAGCGAGGGGTATTCTGGGCGCTGACCGAGCATGGTCTGAATTCCTTTCAACCCACCTTTGATCGCGTCCCGGCCCATTCCGTCCAGCAACCCCGGCTCTCGTTCACACGTTTCATGCAGCCCGAAAGCTCCGTCAGTCCCGGCGTGAATTTTGTTCGCGACGGTCTGGTGGACCGAAAACATCGCCTGTGGCTGGGCACCCGGTGGGGCGTGTATCTCTTTGACCGCGAGACCGGCGGCTTCACCGGCTATATCCGCGATCCGGCCAATCCCACCAGCCTGAGCGACGACATGGTGCAGGCGATTTTCGAGGATAACGCCGGCAGCATTTGGGTGGGCACTTACGCCGGCGGTGCCAACCGCCTCCAAAGCGAGGCCAAGCCGTTTCGCACGCACCGCCATCTGCCCAACAATCCTCAAAGCGTGAGCGATGACCGCATCGCCGGTCTTGCCCTCGACTCCCAAGGCGGGATCTGGGCCTCCACCATCAATGGGCTCAACCGTTACGACGGCGCCCGGTGGACACGCTTCACGCATGATCCCGCCGATCCAAGCTCACTGCCGAGCAATGATCTTGCCACCGTCGCCGCCGCGCCCAATGGCGACGTCTTGATCGGCTCCAATTACATCGGCCTCATCCGTTTTGATCAGCATCGTTTCTATACCCACCCTTTTTCACCCTCCAACATCCCGGCGCCCGATGGCGGCCATCCTTTCACCGGCCACCAGGTGCATACCATTTTGCCCGATGCCCGGGGCGGTGCCTGGATCGGGGCCCGCGCCTACGGTTTGGATTATTACAAGGACGGCCAATTTCGGCACTACAACCCCCATGAGGCGGAAAGCGGAAAACCGGCACAACCGACCAACAACGCCATTGTCGGTCTGTACACACCCAACGGCGACCTTTGGTTCGCCACCGAAATGAATGGCCTTGTTCGTTTCCAGCCCGACCAGCAACGATTCACCACCTACCGCCCGCCGCTCTCCCCGCCCGCTGCGCCGCTCAGCCTGCATTGCATCGCCGATGGCGGTGCCGGCCTTATCTGGCTGGGCTCCGCTGACGGGCTGCTGAAATTTGACACGGCCACGGAACATTTTGTGCGCCAATACACGCAGGCCGACGGCCTGCCGAACGCCGCGATCATGACCATCGTGCCCGATCGGCGCGGCCACCTCTGGCTCGGCACCGCCAACGGTCTGGTTGATTTCAATCCCGCCACGGAAAAATCGCGCAGCTATGAAAAACCCGACGGCCTGCCGAGCAACGTCTTCGCGCAACGCTCCGGCGTGCTCGGAGCCGACGGCCACGTCTATCTCGGAACCCGCGCCGGCATCGTCGAATTTGCCCCCGAAACCTTGCGCGATAATCCGGTGCCGCCCCGGGTGGTGCTGACCGAATTCCGCTGGCTCGGCCCGCCTCCGGCCGGATCGAACCGCAATGGCGCCGCCTCCCTGCCCAACCTCGGGGAATCCATCCGCATACCCGCCGGGCAACCGGGCTTCAGTCTGAAATACTCCGCCTTGGATTTCACCGCGCCCGCAAAAAACCGTTACCGCCATCGGCTGGAAAACTGGGACCAGTCCTGGACCGAGTCCACCGCGCGCGAACGCGTTGCCACCTACACCTCGCTGCCTCCCGGCGAATACACTTTTCGCGTGCAAGCCAGCAACGCCGATCAGGTTTGGAACCGGCAGGGCGCCACGGTGCGCATCATTGTTGAACCGCACTACTGGCAGACGATCTGGTTTCGGATCGGACTGGCCGGAACCGGCCTTGGTCTGATCATGGCCGGCCTGCGCTGGCGGCTGCGCGTGGCGCGTGAGCACAACACCCGGCTCGAACAACTGGTCTCCCGGCGCACCGCCCAATTGCAGGAGGAAATGGCGGTGCGGGAACGCGCCGAAGCCGGCTTGCGGCAGTCCCATGCCGAACTTGAAAGCCGCGTCCAATCACGCACCGCGGAACTCGCCCGGACCAACGCCAGCTTGCAGAGTGAAATCGCCGAACGCAAAAACATCGAGGACCAGTTGCGGCAGTCCCAGAAGATGGAGGCGATCGGCCAGTTGGCCGGGGGCGTCGCCCACGATTTCAACAATCTGCTCACCGTCATTCTCGGCCAGAGCCAGATGCTCAGCGGCAGCGACCTGTCCGCCACCGAACGCGATGCCGCCGTGCGCGACATCAAGGAGGCCGCCCAACGCGCCACGAATCTCACCCGGCAGTTGCTCGTGCTCAGCCGGCACCAGGCTCTCGCCCCCGTCGCCATCGACATCAACCATCTCGTCTCCGGCGTCAGCAAACTCCTGCGCCACCTGATCGGGGAACATATCGAGCTTGAAACCCAGCTCTCCACCGCCCCGCTCGGTGTGCTCGCCGACACAGGCATGATCGAACAGGTCCTGCTTAATCTGGCGGTAAATGCGCGGGATGCCATGCCGCGCGGCGGCCGCCTGGTGATCGCCACCTCGGCCGTCACCATCGACCCGAATCATCCGCGCGCCTCGAACCGCAGTCATGCCTCGGGCGATTTTGCCCGCCTGAGCGTGAGCGACACCGGTGACGGAATTCCTTCGCACATCCTGCCGCAAATCTTCGAGCCCTTTTTCACCACCAAAGAATCCGGCAAAGGCACCGGGCTGGGTCTGGCAATCACCCAGGGCATTGTGCAAAAACACGGGGGCTGGATTGAAGTCGAAAGCAGCCCCGGCCAAGGCACGATATTCCATGTCTTCCTTCCCTGCCACGCGCTATCCGCCGACGCCATGGCGGCTCCGTCCAACACCCGGCCCCAATCCGGCCACGACTCCATGGTGCTCGTCGTCGAGGACGAAATGGCCGTCCGCACCCTCGTGTTTCGTCTGCTCACCCGGCAGGGTTATCGTGTGATCGAGGCTTCCTCCGGAACCGAAGCTCTCGCCCGCTGGGCCGAACATCGCGATCAGATCACTATTCTGCTCACCGACATCGTCATGCCCGGTCACCCCGACGGCCATGAACTCGTCGCCCTGTTGCGGGCGCAGCGGCCCGACTTGCGGATCATCACGATGAGCGGTTACGATCCGAGCGATGTGGCGCGAGACAGCGCCCTCGCATACCCCCATGTACGCAAGCCGTTCACCGCCGACGATCTGCTCAAGGTGATCGACGCCACTCTGAAAAAATAAAACTCCGCCAGGCGGGAGCCAAGCACCTGTTCGCTCATCGGCGCAACCATCCGATCCATGCAGCCAGCACCAGGGAACCGGCGATCAAGCCGCGCGCCCAAAGTTTCCGCTTTGCCTCGTCCGCGATGATCCGGTCCTCGCGCTTCGCCAGCCACATGAAAAAAAACGCGGGCAGCAGCATTGCATACAACCAGTGTACACCCAGCCGGGTCAGCAGATGGTTGACTTGCGCGGAAAGCGGCCAGCCGAGCACGCAGGTCGCAAACAGCAGAGCAAAGGTCACGCTCCGGCCCCTGAAGCCGCGCCACAACCAGGAGATCGCAAAAGGGTTGACCATGCGGCCAGTTGAAACAGCCACCCGCCGGCTTGCAAGCCGGCGGCTGACTAGGCAGTTTCCGGGGTCGTGACCCTCGCCGAAAAACAACAGCAGATGATCGAGGATTTCGCCATCATCGAGGATGCGCAGGAACGCCTCGCCGCCGTCGTCGACCGGACGCGCACCCGCCCGCCTCTGCCCGAAGCCGAACGCACCGAGACCAACCGCGTGAAAGGCTGCATCTCCCTCGCCTGGGTCGTGGGCGAATTGCGCGATGGCCGTTGCCACTTCCGCAGCGACGCCGATTCCCCTCTCGTGCGCGGCCTGCTTGCCCTGCTCTGTGATTGTTACAGCGGGGCCACTCCCGCCGAAGTCGCCGCGACCGAACCCATCTTGCTCGAACCACTCGGGCTCGCCAAAAATCTCTCGCCCACGCGCCTCAACGGCCTGCGCAGCGTCCGCGCCAAGATCCGCGATTTCGCCCTCATGCATATCGCCCCGTAAATTTTTTGCAAACCGGCGGTACTGGGAAATACCTGAAACCCATCCCGCCCGTTCCCGTCTTTTGGTTAGGTCCCCACTTCTCCACCATGTCCAGCGATCACCACGACCACCCGTATCACGGCCACCATTCCTGCCGGGGCATCTCCACCAACCTCGAGGATTACTTCCTCACGCGCCGGCAATTTCTGAACCGCATGGGCATGGGCCTAGGGGCCCTCGGCCTCTGCGCGCTGCTCGACCCGCTTGATCTGGCGGCAGCCCAGGCGCTCAAATCATCGACACCAGCCAATCCCCTTGCCCCCAAGACGCCCCACTTCCCGGGCAAGGCCAAAGCCGTCATCCACATTTTTGCCCAGGGCGCACCGTCACATGTCGACACCTGGGACCCCAAGCCCGCGCTCCTCAAGATGGACGGCAAATCCATCGGTTCTGACGGCGGCGTCGCCATGGCCTCGCCTTTCAAATTCCAGCGTTACGGCAAGTCGGGTCTCGAGGTGAGCGATATCTTCGCCAAGACCGCCCAGCACGCCGACGACCTCGCCGTCATCCGCTCGATGTACACCGACATCCCCGCGCACGATGTCGCCACCGTGTTCATGAACACCGGTTCGCTGCGCATCACCAAGCCCAGTCTCGGCTCCTGGACGGTCTACGGCCTCGGCACGGAAAACCAAAATCTCCCCGGATTCATTTCTCTCCGGGGCAATCGTCTCCCGGTCGGCGGTGCGGCCGGCTACGGCTCCGCTTTTCTCCCCGGCATCTACCAGGGCACCAGCGTCAACACCACGCCGCAAAACGTGCAGCAGATGATCCAGAACATCCGCAACACCTACGTTTCGAAATCCGAACAGCGCCGCCAGCTCGACTTCGTCCATCAGCTCAACGAGCTCCACGCCCAGAATCTCCAGCGCGACGCCGCCCTCGAATCCCGCCTTGAGACCGCCGAAATCGCTTTCCGCATGCAGGCCGAGGCCACCGATGTTTTCGACATCAACAAGGAATCCGCTGAAGTCCGCGCGGCTTACGGCAACACCCCGCAGGGCAAGCAACTGCTGATCGCCCGCCGCCTTGTCGAACGCGGCGTCCGTTTCGTCCAGATCTGGCACGACGGCTGGGACCACCACCAGGACCTTGAGGAGCGCATCACGGAAAAAGCCCGCGAGATCGACCAACCGCTTTCCGCACTCCTCACCGATCTGAAGCAACGCGGCCTCCTCGATTCCACGCTCGTCATCTGGGGCGGCGAGTTTGGCCGCAAGCCCACCAAGGATCGCAACGGCGGCGACAATCCCGGCCGCGACCACAACGCCAAAGCCTTCTCCGTCGTCATGGCCGGCGGTGGCGTGAAAGGCGGCATCGTCCACGGCGCGACCGATGAATACGGCGCCGCCGCGGTCACCGACAAAGTCCACGTCCACGATCTGCACGCCACCATCTTGCAGTGTCTCGGTTTCGACCACACCAAGCTCACCTACCGTTTCAACGGCCGCGATTTCCGTCTCACCGACATCGCCGGCAACGTCGTCAAACCCATCCTCGCATGAGCGCATTTTCCGCAATGCGCCTTTCTCCGAGCTGTAGGAGCGGCTTTATGCCGCGATGGCGGATGCTCGCGAGCGATTCGAATTCTGAATCGGGGCATTCATCCTTCGCCAAGGCTTCGGATGACAAGAAAACCCCTCCTACAGCCAAACCCATTTCTGCGACACTTCAACGCGCCGCCCTCCTCACTTTCATCCTCACTTTTACTCTCGCTGCTTCCGCCGCTGATTCCGCCCTCTCATCCGCCGACACCCAATTCTTCGAAACCAAAATCCGCCCCATCCTCGACGAACAGTGTTACAAGTGCCATAGCCACACCGCCGATAAAATCAAAGGTGGTCTCATGCTCGATTCGCGCGACGCCATCCTTCACGGCGGCAGCTCGGGCCCGATCATCGTCCCGGGCAAACCCGACGACAGCCTGCTCATCCAGGCTCTCCGCTACACGGATCCCGATTTGAAAATGCCGCCGGAGGAACACGGTGGAAAACTGACCGACCAGCAAATCACCGACTTCACCGAATGGGTGCGTCGCGGCGCGCCCGATCCCCGCGTCCCGCTCGCTCTCGCCAACGGCAAGTCATACGGCGGCGTGGGCAAGGACCACTGGGCTTTCCAGCCCGTGCAAAAGCCTGCGGTCCCTGCGGTGAAAAATACTGCGTGGGTCCAGTCGCCTATTGATAATTTTGTTCTCGCCCGCCTCGAAACAGAGAACCTCGCCCCCAATCCGCTCGCGGACAAACGCACGCTCATCCGCCGCGTCACGTTCGATCTCATCGGGCTGCCACCGACCGAGCCTGAGATCCAGCGTTTCCTTGCCGACGATTCGCCCGATGCCTTCGCCAAAGTCGTCGACCGCCTCCTCGCCTCGCCGCATTACGGCGAACACTGGGCCCGCTACTGGATGGATGTCGCCCGCTATTCCGACACCAAGGGCGACGCACCCAAGCGCGAAGACCCGCGCTTTCCCGACGCCTGGACTTATCGCGATTACCTGATCGAGGCTTTCAACACCGACAAGCCCTACCCGCAATTCATCACCGAGCAACTCGCCGCCGACCGCCTCGTCAACGACGCAACTGTCAAGGCCAAGCGAGCAAAAAAAGATCCGCCCACCGACCAGCACATTCTCGCCGCGCTCGGTTTTCTCACGCTCGGCAACCAGCATGATGGCCGCCGCAACGACATCATCGACGACCGCATCGACGTCACCACGAAAGCTTTTCTCGGCCTCACGGTCTCGTGCGCCCGTTGCCACGATCACAAATTCGACCCCATTCCAACGAAGGATTATTATTCGCTCTACGGCGTCTTCGCCAATACCGAAGAACCTCGCTCGATCATGCAGGCCCCCACCCTGCTCACCCAGGTGCCGAAAACTCCCGAGCTGCTCGACTATGTCGCCCAGGCGCAGGCGCTCCAGGTCAAGGCCGCCGATCTCCGGAAAGATTTCATTGAACTCCGCCGTACCCGCGCCCTCACCCCCGAAAAACGCCGCGAACTCGTCCGCACCGAGGCCCAACTCCAGCGCGAAATCGGCACCTTGGAAATGAACCATCCCGGTGCTCCCGCCCGCGCCCACGCCCTCACCGACGTCTCCAATCCGAAGGATTATCCCGTGCTCCTCCGCGGCGAAGTGCAGAACGAAGGGCCGATTGTCCCGCGCCGTTTTCTGGAAATCCTTTCCCCTGATCCGAAAAACCGCGCCGCCTGGACGAAGGGCAGCGGCCGCTACGAACTCGCCCAGGCTATCGCCGATCCGAAAAACCCCATGACGGCCCGCGTCCTCGTGAACCGGCTCTGGCAGCAGCATTTCGGCACCGGTTTCATCGGGACACCCGACAATCTCGGCAACATGGGCGGCGTGCCCACGCATCCCGAGCTGCTCGACTGGCTCGCCACGAAATTCATACAGGACGGCTGGTCGATCAAGCAGCTCCAGCGCACCATCCTGCTCAGCAGCACCTATCAGCAAAGCAGCCAGGCCAATCCCGCCGGCTTCGCCGCCGATCCCGAAAACAAACTCCTCTGGCACTATGGCCTGCGCCGTTTTGATTTCGAGGAAGTCTATGACTCGCTCCTAGCCATCGCCGGCACGCTCGATCCCACCATCGGTGGAAAATCAATTCCTCCCGCCGGCGATGGTTCCGGCAAACGCCGTGCGCTCTATTTCGTGATCGACCGCCGCAACCCGCCCGAGCTGCTCACCCAGTTCGATTTTCCCAACCCCGACACGCCCACCGGCAAACGTTACGATACCACCGTGCCGCAACAAGCGTTGTTCCTGATGAACAGTCCGCTCGTCGTCGAGACCGCGCGCACGCTCACCCACCGCCCCGAGTTCACCGCCTTCAGCCACGATGATGAACGCGTCGTCTCGCTCTATCTCGCCATCTTCCAGCGTCCGCCCACCGATCGCGAAATCGAACTCGGCCTGCACTACGTCCGCGCCAATCCCGCCGGCACGGGTCTTGAGGCACCGCCGGAGCCGCCCGCGATGAAGACCGCCCGCGAAAAACAACGCGAAAAACGCCAGGCCCAACGCGCCGCCCTGGCCGGGAAAGCCGCCCCCGACAACCGCCCGGTCGGTTCCGACATCGAGCACGGCGGCCCCATTGACGCCTGGACCAAACTCGCCCAAGCGCTGTTCCAGACGAACGAGGCGATGTTTATCGACTGAAGCGCACTCTGATAAACACTCACGATTCCAGCCCTTGGGAAATCGAGCCTATTCATATACTTCTTGTTTGAAATCTAGCTCCTCGAACGCGATCTCGATCCCAGAGGCGGTAACAAACTCGATCTCGTGAACAAATATGCCGTCCTCTTCGATCCGAAACTCGTGTGTGTATAAATCGGAATGAAAGGAATCGAAATAACCAAAATCATTTTCGCCTTTCACTCTATATCTTCTGACTCCCCTGTACTCTAAGCGTGTTTTCCGACGAGCACCGTTGAGAAGGATGTGTATCGAAACAGACGAAGATATTTTAAGGTTTCGATCAGGCGGAATCTCTTGAATTCTGATTTCCTCAATATTCGCATCGTGAAAGGTTTCCTCGGATGACAAATCGTAGAACTTCGGATCAGAAACCAATTGTCGGATATTTAAGGGAAAGGAGTCACGGATCGGGAGGATATACGCCGCATAACGATCAAACTCGATCCCTGTGTCATTGGGCAGATGGATATATTTCATTTTAAGATTAACGTGGATTAGCGGAAATTAGCAGTTAAAAAATCGGGGCTCGGACCGAGCCATCGCGGGATAAACCCGCTCCTACAGTTCAATCACGGCAAAGCGTTTTCCGCGCACACCCACTCCGGCCAGGTCGCTTTTGCGTGGGCGCGGACGCCTGCGATCGCCGCTTGCACCAGCGGTGTCGGCTCGCCGCGCCAGAGTGCGCCCATCGTTAGCGGCACGAAATCTGGCAGCGGCAGAGTGCGCACCCCGCGCGATTTCGCTTTCGGATCGATCAATACGTTCAGACCGATGCCGTCGCCGTTGGCCACGTAGCGGG
>CAZIQP010000023.1:0-37838 GCA_964541315.1 uncultured Opitutaceae bacterium
AAACAAAAAATGACGGTTCACATGACGCCTCCATTTAATAAACACCGAATCGCACCAATAATGGATCTCACTCATGCACCAGCTCCCTGGAAACAATGGTTAGCAGAATACGGTCTCAAGTCGCTGGCGTTCTTATCAATTTAGCGCAGACCGAAAGCCCGCGCCGGTGTGTGTGGAACGCGAGGCCGCCCGACCTCGTAACTTGTTCAGCTTGCGACCGGCGGTACCGCAATCGCTGGGGCAGGGCGTTTGAGAATAGCGGAGATTATCAACGTCAGGATCAGCCCGAAAAACACTGCCATGACCGGAGTCATGATGGCGGTCGCCACAGGTCCCATGAATTTGCTGGTGATTGTCTCGGCCTGTTCCATCTGGGTGCTGCTCATGCCGGCGGCCGCCCACTTGGTCCGGATCATTTCCATCTGATAGTCGAAAAATTCAGGGGCAACGTATTTGAAGTGGATGAAATTGTAGAGCCCGCTCATCAGGCCGCTATAGAGGGAGATCAGGACACCCGCGCCTACTCCCTGGCCATAGCTCAGTGATTTGTCGGCTGACTCTTCGCGCACGGCTTTTATGCCCATCCACAGTATGGCGATGTTAATCGGTAGAAGGAGCCATTGTAGATGCTGACCAATGGCCAATTTTTCGGTTTGGTAACCGGTGAAATACATCAGAAGGGCGAACACGGCTTGGACGATGGTAAGAATCAGGGCATAGGTGAACTTTGCATTCATGGGAGGGGCAGTTGTTATGAATAGGGATTATTTGTAAGATCAGTTCGCAATCGCATGTGTGACAGACGGCACGATAACCGGATAGACGGTGTCACTTCGGATTTACTTGAGGGTGACGAGGGTCGCGCCCCAACCGCCGGTGCGTTCATCGCCCAGCCGGAATCCGGCTACTTGCGGTGAGCGTCGCAACCAGGTGTGCACGCTTTCCCGGAGCGTGCCGGTGCCCTTGCCATGCACGATCCGGACCTCGCGACGGCCGGCCCGGGTGCATTCCTCGAGATAACTTTCCAGCAGGCTCGGAATTTCCTGCGGCCGGAAAGTATGAAGATCGAGTTCACCGGTGATCGGAATGCGTACGGGCTCGGTATGAGCCGTTGCCTCGGGTTGTTTGGTGCCATCACGAGTCATACCCCAAGCTATACGTAAAACGCGGCGGAGACAAAATAAAACCCGCCGCTAGCAGGGTGGGTCGCAATCACCATCGAACGTCAGATTCAGATTCACAGACCGGCCACAATCACGCCAGGGGCTTTTTTCTCCTGCAGGTTGCCGGTGGTTTTGGCCATGAAGAATGGCACCGGGCGTTCCACCGTGATAGGCTTGGCTGCCAACGCGCGCAGTTGCTGGAGACTGCGCTCGATCGTTTTTTCCGCGTCTGAGAGGCGCTCAGCGTTGACGACGTAGACGGGCAATTGGACTGGTTCGGTTTCTTCGGTTGGGCTGGCCGCGCGGGCCGGCAGGACGGTGAAGCTGAGGCTGAGGCTCGCGAGGGAGAAGACGAGGGCATTTGTTTTCATGGGAGAAGTTGGACTGATTTCACTACACGCATGACCTGGGCCAAGTTGCAGCGGGGCTTACAATCTGCGTTGCTTCAGTCCTTAGAAAAATAAATTCGCAAACAGCCGGTCCGACCGCCCTCTGAATCTGGCGCGGCGATGAGACCGGTGTTTCCCAATGCCGGGACGAGTTCAACGGGTCAGGCATGACCATGACGATTGATGACAAAAAATTTTCGCGAACGCTCGCGCGCGACGTTTGTTTGTGAAAGAAAACATCAGCTCACATGCTGCATCTCGATCACGTCACCAAACGTTACGGCGCCCTCACCGCCCTTGACGGAGTTTCGCTCCGCGTTGCCCGCGGTGAATTTTTCGGTCTGCTCGGGCCCAATGGCGCGGGCAAATCCACGCTCATGTCGCTCGTAGCCGGCCTGCGCGCACTCGATGGCGGTGGACTCACCCTCAACGGTGCGGCCATTACCACCGCCGAGCCCGCGACCCGTCGGGCGCTGGGCCTCGTGCCGCAACACATCGCGCTCTACCAGGAGCTGAGCGCCGTGCAGAATCTCCGCATTTTTGGCCAGCTCCACGGCCTGCATGGCGCTTTGCTCCGGGAGAGCGTGGATGAGGCGCTTGCAGCGGTTCAGCTCAACGACCGGCGCAAGGATCAGGTGAAGACTTTCTCGGGCGGCATGCAGCGCCGGCTCAACCTGGCTGCCGCGCTCCTGCACCGTCCGAAGCTGCTGCTTTGCGACGAGCCCACGGTCGGCATCGACCCGCAATCGCGAAACGCCATATTCGAGTTTCTCGAACGACTCAACCGCGAGGGCCTCACGATTATCTACTCGACGCACTATATGGAGGAAGCCTCGCGTCTCTGTTCCCGCATCGGCATCATCGATCACGGCAAAATTCTCGCGCTCGGCTCGCTCGACGAACTGCTGACCAAGCTGCCTTTCGAGGAGGAAATCCGTTTCCAGGCCGGCGCTGAGACGGCGGCGCTCGCGGCCCGGCTTGCGCCCATGGGCGCGCTGACCGCCTTGGATGGCACACACCGCTTCCGGCCCCGCGCCGGCGCCAAGCTCTCGGAGTTCTACGCGCTCACCGAATCGCTCGGCCTGCCCGCGCGGTTGTTCACCAGCCAGCGGCCCACGCTCGAAGCCCTCTTCCTGCATCTCACCGGCCGCAACCTTCGCGAATAATTTTCCCCCATGCGCACCCTACTGGTTCTTGTCCGCAAGGATTTCCTTAATTTCTTCCGCAACAAGGCGGCGGTCTCACTCACGTTCCTCGTGCCTTTTGCGATGATCTGGCTGTTTGGAAACATTTTTAATGTGAACAGAAAGGACTCCGGGCCGGCGGGCATTCCGCTTGCGGTGGTCAACGCCAGCGACAACCCCGCAGCCGTCAAATTGGTGGAGGCTCTGCAGGCGGAGAAAAGTTTTCGGGTCATCACGCAATTCGTGAATCCCGATAAATCGATCCGTCCGCTCACGGAGGCCGACCTTCGTCCACTCTTGCGCGGCGCGGGGGCGGATACTCACTTTGCCCTCGTCATACCCGCCGACCTCGTGAGCGGCCCCGGTTTCGGTCTGCATTTGAAAATCCTCTCCAACCCGCGCAACGAAATCGAGACACAGACGGTCAACGGCATTTTGCAAAAGACAATCTTCACGGCGATTCCCCAGCTCCTTGGTCAGTCGCTCCAGGCCAGAGCAAAAAATAGGCTCGGAGATGAACGCTTCAAACAGTTCAACGGCTCCATTGCCGGCGCGGTGAGCAATGCCTTTGGCGGCGACAAGGAGCAGATCGAGCGCTCGATGGAGGCGGGCGATTTTGGCTTGGGGGCTGCGACCAAGGCCTCCGCCACGCCGACTACATCCGGTGCGCCGTCGGCCGATGTTTTCTCCCGCCTCATTCGGATTGAGGACGAGCAGGTCGTCGGGGCCGACGTGAAAAGCCCCTTTGCCACCAGTGTGGTGGGTGGTTGGGCGATGCAGTTTTTGCTTTTTGCGGTCAGCGCTTCGGCGGCGAGTCTTTTCCGCGAACGCGACGCCGGCATATTTCAGCGCATACTCGCGGCACCCGTGACTCGCGCCCAGATTCTGTGGGGCAAGTTCCTTTACGGGGTCAGCATCGGCCTCATTCAGCTCCTCGTCTTGTTTTATGCCGGCCGCATTCTTTTCGGCATCGAGGTGGAGAAGCATCTCGGGCTGTTGGTTTTGGTCTGCACTTTTGCCGCCGCCGCCTGCACTTCCTTCGGCATGCTTATCGCCGCCATCGCGCCCAACGCCGAGGCGGCCGGCGGACTGGCAACCTTTCTGATCATGCTGATGAGCGCGCTCGGCGGCGCATGGTTTCCGATCAGCATCATGCCCGCTTTCATCCAGCAATTCAGCAGGCTCACGCTGGTTTACTGGTCGATGGAAGGCTTCAGCGCGGTGTTGTGGGCGGGCAACAGTTTTGTGCAGCTCCTGCCCATCCTCGGGATTCTCGGCGGCATCACGGCCGTCGTGATGGGTCTGGCGGTCTGGCGCTTCAACCGTGGCAACATTTTCGGTTGATGCAGACGTCCACTCGTTGCTGAAAATTATTTGGGTGGTGGAACCCGGCCTCCGGACGGGTTTGTTGCCGTAGACGTCGGCCAAACCTGGAAAAACGTCCTATGCGCGCTCACTCCATCGCGGGCGGATAGGGCGGGAATCTATCGGGGATGGGAGTCGGCGGGTTTTGCGGAACGGACGCGGGCGGTTTGGGCAGGGTCTTGTTGGCGGGCAGTTCCTCTTCCATGGCCCTCTTGATTTCTTCTTCCACCCCGCTGGTCGCCTTCTTGACTTCGCGCAGCGCCTTGCCCACGCCGCGGGCGAGCCCGGGCAATTTGTCCGCGCCGAAAAGAAGCAGGGCCACGAACATGATCAGCACAAGCTCGGGACCGCCGATACCTTCAATAAATGCTGCGGACAGAGACATGGACCGATTAGAGTGAATGGGACGGAAAAAGAAACGGAAAAATGAGGTAGGTGGGAAACAGATCGGGTCCGGTGGGGGGAGCGCGTTGCCCTCAATGCGCTTTCGCCCGGTCGCGTGCAAACCAGCGTGTTGGGGCCGCACGCTCAATCCCAATGCACCTGGTGTGCTCAGCTCAGCGTGATCTCCACCAGGAATTTTTGCGTCTGGCCCGGGCCGACGAGATGCAGGCCGGCTTTGTTTTCCGGGCTGTTGGGCGGCCCCATCCAGGGTTCGATGCAGTAGTAGGGGGCTTTTTCGTCGGAGGTCCAGGTGACGACCGCCGCATCGCGCGCCGTGGTGTTGGTGAAGCCGGTGTTGAACTTCAGGCGCTGGCCGCTGGGTTGTTCGGTGACCGAGAAGGTGTGGCCGCGCAGACCGGTGTGGATCGTGTCGATGAGCGCCGGGTTATCGAGTGTCTCGCGTTGGCCGAGCCGGGGCCCATCGATGAGGCGGCCGCTTTCCATGTGCTTCAGGGTTTTGGTGGCGGGCACCTCGAGCAGGTAGTTTTTGCGCTTGAGCCCGCTGGTCCAGGGCAAAGTGAAATAGAAATGGTGTCCGGCCGACCAGGGAATGGGGGTGGTGCCGCGATTGCTCAGTTCCAGTTCGACGTAGAATCCGCTTTTCTCAAACCGGTAGCTGACGATGAATTCGTAGTCGTAGGGATACCCCGCCTTTGCTTCGGTGCCGGGCAGGAATTGCGCGGAGAAACCGCCCTCGTCGAGCCGGGTGATCCGGAAGTCACCTTGCCGGGCGTAGCCGTGCATCGGCATGGGCCGGCGAATGCCATCGTCGGCGCTCCAGAAATGGATCTCGCTGCGGTCGAAAGTACGCCCGTTGAAGGGAAACAATATGGGGTTGCCGCCGCGAATCTTGTGAAAGTTGTCGAGGGAACTCACCTCGGGCCAGTAGACGATGTCGCGCACCGAGCCGTCGCCAAGGGTGACGTTCCAGTTCATGAGGCGCGCGCCCTTTTCCGGCAGGGCCAGAAAGGTGGAATTGCCCACCTGCCACTTCAAAATTGTTTGCCCGAGATACGGGATGCGTTCCATGGGGTAATTCGTAAACCACAATGCCCGCCGCGTTCCAAGACAAAGTCGGATAATTTTTCAACACAGCGCTGCGGTTCTTTTTTGCAGCCTCGGTGTGGCCCGGACGAAGGGCGGGGTCACGTCTTTGGTGCAGACACATGATTTTTCCTCAGCTCATGCGAATCTCGCTGACAATTTGTACCGTGCCGGGGCTTGCATGGTGAATAGGTAAGTTCTATGTTGCGGGCAGATGTTGAAACCAGCCACACCCCGTTTGCTGCTCTGCTTGACCGTTCTGACGTTCGCACGGGCCGAGGCGCCCGCTGTGGCGGCTGCTCCGGGCGTGGTTGAGGCTGAACCTGCGCCAGTGCCTAAGGTTGAGAAGGCACCGGTTCCCCAAGTGATCGCGTCCGAGATCACCCCGGCGGCGGCTCCGGCTGTTTCACCCGCTCCAACCAAGCATGTCATGGTCTATGTCATTCCGGTGCGTGACGAGATCAATAAGCCGATTCTCTATATCCTTCGCCGCGGGTTGAAAGAGGCGATCGACCAAAAGGCCGATGCCGTGGTACTCGACATGGACACTCCCGGTGGAGCGCTGAGCGTGACTTTTGATATCATGGAGGCGTTGGGGAATTTTCACGGTGATACACTCACCTATGTGAACAAGGAAGCGATGTCGGCCGGGGCTTTCATCTCTGCCACAACCCAGGAAATCTGGTTTGCTCCCCATGCGGTGATTGGGGCGGCGGCTCCGGTTTCGTCGGGTGGCAAGGATATCGATGTGACGATGAAGCAGAAAGTGGTCAGCTACCTGAAGGCCCGTGTCCGGGCTATATCCGAGGGCAAAGGTTATCGGGGCGACGTTGTCTCAGCGATGATCGACGCAGACTCCGAGCTGAAGATCGGTGATAAAATTATCAAGGCGAAGGGCGAGTTGCTGTCCTTGACCGATACCGAGGCGATGAAGTCCTACGGCGAGCCGCCGCAGGCTTTGCTCGGGGCTGGCATTGCAAAGGACCTGGATGCGTTGCTTACAAGAAAATACGGGGCGGGTAATTTCACGATCAAACAATTCCAAGTCACCTGGTCGGAAGAACTGGCTCAGTACCTTACCGCGCTTTCACCGATTTTGCTCGGCCTCGGTTTGCTGGCGCTGTTCATCGAATTCAAGACACCGGGTTTTGGGATCTTTGGCATCGCCGGCATTGTGCTGCTGGCGGTTGTGTTTCTGAGCAACTATGTGGCCGGGTTGTCGGGGCATGAACCGTTGCTGCTCTTCGCGCTGGGCCTGCTCCTGGTGGCGTTGGAAATATTTTTCTTCCCCGGTGTGGCCGTGGTGGCGGTGATCGGGTTGGCGCTGATGCTTGGCTCGCTCGTGTGGGCGATGGCCGATCTCTGGCCGGGGGTGCCGGTCACCACCGCGTGGTCGGGCGATGTTTTTGTCGCCCCGTTGCAAAATCTCGGGCTCGGTCTGATTCTGGCCGTCGGGATGGCGGCATTGCTCATCCGTTATCTGCCCAAAGGGTGGATGTGGGACAAGATGATCGTTGGCTCGACGATTGGCGGGGCCGCGCAAGTGGCCGGGGTCGCGCCGGAGGCGGCACACGAATTGGCCACGATCATCGGGCAGCGCGGGGTGGCGGTGACGGTGCTGCGGCCCAGCGGGCAGGTGGAGATCGCGGGGCGGCGTTTTGAGGCGACGGTGGAAGTGGGGGCCGTGGATGCGGGCGATGCGATCATCGTTCGCGGAAGGAAGGATTTTGCGCTGATCGTCGAGAGGACCACGTCATGAACGCCATTCTGATCTTGTTTTTGCTGGGAGTGATTTTGCTGGCGGGCGAAGTCTTCGTGCCTGGGGCGGTGCTTGGTGTTCTCGGTGCCGTCTGCATGCTGGCGGGTTGTACCATTTCATTTATCCAACTCGGAACCGGCTATGGCATGCTCGCGACAGTCGTGGCCCTGGCCTTGCTTGGTTTGACGCTGTATGTGGAGTTGGTCTGGTTGCCGACGACCCGTCTGGGCCGGAAACTTATTGTGCAATCCACGGTGGATGCCACGAGTCAGCCGCCCGTGGCCGACAAAGACCAAGTGATCGGCAAAACCGGTGAGGCATTGACGGCGCTGGTGCCGAGTGGCTATGTGCTGATTGAAGGCCGGCGCTACGAGGCATTTTCCCCATCCGGTCATGTCGCCAAGGGCTCGGTCCTGCGTGTCACCGGGCTTGATAATTTTCGTCTTATCGTAACCAAATCCTGATCCCCCCATGCCCTCCACCATCCTGATAGTTATCATCGCGGTCCCCACGCTGATCGTGTTTTTTATCGTCGCCTCTTTTTTCAGCACCTGGCTGAAGGCGAAGCTTAACGGCGCTCCGGTCGGATTGCTCAATCTCCTTGGCATGCGCCTTGGCGGCGTGCCGTACAGTTTGGTGGTCGATGCGCGCATCACGGCGGTGAAGGCCGGCATCGAGGTCTCCACCGACAAGATTTCCGCGCACTATCTCGCCGGCGGCAACGTCGTCCCGACGGTGCAGGCGCTGGTCGCCGCCAAGAAGGCTGGCATCGAGCTCGATTGGGATCGCGCCTGTGCCATCGATCTCGCGACGAAGGGTTCGGGCAAATCGGTCGTTGAGGCCGTGCGCACTTCCGTTGACCCGAAGGTCATCGATTGTCCCAATCCCGAAAGTGGTCGCACGACGATCGACGGTGTGGCGAAAGACGGCATTCAGGTGAAGGTGAAGGCCCGCGTAACGGTCCGCACCCACCTCGATCGATTCGTCGGCGGCGCCAAGGAGGAAACGATCATCGCTCGCGTGGGCGAGGGCATTGTGTCCACCATCGGTTCCTCCGAGAGCTACAAGGTGGTGCTTGAATCGCCCGACAGTATCTCCAAGACAGTGCTCGCGCGCGGTCTCGATGTGGGCAGTGCGTTTGAAATTCTTTCGATCGATATCGCCGACGTCGATGTGGGCGAAAATGTGGGCGCGAAACTCCAGGAAGCGCAGGCCGAGGCCAACAAGAGCATCGCGCAGGCGCAGGCGGAAATCCGCCGCGCGGCCGCTGTCGCCGTCGAGCAGGAAATGAAGGCCCGTGTGCAGGAGATGCAGGCGAAGGTGGTCGAAGCGCAGGCGCAGGTCCCGCTGGCGATGGCCGAAGCATTCCGCTCCGGCCGCTTGGGCGTGATGGATTACTACAAGATGGAAAATATCCAGGCCGACACCGCGATGCGCGGCTCGATCGCCCATCCCGAGGGCAAAAAATGAGAAGTAACAAGATTCAGGTAACAGGGACGAATCTTGCGCCGTATACGGTGCGTCGCTCTCTTGTTACTTGTCCCTTGGTGACTTGATACTTTCCAACCATGGACTGGATTTTTGAACACCTCTGGGTCTTGATCGCGATCGCCACCGTCATTGCGCGGGTGCTGATGAAGCGTAACCAGGCCGGCGCGGACGAAGATGATAAACCGCCGGCCAAGGAGTATGAGTTTGACGATCCGGAGTTGGCCGAGCGCACGCGGAAAATCCGCGAGGAAATCCAGCGCAAGATCGCCGAGCGGCGCGGACAGCATGCCCAGCCGCCGGCGCTTCAGCCGGTGCAGCCCAGACCCGCCCCGATCGAGCGATCGCCGGAGGCCACGCCGCCGCCGATCACATTGCCGGAGATATTCCGTGAAGTGTTGCAACCCAAACCGGCACCGGTACCGCCGGTTCCACGGCGAACTGTGGCGGTCAATATTGCCGAGGAAGCCGAGCGCCAGGCGGCACTGCTGCAGAAATTACAGGAAGCCGAATTGATGAAAGCCGCGGCGCAACGGCGGGTAGTCTTTGAGGCATCGACCGCGGACAAAGAGCCCGCGGCTTTGCAGAAAGCGAAAGCGGGCATGTTGGAGGACCTGCGTGATCCGCAGGCCTTGCGCCGGGCGTTTGTCCTGCGCGAAGTGCTTGGCCCGCCGGTGGGGATGCGGTGATCGGGGAAAGTTGCCTTTTGAGACGCAATGAAAAGGCCGGCGTGAAGCCGGCCTCAGTAATCTGGAGCGGGAGCCGTTGGTTGCCGAAGCTGTTAATCAACGTCGAACCATCCGTAATCACCGTACTTGAGCCGCGGGATCGTGATGTTTTTCCCATTCACTTCCACCCGTACTTTGGTGCGGTCTTCAACCGTGATCCGCAATATGCCCTGCTTTTTGATGGATTTGGTCTCGCCGGGGGCCAGCGCTCCGTCGAAAAGCACGCGATTCTCCCCACTTAGCACGACCTTTACCCGTGTGTTGTCGGTTGCGGTTAACGTGAGGGTCTGGGTGTTATCCGCCGGTGACTGGTTGCTGGCGGAGGACGGGGTGCTTCCTGCCGTTTGCGCGGGTTTGGTCGACGGACTGGATACGAAATAATTGATGATGAGAATGAGCACCACGATCACGGCGATGGCGGCGCCGCCGAACAGGCCGTACTTTATCAGCATCGCCTGGTCGACCGAGCTGCGCTTGCCCGCAGGGGCTTCGCCGCCGCCCTCGGCAAATTCCACGCGGCCGTAATTTTCGCGCGATTCGGCGCGGCGCGGGCCGCGGCCCTCGGCGGCGGCGACCGAGTCGTATTCGGCGATGAAGCGTTCCTGGTCCAGGTCGAGGTAGCGTGCGTAACTGCGCATGAATCCGCGGATGTAGAGCGGGGGCAGGTCGAGGTCAAAGGAGTTGGCCTCGAATTTCTGCAGGTAGTCGCTGCGGATCTTGGTGGCTTCCGCCGCTTCGCGGATGGAAACGCCCTTGCGTTTGCGCGCTTCTTCCAGTCGTTCGCCGATGGTCTGCATGTGGGTTCTTCTTAAAGGGATTTCGCGGGGGGTTGAAAGATTAAACGCGGATCAGGGCCGGTAAGTCTCGAGATCGACCAGAATTTCCCGGGGGCTGGAGCCGTTTTCCGGTCCGATGATGCCCTTGTCCTCCATCACGTCCATGATGCGGGCAGCCCGGTTGTAGCCGATGCGGAGCCGGCGCTGAATCATGGACGTCGAGGCACGTTTGGTGGATCGGAGCACGTCGAGCGCCTGGCGGAACAAGGCCTCGTCGTCGCCCAAGTCGCCGTCTTCGCCGCTTTCTTCGCCGTCTTCATCATCCTCGCGGGCGGCACGGTCGATCTGCTGCTGGACGGCGGCGGCGTATTGGGGCGGACCGTTGCGCTTGAGGAAGTCAACGATGGCCTGGACTTCATCGTCGGCCACGAAAGCGCCCTGGGCGCGCACGAGTCGTGAGGTGCCGGGCGGAGTGAAAAGCATGTCGCCACGGCCGATGAGTGTTTCCGCACCCTTGCCGTCGAGGATCGTGCGGGAGTCGACCTGCGAAGCGACCTGGAAGGCGATGCGGGCGGGGAGATTGGCCTTGATGACGCCGGTGATGACGTTCACCGACGGACGCTGGGTGGCGATGATGAGATGGATGCCGGCGGCACGGGCAAGCTGGGCGAGACGGGCGATGCTGGTCTCGATTTCAGCCGGGGCGACCATCATGAGATCGGCGAGTTCGTCGATGATCGCGACGATGTACGGCAGGCGTTCCGGAATCTCAATGTCGGGTTCGACGCCTGCGAGTTCGCCTTGGATTTCGGGCGGCGGCGGTGCAGGCTCCTCTTTCTTACGGTTGTTGAATCCCGTGATGTTGCGGACGTTGGCTTTTGCGAAAATCTGGTAGCGCAGCTCCATCTCGCTCAGCAGCCACTTGAGTGCGCCCGGCACCTTCTTCGCCTCGGTGACGACCGGGATGAGCATGTGCGGCAGCGAATTGAACATTTTCAATTCCACCACCTTGGGGTCGACCATGATGAGGCGGACATCCTTCGGGCTCTTCGAGTAGAGAATCGAGGCGACAATGGAATTGATGCACACGGATTTGCCCGAACCGGTGGCGCCGGCGATGAGCAGGTGGGGCATCTTGGTGAGATCGGAGACGAGGGGCTTGCCCGAAACATCCTTGCCGAGGGCGATGGGTAGCTCGGCTTTGGCGTGGGCCCAGTCTTCGCTCTCGAGAATCTCGCGCATGCCGACCGGGGTCGGAATCTGGTTTGGGACTTCGACACCGACGGCGGCCTTGCCGGGAATGGGGGCGAGGATGCGGACGGATTGCGCCCGCATGCCGAGGGCGATGTTCTTGTCCAGGCCGGAGATTTTTTCGACGCGGACGCCGGCGGCGGGCACCACTTCGTAACGCGTGATGACGGGACCGACATGAATTTCGCCCAGTGTCACCTCGACGCCGAATTCGCCGAGGATGCGGAGGAGATTCTCGGCATTGGCGCGGTGCTCTTCCTCGCTGTCGGCGGCGGAGATTTTCATCTGCTCCTTCAGCAGTTTCAGCGGGGGAAACTCGTAGGTCTTGTCGTCGCTCTGCGGAAGGATGACCTTGGCTTTCTTGGTTTCCTCGGGCTTGACGATGTTGAGTTCCATTTTGCCCGTGGCCGCAGCGAGCTGCTTGGCGTCGGTGGCGGTTTTGCCGGCTGCCGGCTCGGCCGGCGGCTTGGTCGCCGGTTTAGGGGCGAGCGACGGTGTGCTCGGGGTTTTTGTCGGCGTGCTGCCGGCGGCGAGGGCGATCGCGGTTTCAGCCGGCGTGGGTTTTTTAAAGGCGGCGGCGGCTTGCGCGGCAGCGGCGGCCTTGGCGGCTTGGGCGGCGGCGGCGGCTTTGTCTTTTTCGGCGCGATCGATTTGTTTGCGGCGATCTTCGACGAGGGCGAATTTTTCGTCGGCGCGCCGTTTGCGCCAGTCGTGAAAGCCTTGGACCAGTTTGCCAAACTCGATGCCGATATCGTGGGTGAAAATGAATACCATGCCGACCAGGTAGACCGTCCCCATGATCAGCGCGGTGCCAAAGATACCGAGTATGTCGTTGAGGGATTCGTTGTAGAGCAGATGCCCGAGAACGCCGCCCGGGCCTTTCGTGTAGACGGATATGTCAGTGAAAATTGTTGTCTGCATGGCCAGCAGGGTGGAGAGCGCCGCTATACAGCAGATCATGGCCAGCAGGCGCATGGCGGCCAGACGACGCGCCCGTCGCAGATAAATATACGTCATCCAATAAAAAAAGATCGGCACCAGCCCGGTGGCACCCCCGATGAGATGGTAGGACCACCAACTGTATTCCGAGCCGAGCAATCCCACCAGATTCTGGCTGCCAGGGTTGGAGGTGTTCTTGTAGCTCTGTTGCGGAATGAAATCCGCCAGGGCTACGGTCAGCAACAAGGCCACCATCAAACAGAGGACAGCGGCGAGCCATTGCGGGCGGTGGCGCGGTCCTTCGAACGATGGATTACTGTCCTTTGAGTTTGAACTCTCCGCTTTTGGCATTTCTGTGAGGTTCCTTGAATAGCAAGTTTATCGGCAGAGGGGTCAATGTAAATTCCCCAAACCGCAATACACCCTAATTCGCCGTTTTATTCATGACATTTTTTCTGCAATTTGCACCGCTCTACCAGGAACGCGTGTGGGGTGGTCGTGGTTTGGCCAAACACCTCGGGCGTGCGCTGCCGGATGGCGGGCCGATTGGCGAAAGCTGGGAGATTGTTGACCGGCCCGAGGCCCAGTCGGTCATTGGCGGCGGCGCATGGAGCGGCCGGACGTTGCGAGAAGTGATGGAGAAAAACGCCGCCGAAATCATGGGACCACATTGGCCCGCGGCGCGACCGTTCCCCATTTTGGTCAAATGGCTGGATTGCAGCGACCGGTTGAGCCTCCAAGTTCATCCCCCGGCTTCGATTGCCGCCGGCTTGGGCGGCGAGCCCAAGACGGAAAACTGGTACATTGCGCATGCCGAGCCCGGTGCGGCCGTGCTGGCGGGCCTCAAGCCGGGCGTGGATGCCGCCCGGTTCCGCGCGGCCTTGCAGGATGGCACGGCGGAAAAGCTCGTGCATCGCCTGCCGACGGTGGCGGGCGATTCGCTTCTCATCCACAGCGGCGTCATGCATGCCATCGACGCCGGCAATCTCATTCTCGAAATCCAGCAAAACTCCGACACAACCTACCGCGTCTACGACTGGGGGCGCGTGGGACTCGACGGCAAGCCCCGCGCGTTGCACATCGAGCAGTCGCTCGCGTCGCTCGCGGCCAACACGGCTCCGGTCCCGCGACTGGTGCGCAGCCCCGAGGCGGTTTCGGTGCTGGCGGAATGCCGGGAGTTTCGTATCACGCGGCACCGGCTGTCTCGCGGCAGCAGCCTTGCTTTCAAAGCCGGTGAGCAGCCGCGCATTCTTTCCGTCGTCGAGGGCCGGCTGCAAAGCGCGGATGGAATTCTGGTTGAGCGTGGCGCCAACGCGGTGCTGCCCTATGCCGGCAATTTTTCCTTCACCGCCCTGACTGATGCCGTTGTGCTCGTGACCGATGGTTTTTCCGCTTTCCAGCCATGAATGACCCGATGCCGAACTCTTTCCGGGGAGGATGGTTGATCCGCGGCGTTTTGATTGTTGCCGTGCTGGGTGTGATACTGGCGGCGGCGTGGATCGTGTTGCTGCCCGGCATTGTGGTATCGACGATCCAGGCCCGGACCGGATTCGTGGTGAAAGTTGAACAGATGAGCGTCAATCCGTTCATCGGCAAGGTGAACATCGAGGGAGCGGTGGTGGAGAATCCGATCGGCTGGCCGACCCATGAATTCATCACCCTGCGGCACTTCAAGGTTGCTGCCGATCTGCTCCCGCTGCTGCGCCACCGGTTCGTGGCCGATGAAATGACCGTTGATGTGGAGAGCTTCTTCCTGGTGCGCAATCAGGACGGCGTGTTGAATACGGAGGCCTTTCGCAAAGGTCTCGCCAAAGCCAAGGGCGACACTTCGAAATCGGAGCAACCGAAGGAGGAGAGTCAGAAGACGGAGTTCCTGATCCATCACTTGTCTCTGAAATTTGACCGGCTGGTCATGGCCGACTATTCGGGCCGGAAACCCTCCATCAAGGAATACAATCTTAAGATTTCCCAGGAGATGCGGGAGGTGGACAGCGTGACCAAACTCATCATTCCATTCAACGGGGTGGTGCTGGATGCCATCGGGAAAATGTTTGATTTTGTCCCTGTCTCCGTGGGTGGAACCCTAAACTCCTTGGAACAAGCGGGAAAGAAAACGGGAGAATCTTTGAAGAAATGGTTTCAATCGCTTGAAAAGAAGAAACCTTAAGGTAGCGTCCGATCTTTTGCATGACCGAGAATACCCAAACTCAGACCGACACCACCAATCCGACTCCCACGGCCGCGCCTGCGCCTGAAACGGCCGCGGCTCCTGCTCCAGCGCCGGCCGGCCCCACGCTGGAGGAGCAACTGGCGTCAGCGAAAAAAGAAGCGGCCCATCATCAGGAGCGTTATTTGCGCGCGGTGGCTGATCTGGAAAATTACCGCAAGCGCATGCTGCGGGAGAAAGACGAGCTGCGCCAGTACGCCGCCGCCAACGTGGTGGAGGATATCATTCCCGTTTTGGATAATCTCAGTCTCGGCATGGCCGCCGCCAAGCAGCAGTCGGATGTGAAAGCCATCGTTGATGGCGTCACCCTCGTGCTGGAACAGTTCAAGAGCACGCTCGGCCGCCACGGGCTCAAGGAAGTGAATCCCGTCAATCAGCCCTTTGACCACAATTTGCACGAGAGCATCGCCCACCAGCCCAGCGCCACGGTCCCGGCGGAAAATATCATGCAGGTCGTCCGCATGGGCTATACGCTCAATGGTCGCCTTCTGCGTCCGGCCTCCGTGATCGTGTCCAGCGGCGTTGCCAAAGAAGAGAAAAGCTAACCCATGGCCGGCGCACAAAAACAGGACTACTACGAGTTGCTCGGAGTGGACAAAAATGTCACCGAGGAGGAACTGAAGAAGGCTTATCGCAAGAAAGCCGTGCAGTTCCACCCGGACAAGAATCCCGGCAACAAGGAGGCGGAGGAAACGTTCAAGAAGGTGTCCGAAGCCTACGAGGCGCTCAAAGATCCCGAAAAACGCGCCGCCTATGATCGGTATGGTCATGCCGCATTTCAACAGGGCGGCCCCGGTGCCCGCGGTCCCGCTGGCGGCGGCGGCGGTTTCCACGATCCCTTCGATATTTTCCGCGAGGTGTTTGGCCAGCGTGGCGGCGGCGGTGGCTTCGAGGATTTCTTCAGCGACGGTGGCGGCTCGGGCGGCGGTGCCGGCCGCGGCTCCGACCTGCGCTACGATCTTGAGATCTCGCTCGAAGATGCGGCCCACGGCGTGGAAAAGGAAATTTCCTTCCGAAGGCTTGGCGCCTGCCATCATTGCCACGGCTCGGGCGCGGAACCCGGTTCCAAGAGCACGGTGTGCCCGACCTGTCGCGGCGCCGGCCAGGTCACGACCTCCCGGGGATTTTTCCACGTCCGCCAGGTTTGCCCCGGCTGCAACGGCTCGGGCTCGCGTTACGAAAAGGTCTGCGTGAAATGCAAAGGCGAGTGCCGGATGCAGGAGACGGCCAAGATCAACATCCGCATCCCCCCGGGCGTGGACACGGGCTCGAAACTGCGCTCCTCCGGGAATGGCGAAGCGGGTGTCCAAGGCGGCACTTCCGGCGATCTCTACATTGTCATCCATGTGAAAGAACACGAGGTCTTCGAGCGCCAGGGCGACGATCTGTTCACGGAGATTCCGATCAAGTTCACGCTCGCGACCCTCGGGGGCACGATCCAGGTGCCGACCTTGCAGGGCAAGGCGACGCTGAAAATCCCCACCGGCACGCAATCCGGCACGACATTCCGGCTCAAAGGCCGCGGCATGCCGCACCTGCGCGGCGGCGCGCACGGCGATCAGCTCATCCGGGTGCAGGTGGAAGTGCCGACCTCGCTCACTTCCGAGCAGCGCAAAGCCCTGGAAACCTTTGCCCAAACCAGCGGTGACGCGGAAGAACCCGTCTCCAAGAGCTTTTTCGAGAAGGCCCGCAAGTATTTTTAAGTCTGCTTTTAGGCTGATTCGGGGGTGTTTCTAGGCAGGATCATGTGGATTGCGGCTACCCGCGAGGAAAAGCGCTTGACTCACCTCGAGGATTTTGGGTCTTTCACCCTTCCCAATTTACTAACCGCCATGGCCAATACCAAGTCCGCACTCAAAGCCGCCCGCAAATCGCTCCGCAATGCCGCGCGCAACCAGAATATCAAGACCCGCCTGAAGACTCTCGGCAAGAGCGTCCAGAAGGCCGTCGTCGCCGGCGATGCCGAGAAGACCCGCGCCGCCGCGATCGCTTTCAGCTCCGCTTTGGACAAAGCCGTCAAAAGCGACGTCATTCACAAGAACGTCGCCTCCCGCCACAAGTCCCGTCTGGCAAAGTTTGTTTTCGCGAAGAAGTAAGCTTCTGCACCATCCTTTTTGCCACGCCCCGTCAGCCTTCATCGGCGGCGGGGCTTTTGCTTGGAGGGGAAAATGGCGCGGGTCGCTCGATTCGAAATCCGAAAAGTCATGGTTTGGAAAACCGGTGCCGCGAAAGTAGTGGTCAGGATATCCGTGCGCTTTGGCTGCCGCTCCGGGCTTGCACTCAATGGTTGTCGTGAAGGAAGTTGGTGCCGTGGCTCCTCCTGCCAACGTTCGCCGGCATTTTCTTCCTTGGGACCGGCCGCTGCTGCCGCAGGCGGTGCGGTTTCTGGCCGGCGATTGGTCTGGCGGAACCCCTCTCGATCTTTCGCGGCTGGCGGTGGTTGTCTCAACCAAGCAGGCCGGGAGGCGGCTGCGCGAGGCTTTGGCGGCGTACGCGGCGGAGCGGGAGCAGGCGGTTTTCCCACCCCGGGTGCTGACACCCGACCGGTTGCTGTTGGAACACCCGACCGGGACTGTGGCGACGCCGTTGGAGTCACTGCTGGCGTGGGCCGATGTTTTGTTTGAACTCGATCTGGCTGAGTGCCGGGAAATTTTTCCGGTCGATCCGCCGGCGCGGAATTTCGCGTGGGCGCTGCGCCAGGCGCAGGAATTTGCCGGACTGCAGGCCAAACTGGCGGAGGGCGGCCTGTGTTTGGCGGACGTGGCGGTGCGGGCCGGTGAGTTTCCTGAGACGATGCGCTGGCGCCAACTGGGAGCGTTGGAGCGCCAGCATGCGGAGCGATTGGACGCGCTGGGTTTGATGGATGTCCAGGCCGCGAAAATTGCCGCAGCCCAAGATCCGCAGTGCCCCGAGGGTGTGGAAAAGATTATTCTGCTGGCGACGCCCGATCCGTTGCCGCTGGCGCTGGAGGCCTTGGCCGGCTTGGCGAGCACGCGGCCCGTGGCGGTCGTGATCTTCGCGCCGGAATCCGAAGCGGCCAGTTTCGACGAGTGGGGCCGGCCGCTTACGGCCGCTTGGGAACAGCGGGTGCTGGCGCTGGATTATTTTGAAACGAGGGTGCACTTGTGCGCAGATCCGGCCGGGCAGGCGGAACGGGTGGCCCGGCTGGCCGGCGCGTACGGTGCGCCCGAAGGTCTGCTCGCGGTGGGTGTGGCCGATGCGGAAGTGCTGCCGCAACTGGAGGGCGCGTTGCACCGGTCGGGCCTGGCGGTTTTTAATCCCGAGGGGCGGGCCTTGCGGCACGACGGGCTTTATTATTTGCTGACGGCATTGGCCGGGCTGGCGCACGATCCGGTGTTTGAAGCGGTGGAGTCGCTGGCGCGCTGCCCGGATTTTTTGGCGTATCTGCGCCGGCGGTTCGGTGAATCGTTTTCCACTGCCCGCTGGCTGGCGGGTCTGGATCATTTGCGGGCGCGGTATTTGCCGGCCACCTTGTCGGCGGCGCGGGAGCATGCCGGAGGTTCGGCGAAGGATTTCCCGGAGAGGGCCGGGGCGCTTGCGGAGATGGAGGAATTGCGCTCATGGCTGACGCGCGCTTCGTTTGCCGAGGGTGTCTCGGTGGTGTTGGCGGCAATATTCTCCCAACGAAAGCTCGATCCGGTGCATGAACGTGATGTCAGGTTCGAGGAGGAGGCGGCGGCGTGGATGGACACCGTGCGGGCTTGTGCGGAGGCGGAGGAAAAATTTCCCGGACTGGCGCGGAGTGACTGGTGGGAGCTGGCGCTGCGGCTGTACGGGGATGGACTGAGGACGGAGGAAAAACCGGCGGGCGCGGTGGAACTGCAAGGCTGGCTGGAGTTGCCATGGGAAAACGCGCCGCACCTCGTCGTGGCGGGCATGAATGACGGTTGCGTGCCCGAGAGTGTGGCGGGCGATCCGTATCTGCCTGAATCGCTGCGGGCGCGGCTGGGCTTGAAAACCAACGCGGCGCGGCTGGCCCGCGATTGTTACCTGCTGCAGGCCCTCGCTTCTTCACGGGCAGCGGTGGGCCGCCTCGATCTGTTGTTAGGAAAAAATTCCGCGACAGGCGAACCGCTGCGGCCCTCCCGGCTGCTGCTGCGCTGCGTGGACGTCGAGTTGCCGGCGCGGGTGAAGTTTCTTTTTCGCGAGCCGGAATTGGAAGGAAATAACCCGGCGTGGCGGCGGGCGTGGAAACTGACGCCCCGTCGTATTCCGGCGCCGCCGACGGTATCGGTCACGGCGTTGCGCGGCTGGTTGAAGTGTCCGTTGCGTTTTTATTTCCGCCATGTGCTGGGCATGGAGGCGGTCGATCCGGCAAAAAACGAACTCGATGCGATGGATTTCGGCACGCTTTGTCACAGCGCACTCGAGGTGATGGGCGGTGATCCGGCGATGCGCGTCTGCACGGATGCGGCGGTGTTGCGGGATTTTATCCGGGCGGAGTTTGACCGGCATGTGCGGCGACGCTTCGGCCCGGAACTGACGCTGCCGTTGCTGGTGCAGGTGGAGTCGGCGCACCAGCGGCTGGCGAAGGCGGCGGAGGTCCAGGCGCGCGAATGTGCTGCCGGCTGGGTGATCGAGGCGGTGGAGAAAAAATTCTCGATCGACGTGGGCGGTCTGACGGTGAACGGGAAGATCGACCGGATCGAACGCAACGCGCTGACCGGAGCGGTGCGCGTGCTCGATTACAAAACCTCGGACACGGCGGTTTCACCGGCGGAGATTCATCTGCGGGCGTTGCGCGCGGGCGAGACAGTGCCGGAGTGGGCGCAGTTTGCCGGCATGGGAAAAACGCGCGGATGGACGGATCTGCAATTGCCGCTCTACCTGCACGCGTTGTCGCCAGAGTACGGCCGGAATATTTCCTGCGGTTATTTTAATCTGCCGAAGGCATCGGGCGAGACCGGTCTGGCGGTGTGGGACGGCTATACACCGGAGTTGCAGGAATCGGCCTGGCGTTGCGCCGCGGGCGTGTGTGCGGCGATCCACGCGGGAGAATTCTGGCCGCCACGCGAGCTGGCGGGCCGGGAGCGCGAACTGGATGATTTTGCGGCGCTGTTTCACCAGGGCGCGGCGGAGAGCGTGGCATGGGAGGACATCCATCCATGAGCGCATCGCGGCATGTGATGATCCTGGCCTCGGCAGGTTCGGGGAAAACCTACGCGCTCACCGGGCGCTTTATCCGTCTGCTCGCGCAAGGGTCGAAGCCGGAGCGCATCGTGGCGCTGACGTTTACGCGAAAGGCAGCCGGCGAGTTTTTTGATGAAATCCTGAAAAAACTGGCCGAGGCCGCGGCGAATGAAGAACGCGCGAAAATACTCGCGGCCGAGACGGGCCGGCCGGAACTGGGCCGGGCGGATTTCTTGCGGATGTTGCGGGAGGTGACGGAGGCGATGCCACGGCTGCGGCTCGGCACGCTCGACAGCTTTTTTGCGCGGATCGCGCGGGCCTTTGCGCTCGAGCTGGGCCTGACCGGAGATTTCGAGATTTTGCAGGAATACGCGGCGCGGCTGGAGCGGCGGCGGGTGCTGCAACGGATGTTTGCGCGGGCAGGCGAGCTGGATGTGGCGCAGAAGGAATTTATCGAGGCCTTCAAGCGCGCGACGTTCGGGCGGGAGACGAAGCGGCTGGGGACGCAACTGGATGAGTTTATCGATGAGCATCAGGAAATTTTCCTGGCGGCGCGCGAGGGCGCGCTTTGGGGCAACCCGGAACTGATCTGGCCGCAGGGTTGTCAATGGCTGAAGGGGAAAGCCGATGTGCCGCTGGCGGTGCGGGCGTTGCGCGTGTGGCTGGGCGAGGCAGGGCTGGGCGAAAAGCAACGGGGTCGCTGGGAGACGTTTTTAGCCGAGCTCGCGGACTGGGCTCCGGGAGTGACATTGCCACGCGGGCTGGCCTATGTCTTGGAGAAGGCGTTGGATTTGTGGGACGATATCAATGCGGGGCGTGCTGTGCTGGAGTTTGACCGGAAGAAGCAGGAATTGAGCGCGTCGGCCTGCGCGGCGTTGCGGGAATGTGCACGGCATGTGATCGGCGGCGAGTTAGCACGACGGCTGGAGACGACACGCGGGATTCACGCGGTGTTGCGCGGTTACGAGAACTTTTATCACGAAGCGGTGCGGCGCGCGGGCAAGATGACCTTTGGCGATGTGCAGCGGTTGCTGGCGCCCGGGGCCGGGGCGCCGAGCTTGACGCGGGGTGCAGCGCACGATGGGCGGCTCTTCATCGACTACCGTTTGGATGCGGAGATCGATCATTGGCTGTTGGATGAGTTTCAAGACACGAGCTACGGACAATGGAGCGTGCTCAAAAACCTCATCGACGAGGCGGTGCAGGATGAGGCGGAGGTGCGGACATTTTTTTGCGTCGGGGATGTGAAGCAGGCGATCTACACGTGGCGCGAGGGCGATCCCCGGCTGTTCCGGGAGATCCTGAACCACTACAACGCGGCGAAGCCGGACAACATTGCGGAAGAGCATCTGGTCGAGTCGCGGCGTTCCGGCCCGGCGTTGATTGAGATGGTGAACACGGTGTTCGGTGACGCGGCCGTGTTGCAGGATCTTTTCCCGGGAGACATCGCCACGAACTGGAATCGCGAATGGCGCGCGCACACCACGGCGGTGCCGGAGCGCACGGGCCAGGCGGCGTGGCTGCATGCGGAGGAGGAACACGCGCGTTGGGCCATGGTGCTGGAGTTGTTGCGCGAGATCCGGCCGCTGGAACGCGGGCTTACCTGCGCGGTGTTGGTGCAGTCGAACGGCACGGCGGCCGAGCTGGCGGAATTCCTGCGCCGCGAAGGGCTGGCTGCGGTTGCGGAGGCGGATCTGCATGTATGCACGGACAATCCTTTTGGCCAGGCATTGCTTGCGCTGGTGCAGGCGGCGGCCCATCCCGGCGACACTCTGGCGCAGGAACATTTGCGGATGACGCCGCTCGGATCGGTGTTGCGGGATGAGGGACTGGTTGTTCCGGAGACGCTGGCTGAACGGGTGCTGGGGCAGATCCACGCGGACGGTTTTGAGCATACGATGGAATGGTGGTCGGCGAAACTGGTTGCGCTGCTGGCGCCGGATGACGAGTTCAACCGGACCCGGGCACGGCAGTTTGTGGCCGCAGCGCGATTGTTCGATGAGACGGGGCGGCGTGATGTGGCGGAGTTTGTGGCGTTCATGGAGCGGCATACCGTGCGTGAAAATGAAGGGGCGGCGATCATCCGTGTGATGACCATTCACAAGTCCAAGGGGCTCGGCTTTGATGTGGTGATGTTGCCGGACCTGGAGGGCAAGAAGCTGGATCAGGCGCGAGAGGGTTTGGCGGTGCACAAGCTGCCTGACCGCTCGGTCGAGTGGGTGTTGGATTTGCCGCCAAAATTATTTTGTGCGGCCGACGAGGTGCTCGCGGCTCATGTACGCGCGGCGGAGGCGGAGGCCGGTTATGAGGCGCTCTCCCTGCTGTATGTGGCGATGACGAGGGCGAAACGGGCGATGTATGTGATCACAACGCCGGCGTCGGATTCGGCATCGCGGAATTACCGGCGGCTGCTGACCGGGACGCTCGGCGAAGATGCGGGCGAAGTGAGAGTGGGGAAGTTGAAGCTAACCGGCGGTTGGGCCACAGGTGAGGCTGACTGGCACACGAATCTGACTGCTGCGGAAAGGCCGGCAGTGATGAAGCCGGAAATTGCATCCATTAAAGGCATTGAACCACTCCCAGCCCGACTGATGGCAAGGCGACCGTCTGGTGATAACAAAGAGCGATGGAACGCCGCAGGATTGTTCTCCCTTGAAGCGAATGCGGGGGCCGAATTCGGATCGGCTGTGCACAAATTATTTTCGGAAGTGGAGTGGAACGGTGCGGCCAAGCTGGCTGAATGGGAGCGGCGTGGGCTGCCGGTTGAGGTATTAAACGAAGCTGCGGGGTGTTTGCGCGAGCCCGGGCTGGCATCCATCTGGACCAAACAAGCGAACGCAGGACGCAAGGAATTGTGGCGGGAGCGCACATTTGAAGTGGTTTTGGATAATATTTGGGTGACGGGCGTATTTGACCGGGTGGTGGTGGAGCACGATGTTGCCGGTCGAGCGAGACGGGCAATCGTCTATGATTTTAAAACCGACCGATTTGCCGAAGAACAGATGGTGGAGGCGGTTTCCCGCCATATGGGGCAGCTAAACATGTATCGCCGAGTCGTGGCGGTGCTGACTGGATTGAATCTTGGTTCAGTTGCGGGGGAATTGATTTTCACCCAGCATCGCCGCCGAGTCCCGGTACCGATGCGGCTAGTATAATAAATTCGGGCTTTACACCGTCGTACTGCGCACGCAAGTTGGCCGGCTAAACACTAACTTTATCCATGGGAAATCTGAAGAAGAAACGACGTCTGAAGATGTCGAAGCATAAACGCCGGAAGCGCCTTAAAGCGAACCGTCACAAGAAACGCACTTGGCAAAAATAAACATATTCCAGTTTCTGGATGCCATGTTTACCGCAAACCCGCCCGTCATTTGGCGGGTTTTTTGCTATAGATTTGCAATGTAAAATATCTCGAAATGCTTGTGGCCAAAGGGCGTCGGTGATTATTTAACTTGTCAGTTGGAAGGAGGCAACGTATCGAAATCAGCACGATTAATTCGCCCTTGGTGTTTGTCCACAATGCCATCGGATTAAATTTTCACCCTAATTTGCCGATAGTTGCCCCACACAAGCTTAACCCGACCAATATCTAGCATGGCTTTATTCTCGAGCAAAACCAAGGGCTACTGCATCGAATTTGGTGATCAATCCATCATGCTGGCTAGGATGTCACAGGCTCATGTGCCATTGGTGATTGAGGAAGTTAAGGAGTTTGCGGCCAACGATACCAACTCTCTGAAAGAATATCTCAAAACCGCTCCCGGCAAGGGGCCGACAGGTTTGGCCCATACCAGGTGTGGCCTTTTCCCTTCCAAGCGCGTGGTACGCCGGCACACCTTGGATCTTAAGCGGATCAAGGAACCCGCTTACTTTAACGAGATCTACACCCAGCAGTTTCGCGTCGATCCTGAAAAATATACCATGATGGTGGTGAATTCCACCGATGGCAGTGAGTACGACGATTCCAAGGCCAATCAGAAAGAGGTGATTTTTTGCGGATTACCGAGTGAAGAAATCGATGCCATGCAGGACTCGCTCCTGACCATGATGGTTTATCCTGAACGGTTGGAGCTGTCTTCGGTTGCCACCTTGGGTGCCTTGGTCAATTATCTGAAGTTCAAGCAGAGCAAAACGCCTTTATTGCTTTTGGAGTTTGGTTCGGACACGACCCAAAGCTATATTCTGTCAGCCGAGGGGGTGGAAATTTCCCGTCCGATCCAAAGCGGCATCGCAGCCATGATACCGGTGGTGCAAAAAGAACTGGGGCTGAAGGACGAGGAGTCGGCAAAGAAGTTGTTTTATTCCAACACATTCGATTTTACCAGCATGGGTCTTTCCTTGACGAAGAAGCTTTTGAAGGAACTTCAGTCATCCATCGGCTTTTACGAGGTTCAGACCGGGCAGTCAATTGGCGGGGTGCTTTGCACCCAACTGCCTCAATCATTGAATTGGTTGAGTGCTACAATGACCACCGCTTTGGGAGTGGCCCAATTCACCTTGGATATGCAACCGTGGTTGGAGTCATCCGGCATTCGTTTTGCCGAAGGCGCCAGTCCAGTCCCACTTAACGAGCGCTGGTTGGGCCTCTTGGCCTTAATAGCTTCATACGACAATGTCATTGATCAAAAAAAGTGACGCCAACCCAGCGTCTGTGACGCTGTGGCATCCTAATTTTCGCAACTTTGAGCGGTTGCCGGATACCAAGGTCGTGCGCACCACCTTCTTCGTCAATGTCACATCCATTGCCATCGCCGCCAGTCTGCTCATTTTGGTGGGAATGCGGGAATATCGCATCCTGGACTTGAAGGGCCAGATTGATACGGCCAAGTCGGAAATAGCGAAAGCAACCAAAGATAATGCGGAAGCGCTTCGGCTTTCCAAAATATTCGAGACGGAGGGCAAGAAGATCATCGAAGCTAACAACTTCACCAAAAGAGCAATGGCACCATCCGCCTTTGTGCTTTTGCTTGGGAAAACGCTGCTCAAGGAGGTGCAGATCGAGTCCGTTGATTTGCGTTTTTCCGGGGCAAGTGGCGATCAGTGTGTTTTGCGCGGCATTGTGGCAGGCAGCAAGGACACGGCGAGTGGCGCGGCCGACAAATATGTCGGTATCCTGCGTAACTCCCCGTTGATCGGGTCCAAGTTCGAATCCGTCAACATGCCCTCGATCAATCCCGATCCTGCCGGAGGATTCATGCGTTTCGAGATCGTTCTTAAATTCAAACCCGCTGGCAAGGAGACGAAATCATGACCGGTGCCGACCTCATCATTCTGTTGAAAAAGCACCCGATCGGGGTGGCCTGCGGGATCGTTTCTTTGATTGGCGGTGTGACGATTTATCTGACTAGCGATACGATTGACACCACCAAACAGCAATTGGACGAAGTCACTCAGCAAAGCGAAGCAATGGCCAGCAATGTGAGAAACTCCACGGGGCTTGTCCAACAAACCGAAGCCATTCAACAAGCAGCCAAACAATTGGAGTCCAGGCTGGTGAAGGCAAATCAACTGGCGACCAATCTCCAATATTTCTACCGGCTGGAGAGCGACACCGGGGTCAAGCTCACTGATGTTCGTCAAAACCAAGCCGGCCGCCCCGGTGGCAGCCTCTTCATTGGCATTCCTTATGTGGTGACAATGCAAGGCAACTTTAAACAGGTGCTGGAATTTCTCCAGAGAATCGAAAACGGAAAATATTTCGCGAAATACACTTCAATTTCATTCAACAAAGCCGCCGGCGACACCACCGCAGGTGGCCTGTTGAGTGTCAGTATGAGCATTGAATTGCTTGGCACGCCATGAAATCACGGAACAGACATTTGATATTCGCACTGGGCAGCGTGTCGGCAGTCCTGACCATTCAGGGCCAAGTCGTTTCCAAGCCTGATGCACGCCAGAGTTTGCTGTCGGCGGCAGAAAGCATTTTGGCGATCAAACCGCCCATGATTCCGGCAGACGCGATCGATCCTTTTAATTCGACTGCTTTTAGTGAGGCGATGGGACTCACCAGACCGGCCGCCAGCGAGGCACCGAAGGCCGGTCCCCGCAGTGATCACGAGATTCTTGAGGCCATCGGTGCCCAGCTAAAACCCACTGGAAACTTCAATCTCAACGGCCAGCAAACGCTTATCTTCGGTCAAAAGCGCGTGAAAGCTGGCATGCCGATGACGATTAACTTTGAAGGCACTGAATACACCATTGAGATCACCGCCATCGACCGAACCAGTTTTACCCTCCGACTAAATCGTGAGGAACTAACCAGACCAATCAAATGAGGAACCCCATTATGAGCACCCGCCTATTAATGTCCGCGCTTGCCGCCCTGACCCTGACCTCCCTTGGTCAGGCTCAAACGGCAGCTCCCGTTGCGGCCGCAACCCCGGCGGCAGCGCCTGCCGCGGCGGCTCCAACCCCGGCAGCCCCGACCCCGGCGGCCGTTAATCGTGAAAAGGATACTTTATCCGTGGATTTTCCGGATGAAGACATCAAAACCATTTTGCGCAATGTCGCCGATCTCTTCGAGCTGAACCTCGTGGTGCCCGACACTTTGGTGGGCAAGACCTCCATCAAATTGAGGGATGTTTCCTGGCGGCAAATCTTTTCGGTGGTCCTGTCCCCGGTCAATTTCACCTACATCGAAGATGGCAACATCATCAAGATTGTCAGCAACGACTCGTTGCAGGTGGAGCCAACGTCGACCGAGGTTTTTATCCTGAATTATGCCAAGGCATCGGATATCAAGCCCACCGTCGATGGACTGGTTGACGCCGCTGCCGGCGGAAAAATACTCGTTGATGCCCGCAGCAATGCTCTCGTGGTCACAGAGCGGCCTTCGCGTATGGGTCGCGTACGCACCATAATCGAGAAACTCGACAAGGCTACTGACCAAGTGATGATCGAATCCAAGTTCGTCGAGGTAACGGATCGCGATGTGCGCAACATCGGCGTGAACTGGGCCGGCCTGCAAGGCCTACAGTTAGGTGTGGGTAACATCAGCCAAGCTTTCTCGAAAAGCAGTGGCCAGACCTCTAGCAATGGGATCAACGGACAAAATGGCACCACAGTTGGCAATTCAGTAACCTATATCACCAATCCTGCCACTGGAGCGACTTATGCAACTTCAACGATAGCTCTTCCTTCTGGAACGGTTAGCGGATTACCTGCAACGGTCCCTGCGGTTACTAGTGCGACAAATTACACCCCTGCAGTCCCGGGCACACCGGCAGTTTACGATGTTACAGGTAATGTCATCTCGCCCGCTACACCTGGAACGCCCGCTTCTTGGACTCCATTGGACACTTTTACGTCGAATGCCTCGAATGCCTTAAATGCACTATCCAGTCTTACAGGAACTGGCAGTACCTCCCGGGTAGCCTCCGCTTTGTTCTCCGCTTCTGATTTCAATGTGGTTATTTCGGCATTGAAATCACTCAACACGGTAAAGGTTGTCTCCAATCCAACGGTAGTGACCCTCAATAATACAGAGGCCACCTTAAATGTGGGCGAAGAATTCCCCATTCCGAGCTACACCTATAATTCCGAGCGTGGTGCCTTTGAAGTATCGGGCTTTACCTATAAGCCGATCGGGGTGATTTTGAAAGTCACCCCGCAGGTCAATTCACAGGGCACAATCAAAATGGCGATTGAGCCCGAAGTCAGTATCCGGAACGGATCAACCACTTTCGGTGGCGCTGGTGGAGCCACAATTCCGATTATTGCCTCGCGCAAGGTGAAGACACAGATTTCACTGCAGAGCGGCTATACTGCTGGCATTGGCGGCTTGATCACCGCGAATAAGAACAACGGGACCACCAAAGTTCCCGTGTTAGGCGATATTCCCGGATTGGGTCGCCTCTTCTCCTCGAAGAGCAAAGACGAAACCACCACCAACCTGCTGATCTTTATCACTGCCCGTACCGTTGGTGCCGATGGTGCCGCACCGGAGGAAATGTTTGATCCACGTGCTGTCCAAGCTGCGGGTGTCACCCGTGATGAGCTGCCCGGTCAGCGTATCCAAAAAGGCGGGGAGCTGTATCTCAAACCAGCGCCCGCTGAGAAAAATTGATCATTGTTTGTTGATTTAAATTTACCAGGCGTACCGAATTTTCGGTACGCCTTTTTTATGAATCAAAACATTGAATGGTCCCGGGCTGGCCGGTAGAATATTTGTTAGCAATTTAAGGAGCATTGCTTCATTTCCTGTTAGATGTCTGCCGCGACTGTCAACACTAACACCTTTTCAGCTTTTACAGGCGATCTGAACGCCGTATTTCGTCAGATTGCGCCGCAAATGGCGGCGCTGGACATTTTCATGGCTGGCCAAGTGGCACACTTTGAACCGGAAATTCAGTCCATGGCGCAATATTGCTTGGAAAGCACAGGCAAAAGGCTCAGGCCTTCTTTGGTATTCATCAGCGGGTGGCAAGGAGCCGGAATCATCAGCGATGATTTGGTGCGAGCCGCCGGGGTCATCGAAATGGTGCACCTGGCCACTCTCGTGCATGATGATATCATGGATCAGGCTGATATCCGTCGAAACCGGCGTACGGCCTCACGGGAGTTTGGTCCCGATGCGGCGGTTTTGCTCGGTGACACGCTGTTTTGTCAGGCATTGCATGTAGCCTCGCTGTTTCCCACCAATGAGATTTGCCGTTTGGTTTCAGAATCCACCCGAAGAGTGTGTTCCGGGGAAATCATGCAAACGATGAGACGACGCGATACCAGCCTGACAGTGGCCGACTATTACCGGGTGATTGATCTGAAAACCGCCGAACTTTTCCGGGTATCCTGCCGGCTCGGTGCGCTTTTGTCGGGCCATGGGACGGGATTTGTCAAAGCTGCGAATGATTTTGGCCGTCACCTTGGCATCGCCTATCAGATTTACGATGACTTGGTGGACTTTATCGGTGAGGAAAAAAAAATTGGCAAAACACTCGGGACCGATCTGGCCACCGGTAAATTAACTCTCCCTCTTATGTTCTTGTTGGAGAAACTGCCTCCCCTTGAACGGGAGGCTGTTTTGAAAGCTCTGCATGAAGGCCTGCCGATGCCTCTGGCATCGAGTGTCGGGCGTATGCGCGAACTGGGGATTGCAGCCGATGTGGTCCAAGCCATTGATTCGGAGCTTTCTTTGGCCAGAAGTGCTTTCACCTCGCATAGCGATCTTTTGCCGGTGCCGTTGATGTTGCGGCTTTGCGACGTTCTTGCTGCGCAAGTGCAAACACTCTATCAAGCTTCACTCGGTCGTTAATATTCATTTGCACCACATCACTCGGTCGCTATCTATTGGGATTCGCAGATGAACCTTTCCAAGGTTTTCAATCGGTCAATCGTCACCTCTCCCGAACGCCAGCAGGAGGCTGATGCGGACTATATCATAGTGCAAAAGGTACAGGCGGGGGACACGGCAGCATTCGATCAATTGATCCGCAAATATCGCGAGCGGGTCTTCGGTGTGGTTTACAATTTAACTTCGAATCGCGAAGATGCGGCTGATCTTACACAGGACGCCTTCATAAAGGCCTTTCAATCCATCAATCGGTTTAACGGCCAAGCTTCTTTTTTCACCTGGCTCTATAAGATCGCTGTATACACCACTATAACTCATTTGAGACGCAATCGTTTGCGCCATTTTTTCAGCCTTGAAAAACTGAACGAAGAGGAAGCTGGCGCCAAGATCCTTGCCCAATTGGCCGATAAAAATACTGCGGATAGGGATACCTACCTGCATGAACTTCAGGAAAAATTGAACGAAGCGATGCAAAAATTGTCTATCAAGCATCGCACCGTGATCAGCTTATTCGAAATCGATGGACTCAGCCACACCGAGATTGCCCAAGTTATGGACTGCTCTGAGGGGACCGTGCGCTCCCGTCTGCACTACGCAAAACAATTCCTCCAAGCTGAGTTAAGCAACTATCTCCGATAAAATCATGCCAGACTCTGATCATCGCTCTCCCTTATCCCTCGAGGATCTTCTTCAGCTCAAGCGGGCCGAACGTCCGCCTCCGGAATTTTGGTCCAGATTTGAATCTGAGCTCCGTCAAAAACAACTTGCCGCCTTGATTGATCGTCGTCCGTGGTGGCAAACCGCGCCACGGATGCTGGCTGGGCGTCGGGTCATTCTCCCTCTTGGGGCTGCGGCTGTTCTCGCTTTCTCCTTGATCTCGGTCAAATTACATTCGCCAAAGTCCATCGAACAGATTGCGCCAACCAATTCGGAATCCAGCACCGCTCCCGCCCAAATCGCTGCGGCTGCCGTTGCCAGTCCTATTGTTTCCAAACAACTTCAGGCTGTTGCTGCGGACAACTCTTCCTCCAAATCAGGTTTGCCTGTGGGTCCAGTCCAGGTGGCCGATGCGCCTCTTTCCGCCAATCTCCCTGATCATGCTTCCGAATTGACTCCGTGGAGTGCTTCTCAGCCGGTTCAATCGCCCGCTGCAAAACTATTCGCAACCAATATCGAAACTCCTGCTCGGACTGAAATCCACTTGGTGAAGACGCTGGTCGATAATTCATTTTCTGCCACAGCCAACCGTCTCCAGCGGTCGGCGGAGGCGGAACTCGCATCGGTATCAGCCCTGGCTTCCAAGCGCTCGCGGTTGCTCGCCCAGTTCAATGAGCGCCAGTTTACGCCAGAACCACAGGCCTCCGCAATTGTCCGTGAGCGCCTGACCCGGCAATTATTGGCTGATGCCACCAGCGTCAGTGATCACTTCACCCGAGTGGGGTTGAAGGGCGATCAGGTTTCATTGAAGTTCTAGCACGAAAATAAAAAGGTTCTCTGATCAGGCCCGCTGCAACGGCGGGCCTTGTCATTTTCAGGCTGATGTTGCTTCTTTTTTCTCCCATGCCGGTGCGTCAAACCACACTCTCTCTGCAGACCCGCCATGCCGGCTTGTTTGAAATTACGGCCGATGTTATCCGGGAATTGAAAGCAAGCGGGTTGCGTCATGGGATGGCCACGGTTTTTTGCCAGCACACCAGCGCCAGCCTTGTCATCATGGAGAATGCCGATCCCGGCGCCCGGGCCGATCTCGAGGCTTGGCTGGATCGATTGGTACCGGAAAACGATCCGCACTTCACTCACACGCTCGAAGGTGCCGATGACATGCCCAGTCATGTCAAGATGGCGCTGACCCGCACCAGCGAAAGCGTTCCGTTTGCCGATGGATGCCTGCTGCTGGGGACGTGGCAGGGGATATTTTTCTGGGAGCACCGTCACGCCCCTCACCATCGGCAGGTGCAGGTGACCTTCATTGGTGAATAGGATTATTTCTCGGCGGTGCAGATGCCGCAGACGTCGTAGAAGAAGTCATGCCCCTTGTCATCGACCAGGATGAAGGCCGGGAAATTCTGCACCTCAATTTTCCAGATGGCTTCCATGCCCAGTTCAGGATATTCGAGCACTTCAACCTTCTTGATATTGTCCTGGGCGAGAATGGCCGCCGGGCCGCCAATGCTGCCGAGATAAAAACCGCCATGCCGTTTGCACGCATCGGTCACGCCTTTGCTTCGGTTGCCTTTTGCCAGCATGACCATCGAGCCGCCGTGCGATTGGAACAAGTCGACATAGCTGTCCATGCGGCCTGCGGTGGTCGGTCCAAAAGAGCCGGAAGCATAGCCGGCAGGCGTTTTGGCCGGCCCGGCATAATAAATTGGATGATTCTTGGCGTAGTCGGGCAGTCCTTGTCCGGCGTCGATCCGCTCCTTGAGTTTGGCATGGGCACTGTCACGGGCAACAATCATGGGCCCGCTGAGCAATACGCGCGTTGTCACGGGATACTTGGTCAGTTCAGCGAGGATGTCTTTCATCGGCCGATTGAGATCGATGCGGACAATGTTGGTGTCTTTGAACGTCCGGGCTTCCTCCGAAATGAACCGTCCGGGATTGTCCTCCATTTTTTCCAGAAAGATGCCGTCCCGCGTGATCTTGGCCTTGATGTTGCGATCCGCACTGCACGAGACGCCCATGCCGACGGGGCAACTGGCGCCGTGCCGGGGCAGGCGGACGACGCGCACATCGAGGGCGAAATATTTGCCGCCAAACTGCGCGCCGACTTTTGCCTGTTGCGCGAGTTTCAGCACCTTTGCCTCCAGCTCAATATCCCGGAAAGCCTGTCCATGCTCGTTGCCGGTGGTGGGCAGCGCGTCGAGATACTTGGTGGTCGCGAGCTTCAAGGTCTTTGTGCACGCCTCGGCGCTAGTACCGCCAATCACGAACACGAGGTGATACGGCGGGCAGGCTGAGGTGCCGAGCAGTTGCATCTTTTCCACGAAGAACTTCTCCAGGCTCTTCGGATTGAGCAGAGCCTTGGTTTCTTGGAAAAGAAACAGTTTGTTGGCCGAACCCCCGCCTTTGGCCACAAAGAGAAATTCATACTTCGCGCCCTCGGTCGCATACAAATCGATCTGGGCCGGCAGATTCGTCCCGGTGTTGACCTCCTTGAACATGTCCAACGGCGCCACTTGTGAATAGCGGAGATTCTCCTTCGTGTAGCACTCATAGACTCCCTTCGAAAGATGCTCGGCGTCGTTGGCTCCCGTCCAGACCTGCTGGCCTTTTTTGGCGAAAATCGCGCAGGTACCGGTGTCCTGGCACATCGGCAAAATGCCCCGGGCGGCAATCTCGGCATTCTTCAGCAGCGTGAGCGCCACATAGCGATCGTTCGCCGATGCTTCCGGGTCCTGCAAGATCGCCGCCACCTGTTCGAGATGTTTCGGCCGCAGAAAAAAGTTGGTGTCATGAAACGCTTCGCGCGCGAGAAAAGTGAGCGCTTCAGGCGTGACCTTGAGTATTTCCTTGTTCTCAAATGTCGCCGTCGACACGCCTTCGCGGGTGAGCAGGCGATATTCCGTTTCATCCGCACCCAGCGGCATTGGATCCTGATAGACAAAAGGTGGCGTTGCCATGCTTCCATGGATTAGCCCAAACCCCGGCAATGACAAGCAGCCGTGCAAACCAAGCCGCTGATTATTAAGCCATCCTCTGCCACCCATTACGGTGGGGCCTCAAAGCATCTTTAGCTTCGGCAGATCTTGCACGTCGATGTAGCCGACCGGACGCCCCTTGGCATCAAGGGCGAAGAGATCACTGATCTTGAATTGTTGAAACAGCTTCAGCGCTTCCACCGCGAGTGCTTCCGCCGCCACGGTCTTGCCCCCCCGGGTCATGGCGTTGCTCACGGAATTCTGGAGGAAGCCGGTACCGCCATCCAAGGCGCTGCGCCGAAAATCTCCATCGGTGAAAATGCCGGTCAGCCGTCCTTTCGCGTCGATCAGCGCCACCGCTCCGGCCTTTGCCTTGGTCATGGCAAAAATCGCCTCCTGTACCGTGGTCCTGGCTTCCTTCAGCACCGGACAACTTTCACCGGTGCGCATGATGTCCTTCACCCGGAGCAACAGAGTCAGGCCCAGCGTGCCGGCTGGATGGTATTTGGCAAAACCTTCACGGGTCAGGCCGCGGGTTTCGAGGAGGACCATGGCGAGCGCGTCGCCGAGGCCGAGGGCTGCGGTGGTGCTCGCGGTGGGGGCGAGCGAGAGCGGGCAGGCTTCGCGGGGTGCGCAGAATGTCAGGCGAAAATCGGCGCCTTTGGCCAGTTCGCTGCCGACGGCACCGGTCAGGGCCACCGTCTTCAGGCCGAATTTTTCAAACAAGGGCAGCAGGCGCAGCATTTCCGCCGTGGCCCCGCTGTTGCTCAATAAAATGGCCACATCCCCCGGTGCGCACAGGCCCAGGTCGCCATGCAAAGCCTGGGTCGGATCGAGGAAGCAGGAGGGAACGCCGATGCTGTTGAACGTGCCCGTGAGCTTCTCGGCGATATGGGCGTTTTTTCCCACCCCGCTGAAGATCAGTTTTTTCCCCTCCCCGAGAGCCTTCTCGATAAGGCGCACCACCTGGATGAATTCGGCATTGAGCGCCTTGGCGGTGGCGTCGAGCGCTTCGCTTTCAATGGCGAGGCAGCGGCGGGCTTGGGCAAGGATGGTTTTGTCGTTCAGCGGCATCAAATACTTGAGTCGGGGGGAACCTCACGCAAACGTACCGGTCGCGCTTATCCATTCAACTTCTTTCCTGCATTGCCCCTCATATCCTTTAACCTCCGCCGCTGGCTGCCTGGGATCCTTTGTGCGGTCGTGGCCTTGTGGCTGTCGGGTTGCGGTGACCGCGACCGGCTGGCCTACGCCACCGAGACCGATGAACCTTATTACAAGGAAGGCCAGTCACTCCTGAAGACCGGCCGGCACCAGGAAGCGCTCACGGCTTTTCTCAAGGTCATCGACAAGCGGGGGGAAGACGCTCCCGAATCTCAACTCGAGATCGGGCTGCTCTACCAGCAGCACATCAATGATCCGCTCTCGGCCATCTACCATTTCAAGAAGTACCTCGCGCTGCGGCCTAACAGCCCGCTCGCCCCGCAAGTGCGCCAACGCATCGACGGATGCATCCGTGAATTCGCCCGGAGCCTGCCGGCGCAGCCGATTGAAAATGCGGCCAAACGCGTCGATCTGATCGCCGCCATGGACAAGCTGAAGCTGGAAAACGACCAGCTTAAACAACAGCTCGCCGATCTTCAGGCCAACCATGCCACGGCTGTCTCGCTCGCTGACAATGCGCCATCCAACGGCGCCACTCCGGGTCCACCCGCCGCCGAAAATAATTTCAGCCTTGGTTTCGACACCATTCCCACGGTGCGGACCCGCCCCGCCGCGCCCACGGCCAAGCTCCCGTTGAAACCGGCTG
Source organism: uncultured Opitutaceae bacterium (assembly GCA_964541315.1). Taxonomy (GTDB): domain Bacteria; phylum Verrucomicrobiota; class Verrucomicrobiia; order Opitutales; family Opitutaceae; genus Didemnitutus. The sequence continues at coordinate 34,649 of CAZIQP010000023.1, forward strand.
TCACTGCACCCTTGGTCGTTGCGCCGCCCCCTGCTTCCTCTCGTGAAATCGTGCGCCTCAAACCTGCGCCCGCGCCGGCCGCAACAGCGGCTCCCGCCAAGACGGCCCCACGGAAGCACGTTGTGCAAAAGGGTGACACGCTTTCCAATATCGCCCAGCGTTACTACAAGAACAAAGCCAGGTGGAAGGATATTTACGCGGCCAACCGCAAGGTGATGAAAAACGAGAGCGATATCCATGTCGGCATGGAACTGGTGATTCCTTGATTCTCAAGAAATCAGACGAATGATCGGAGAGCGTCGTGCGGGAAATTTGCCTTTCGGGTTCGGCTTGAGAGGGTTGGTCGCTGAACAAGGGATGCGCAGGAATCACATTAGGAGATTTCTGCCATTGGGTGTAAATTTACGCAGCTTAACCACGAAAACTTATGCGGCTGATTTTCTCCAACCGTGCCGTCGCCGGTCGATTACTGGCGGAGAAGCTGACTCCTTATGCAAGCCGGCCGGGTTTGTTGGTGCTGGCGCTGCCACGGGGTGGGGTGCCGGTGGCGGCGGAGGTGGCGCATGCTTTGCAGGCTGCACTTGATGTGCTCGTTGTGCGCAAACTGGGTGCTCCCTTCAACCCGGAGTTCGCGCTGGGTGCGGTTGCTTCCGGTGGATTCCGGGTGCTGAACAACCGTGCGCTCGATGCATTCGGCGTGAAACCGGAAGCGGTCGAATCAGTGGCCGTACGGGAAACGCGCGAGCTGCACCGCCGGGAACAGTCTTACCGTCATGGCCGGCCGGCGCTGCAATTGCATTCCCGGCCGGTTATTCTGATTGATGATGGCCTGGCTACCGGATCGACCATGCGGGTGGCGGTGGCGGCGGTGCGTGATGCCCGGGCCGGACCCATCATCGTGGCGACTCCCGTGGCCGCCCGGGAGGGCTATCTGGAATTACGCGCCAGCGTCCATGGCTTTGTCACCCTTTGCCTGCCGCGGGATTTCGGCAGTGTCGGGGAGTACTACGAGAATTTCGAACCGGTGACTGATGCCGAGGTGCGTCACCATCTCGATCACGCCTGGCAGGAAAATATTGCGATGGCTTCCGGTCCCGCATGATGTGGCGGGATGAATCGAACCGACCGACTGGTGGCGATGGTGCTCTTCCTGCAGGGCCGGCGGGTCGTGCGCGCGGAGGACCTGGCGACGCGTTTTGAGATCAACATCCGCACGGTCTACCGCGATATCGCCGCCTTGGGTGAGGCAGGAGTGCCGATTTCCGGCGAAGCGGGGGTGGGGTACTGCCTGATGAAAGGTTATCAGTTGCCGCCTGTGATGTTCACCGCGGAGGAGGCTGCGGCATTTTTTGTGGGTGGAGAGCTCGTGAAGCAATTTACCGACGCCTCGCTGCAAGGCCCGATGGCGTCGGCGCTCGATAAACTCCGCGCCGTGCTGCCGCGCGAAAGGCAGGATCATGTGGAGAAACTGGTCAGTCGCACGATTGTGCGCGGAAAAATGGGGCAGGGGACGCCCGCCATCGCGGCTCAGCGGTGGATGGCGACCGTGCAGCAGGGCGTCGTGCTTCGGCGGGTGTTGCGAATGAGCTACCGCGGGCTCGAACGCGATGAGGACACGCAGCGCGAAGCGGAGCCGCTGGGGGTGGTTTTCTACGGTGGCTCGTGGTATCTGGTGGCTTGGTGCCGGCTGAGAAAAGCGATCCGGCATTTCCGGGTCGATCGCATCAAGCGGCTGGAACTGCTCCCGGTGACCTTTCCGCCACGCGAGGATTTCTCGCTCACGGAGCACATGAACCACACCAAGGCGGACGGTGCAACCTTGCCGGTGCGGGTGTGGTTTCACCGCCATGCGCAGGAACGCGCGCAACGGGAAAGCTACGCCACGCTCATCGAAGAGCAGCGACGCGATGGCGGTGCGGAGTTCACCGTGTATTCCTATTCACTCGAATGGACGGCGCAGTGGCTCCTGTCCTTCGGGGAACGGGCTGAGGCAATCGCGCCGGCCAAGCTCCGCCAATTCGTACGCGTGGCTGCGGAAAAAATCGCGGCGCAGCACCGCTAGGCAAAGCTCCTGACATAGGGTTGTCAGGGCCAGGTGGTAGAATGTCAGCATGTCCTCTTCTTCCGCCCTTAATGTTGCTGGTGTTGTTTTCGTAATCTATCACGTCACCGACGTCGCCCGCGCCCGTAAGTTCTACGGAGAAATGCTGGGTCTGCATTCTTGCATGGAGATGGAGTTTGCTCCCGGCAAATGGTGGGTGGAGTACGACATCGGCGGCCCGAGTGCCCTCGCGCTCACGAATTTCGAATCACCGGCCATGAATGCAACCAAGAGCCCGGGCGTCGCGCTGGAAGTGACCGACTTGGAAGATGCTCTCCGGCACGTCCGTGCCGCCGGGATTGAGGTCACGTGGGGACCAAACGAATTCCCCGTCTGCCACAGTTTCGCGATCAAGGACCCGGACGGCAACGACCTCTACTTCCACCGGCGCAAACCGCACGCTTGAACCTGATTTTTTCCCATGCAAATCCGCACCGTTTCCGTCGCCGTGTTCGCTCCGCGCGACACCGTTTTTAATTTTCTCGCCGACATTGAAAACCTTCCGAAATGGGCCGCGGGGTTTTGTGAACGGCTCGAACTGCGGCACAACGGCTGGTGGGCCTACACCACCCGGGGTGAAATGATCGTGGAATCGGATGCGGATGATCGCACCGGCGTCATTGATCTGCGGGTCGGACCGTCGGTGGATGAACTCGGGTTGTTTCCTGTGCGGGTGTTTTCGCTCTCCTTGGACCGGACATTGGTGAGCTTCAATTTCATCCAGACAGCAGAACTTTCGGATGAACGTTACGAGATCCGGTACCATTCGCTGGTTGTCGGGATGTGGACGCTCATCCGGCGTTTCGGCGGTGGAGAACTGTATGCGCCGGGAGCTACGTCGCAGGTGAGTGCGTTGGGTTTGAATTAATACTTTCAATCTCCGTCTGACCTTCCGGCGACCAGACCGGTGTGTCGTTTAACGAAAAATTAGATTCGCCGCTGTGGCGGAAAATCCCTTTGATCGGGATTCATTACTTTGAAGACCACTCCCCATGCTTCCGCCATCATTGATGGCACGCTTTGCCAAATTGACCGGCTCGGGATGCGTTCGGTTGTGTGTGCGCCACTCGGTTCCGCTATCGTGGAGTT